>CAJQGR010000077.1 GCA_905477785.1 uncultured Hellea sp.
TTATTTTAATTAAAGGAGTTTGCACATGAAAATTCAAAAATTAATCACTTTATTTGTATTTTCAATCCTTGCCTCATGTACTACCGCTACACCTTATCAGCCAGCTTCAAAAACAGGTTCGTATGACGGTTTTAGCCAAACTAACATCGAAAAAGATAGGGTAAGAATAACATTTGGAGGAAATTCTCTAACTGACCGTGAAACAGTAGAGAACTATCTTCTCTTCAGAGCAGCAGAAATTGCATTAGAAAAGAAATTTGATCACTTCATACTGGTAAAAAGAGATGTAGAAGAAAAAAAGCGTATAAGAACAACATCTAGTTCACACTCTAGTATATATGACCCATATTTTGGGTACAGTTTTTTTAGCCCAAATTTTGGTTGGAGCCAGAGATACCCTTACTCTAGTTTCGGAGGCTTTTCATCTGCCAGGTTATATGGAAGAGCAAGGTTTGGACATAGAGGATTTGGATACGGATCCGCCTTTAGATACGATCCATTTTTTGATGATATCGAAATACGCGAAATAATAAAATATAAAGCAACTGCAGAAGTTGTGTTTGGTAAAGGTAATAAACCAATGGATAAAGAAAATGCATTTAATGCACCTGAAGTATATAAAAATCTAAAGGGTAAAATAATAAGACCAGAAATTAAATAATTACATAAACTAACAAGAGCTAAAAAACCCATCTTTCAGATGGGTTTTTTTTTAAATAAATAACAAATAAAATTTATATTTACACTTGCGAATAATTCTCAATTGCATTAGGAGATTTTCTGTTAATGAGAATTATTCGCAAAAGGTAAAAATAATGTTTATCAGAACACATACTAAAAATTTTCATGAATTACTTCTTGGATTAAGTTTATCAGTACTATCCAGTTCAATAGCAGTCGCCCAATCTTATTCGGGGTCCAGCGAGAACAAAAAAGTTGAAGAAATTGTCGTCACCGGAAAATACTTGTTTTCAGATCAAGTTAATGCGCTTAAAAGTCCAACGCCAATCATTGACGTCCCGCAATCACTTTCCATTATAACGGCTAATCAAATCACAAACCAAGGGTTTGATAGTGTCGGCGACATCATCAATTATATTCCAGGCGTCACCAACTCCCAGGGCGAGGGTCATCGTGATTCAGTTGTTTTCCGAGGTGTTCGTTCAACATCTGACTTCTTCGTCGATGGTGTACGCGATGATGTTCAATATTATCGCAGTCTTTACAATATCGACCAAGTTGAAATTCTACGCGGCGCTAATGCGCTCCTATTCGGTCGCGGCGGTACAGGCGGCCTCGTTAATCGAGTAACAAAAAAAGGTCAAATTGGTGAAGATTTTACAGGTTACAAGGCAGCCATCGATACATTTGGCGCTTTTGCAGCCGAAATCGACAGTAACTTTGCAGCAAGCGACACTTCAGCATTCCGTATCAATGCCATATATGAGAGCCTGAATAACCACCGTGATTTCTATGATGGCGACCGGATTGCATTTAACCCAACAGTGCGTTTTGAACTAAGCCCATCGTCCACAGTCGATTTGTCTTATGAATATATCGATAATGAACGTTTCATTGACCGCGGTATTCCTATTAATGATTTGGCTGGCGGCGACTTCCAGCCCGTTGAAGCTTTTGAGAACATTGTTTTTGGTGACCCAGAACTAAATACAGCTGAAGCTAAAGCTCACATCTTACGCGCAACATTGACACAAAACTTCTCTGACAACTTTAAGGGTGTTTTTAACGCAACTTATAGTGACTTTGATAAACTATATCAAAACTTCTATTCACAAGACCTGCGCTCTCTAACGACAGACAGGACAAGCGGTATCGTTCGTCTCGACGGTTATGTCGATACAACTCAGCGTAAGAGCTTTAACATCTCAGGCAACCTTATTGGTGAATATGCTACGGGCGGTATTGAGCACACAATCGTGACAGGCATAGAGTATCGCGGCACATCAAACAACAATGATCGTTTCAATCCCGAATTCCCATTTGGGGCTGATGGTATCGGCGATGATCGTGAAGATTTTATTATCGCGCGTCCTTTAAACTTATCCGGCGGTTCTGGCGTAGACTCTGATGATAATGTATTTACTGTTACATTTACAGGCCTCAATGATCAAACAGAGTCAGATATTAAAGTCTTCTCTGCTTTCATCCAAGACGAAATAGCGGTTTCCGATAACTTTGACATTATTCTGGGCGGACGATTTGATAGCTTTGATATGTCAACAGATGATATTGGACGCAATACTTATGGCTTATCGCGTACAGATGAAAAGTTTTCCCCGCGTGCGGGTCTGGTTTTTAAGCCTCAAGAAAATATCTCTGTTTACGGTAGCTATAGCCAAAGTTTCCTGCCCCGTACAGGAGAACAATTCGCAGGCCTAAGAAGATCTTCCCCTGGAAGTGTTCAAAGCGACATTCTCTCACCTGACGAATTTGAAAACCTGGAGGCAGGTCTTAAATGGGACTTAATAGACGGCCTCAGCTTTACAGCGTCAGTTTTCAAAAATGAGTCAATGCGTGCCTCACGTGCAGATATAAATGCAGACGAAACAGAAGTGCAAGGATTGTCAGTTGATGGCTTCGAGCTTCAACTTGAAGGTGAAGTCACAGACCGTCTGTACGTTCGGGCAGGTTATGCCAACCTCACCGGTGAAACATCTAATGGCGGTGTTACACCGCGTGAATTACCTAAGAAGACCTTCTCAATCTGGACCAATTATAGAGTCACAGACAAATTTGGTTTTGGCCTGGGAGCTACTCATCAAGGTGAGGCATTGACAGGTAATGGAAGCGCAACATTCCTCCCCTCTTTCACTCGTTTTGACGCTGCAGCTTATTATGATGTGAATGATACTTTTCGTGTTCAAATCAATGTTGAAAACCTGACAGATACGCTATACTTCCCATCATCGCACAGCACACACCAGGCAACAGTTGGAGTACCGCTCAACGCACGCATCTCTGTATCAGGACGCTTTTAAGAAAGATTTTTTATCCATACGATTTTAGATGCCAAAAAAAATAAAAATCATACACTTGATTTTTTATTAATTTAACGCGATATAGCCCGCCACAGTGGCACGCTTTTTTTGTGCAATTATAATAGCAAGGATTTTTCATGAGTTTACCAGGGCAAAATTTTAACGATCGCCTTAAAGAACAAAAGCAAGCTAAGTTAGCTATGCTCAAGCGAGCCAAAGATAAACAACTTGATCCTGAGCAAAAAGCAAAGCTTCTAAAAGAAAGAGCCATCCGTAATGAAGAAAGAGCTAAGCGTGAAGCTGAAAAAGAAGCCTTACGCAAGTCAAAAATAGAAAAGCTAGCCCTAGAAAAAGCTGAAAAAGATAGAAAAAATAAATTAGCTCAAGAAGCAGCACAAAAAGCAAAAGTAGAAATGGAGCGAGCCGCAAAGGCCCGTAGAGATGCCAAGTATGCAGCCAGAAAAGCACGCAAACGCTAGATCTTCCAGCCCCAATATAAAGTTGCAATTCCCCCTGAAAATTTTCTAAAGGAAACTTTAGAAAATCCAGAAGTTTCAATCATACTGGAAAACTTATTTTGGCTAGGGAATCTACGTATGGATTCAACCAAGTATTGATAACTCTCAACTTCGCCTGCAAGCAGATTTCCAATCTTAGGAATAAAGCTGAATGAGTAAGTATCATAAATTTTTCGTAAGTTTTTATCTTCAGGTGTTGAAAACTCGAGTACAAATAGTCTTCCGCCCGGTTTCAATACTCTAAAAAATTCGGTTAGAGCAGACTGTCTGTCTGTTACATTTCTAATCCCAAAAGCTATCGTAAGAACATCAGCACAATTGTCAGGAAAAGGAAGTTTTTGTGCGTCTCCGCAAACACGTGAAATGTTATTTTTATTCTTTATTTGATCAATTCCAGCCAACAACATTTGATCATTTATATCACATATATATGCAGTAGCGGATTCTCCTCCACGCCGGACCCTAACCGCCTCAGCACGTTTTAAAAATCTATGCGCTAAATCACCTGTGCCTCCAGCGACATCAATTAATATCTCTCTTGGTTGAGGGTTTATTTTTGTGATAGTAAGGTTTTTCCATAAACGATGAACACCAAATGACATAGCATCGTTCATTAAATCATATTTTCCAGCTACAGAGTCAAAAACGTTTTTTACTCGTTCTTTTTTTTCTTCAACTGGTATCTCTTGATAACCAAAATCGATTGTATTTTTATTCATATTCTACGAATGCCTTCATTATAATCCTTAAGCTAGACGACACACTAGCGCACCACAAGACCATACCCATAAATACTGAATGTGGCTCTTGCTATCTACAGAAAAATTGCGAAAATTAAATATGTTTAAAATTAAAAAAATTGATTCGTTATTTTTCACGTCTTTTATATGTTTTATCTCACTCACCCTTACCGGATGTAGTGATGGTGGGGTTTCAAAATCCTCGCAAACAATAGAAAAAAATTCGGATGTCTCGCCATATTTAATAGAAAATGACCATACTGTTGGTTCAAATAACGCCCCAGTCACTATTGTTGAATATGCTTCCGTAGCATGTGGTGCATGTGCCAATTGGCACAACCAAGTATACCCAGAACTTAAGAGTAAATATGTCGATACGGGAAAAGTAAAATATGTTTTCCGAGAATTTATCACTGGGGTTCCAGAATATGCAGATGCAGGTTTTATGATTGCACTCTGTGCACCAGAAGAGAATTACTTTAAGAATATTGCTCTACAATTTAAGCGGCAACAACAAATATTTAAGATGGGGTCAGAAGGAAAAGCACGTGAAGCGTATATTGGAATAGCTAAGTCTGCTGGATTATCAGAAGATAAGTTTTTAGAATGTATGCAGAATCAAGAACTACGATCTGAGTACCGAAATAAAATGCAATCGGGTAAAGATATGGGCATCAATGCTACACCTACATTTATTATAAATGGTAAACAAGAAAAGGTATTTACCTTGGAATCCATCGAAGAATTAATTATACCATTAATAGGTGTTACAGAAATTAAAGAAGATACTATTGAAGACTCCACTTCAACAGAGGCTATTAGTGGTTAATTCTGATGGGGTCCCTGGTATTTAATCAAATCAAGTTAACAGGGTTCAAATCATTTGTAGAGCCAACTGATTTTATTATAAAGTCTGGCTTAACAGGAATAGTTGGCCCAAATGGGTGCGGGAAATCAAACCTGCTCGAGGCAATTAGATGGGTAATGGGGGCAAACTCTGCTAAAGCAATGCGCGGAGCTGCCATGGAAGATGTTATTTTTTCAGGTACCAAACAAAGGCCTGGCCGCAATCAAGCATATGTAACCCTCACAATTGATAATAGCTCGAGAATTGCACCTTCAATTTTTAATGACAATGATACACTTGAAATTACGAGAATAATAACGAAAGGCAAAGGATCCGCCTACAAAGTAAACAATCGAACTGTAAGAGCTAAAGATGTTCAGCTTTTATTTGCTGATGCTAGCACCGGAGCCAACTCTCCAGCATTAGTTAGGCAAGGTCAAATTAATGAATTAATTTCAGCAAAGCCCTCTAATAGACGTCGTATTTTAGAAGAAGCTGCCGGTATATCTGGACTTTATTCAAGAAGACATGAGGCTGAACTACGACTTAAAGCTGCAGAAACTAATTTATCTCGGCTTGACGTAATATTGGGACAAATTGAAAGCCAACTTTTATCTTTAAAACGGCAATCAAGACAAGCTGCTAGATATAAACGGCTTGCGGGAGAAATACATGAATATAAAGCCTTATTGTGGCTTATAAGATGGTCAGCTGCACTTGAAGGTCATGAGCAATCCTCAGAAACAGTCAGAAAATGTGAGAAATTAGTTTCTGATACTGCATTAAAAGCTCTGAACATTCAAAATATTGCCGAAAAAATGCGAGTTTCACTTGAGCCAAAGCGTGAGGAGCAAATAATAGCAGCAGCAGTTTTAGGAAGATTGAATGCTTCAAAAGAAGCTTTAGAGAATGAGGAGTATGCTGCTAAATCAGAACTACGAAAACTAGAAACTCAAAAGGAACAGCTCGAAACAGATCTTTCTCGAGAAAAAGGCATTGTAGAAGATGCATCAATTGCAGAGGCAAGACTAAATAGTGAGTTTGAAAAATTAAATTCAGCTGAAGATATAAGTTTAGTATTGCAAGAAGCAGCTGATAGCGCGGAATTGGCAATATCAAAAAGGTCAAACCTAGAGAGTGAATATAATGAGTACACTCGAAAGATAGCAGATCATATTGCGAGAAATGAAGCAATTAATAAAGAAAAAAAACAAATAGAAGACCGACTTAAAAAACTTAAAGAAGAAGATGGAGAAATAAATTATAAATTAAATGATATAAAAGGAGAAAAAAATTCTAGTGAAAATCTTTTTTCAACTGAAGCAAAACAAGCTTTAATTGATCTAGAACTTGCAAGAAAAAAAGAATTAAGCCATTTGGCAGTAAAACAAAGCATTGAAAATAAGTGTAATATTGCCAGTGAATTATTTCAAAAGTCTCAAAATAAATTATCTACTCTTCTTGCAGAAAAATCAGCACTTAAAAAAGTTATTACTCGTGCGTACGACTCTAATTGGACGCCCGTCTTATCTTTGCTTGACGTTCAAAAGGGGTATGAGTTAGCAATTGCTGCATCAGTGGGAGAAGATTTGGATGCAGCAATTGATAATGGAGCAAATTTAAGGTGGTCTGGTGCGCCTACGCCATCACAAACTTTACCGCCAGGAGCACAATCAATAACTCATTTTGTTAAAGCACCTCGTGAATTGCAAGCTAGAATGTCTCAGATAGGTGTAGTTAATGTCGAAAAAATAGTCACATTGGCTAGAGAATTAAAACCAGGACAGTGCCTTGTAACAGTTGAAGGTCATGTAGCGCGATGGGATGGATTTGAAATAACTGCAGGAACGGAAACTTCCGCAGCCATTAAAATAAAACAACAAGCAAGAATAAATGAAATCACAGAAGAAATAAATGTCCTTGAAAGAGAAACTAATAACTATCGAACTAACCTTGAAAAACTAAAAAGTGATTTGTCCTCAGCAACTGATGAAGTTTTGCTAGCGAAAAAAGCTCTCCCTGAACTTGAAAGACGTGAAAGGTCTGCTCAACTTGCTAAAGTAAAGTATGAATCAGATATAACAACACAAATTATAAAAAAGCAGTCTCTTGTTGGGCGAAAAGATCAGATCACTAATGAAATAACAAAATTAAATGCACAATATGAACCTTTATTACAACTTCATTCAAATCTTTCAAAAGTTGAAGATCTTTCAAAAGTACAGAATGACGTATCCATAAGACTTAATAATGCAAGGTCTATTGCAGATGAAAAAAGTGGCCTATATCAAGGCTTAAAAAATGAACTACAAACAAGATCCTTGAGACTTAGGTCTGTTGTAGAAGAGAGATCAAATTGGAAAATTCGTTCTGAAACAGCCACATCACGCGTTATTATACTCGAGGGAAGGCTGAGTGCAGTTGAACTCGTTCTAAGTAAAGCACTAAATAATCCTGATGAGTTTAGCGATAGAAGAAATAAGTTATTTAGAGAATTAGAAAAAGCTGAAAAAAAACGATCTGATGCAGCTGATACGCTCGCAAAGGCAGAAAAAGAATTTCAAGAAACTGATAGAACAGCTAGATCCGCAGAAGCTAAAGCCAGCGAAGCTCGTGAAACAAGAGCATCTGCTCTGGCGCATGAGATAGCTGCTAAAGAAAAAATAGTAGAAACTCAAGCTCGTATTAATGAAGCCCTTCAGTGTACACCAGAAGACTTACCTACACATCTTATTAATCTAAAACCAGACAGCGCACTTTCTGAATATGATATTGAACGCAAAATTGAGAGACTTTCTAATGAGCGCGAAAGAATGGGCGATGTAAATTTACGTGCTGATGAAGAAACTAATGAGCAAAAAGATAAGTTTGAAGAGCTAAACAAAGAGCGTTTGGACTTACAAGCCGCAATTAACAGGCTTAGGGATGGGATCAGTGAATTAAATGCAGAAGGAAGACAACGCCTTCTTAAAGCATTTGATATCGTAAATGAACATTTTAGCAAACTATTTAAAACTCTTTTTGGTGGAGGTGAAGCCTCACTTGCTCTAACAGAATCCGATGATCCTTTAGAGGCTGGTCTAGAGGTAATGGTTAGTCCGCCAGGAAAAAAACTAGGCTCTATGTCACTCATGTCAGGTGGAGAGCAAGCCTTAACAGCCACTGCGCTAATATTTGCAGTATTTTTATCAAATCCTGCTCCGATTTGTGTATTAGATGAAGTTGATGCCCCCTTAGACGACACCAATGTAACAAGATATTGCAATCTCCTTGATGCAATGACAAAACAAACAAAAACCAAATTCATAGCCATAACACATAATGCAGTTACAATGAGTCGAATGGATAGACTTTTTGGCGTTACGATGGCAGAGCAAGGTGTATCGCAACTTCTATCAATGGAGCTTGGGGATGCTAAGAATTTAGTTGCGGATGAATAACATTTTAAAAAATGACTCTGCACAGATTGTCGCACTTAAAAATAATGTAATAATTTATAATAAAATCAGTTATTTAGTATATAAATGTCACTGTTGACTTATACTTGCCCAATAGGTAGGTTCCGCCCGCTTTGGTAGAGTTTATTTTAGATTCTATTGAGGTTCGAGTAAGTAACCATGACAAACAAAAACGGAATATCTCAAGAAGCTCAAAAAGATCCACTTAAGGTTTTTGATAAAAAGTTAAAAGCTTTAAAAAGTGACAATAAAGGCCATGAGATTGAAAAAAGTAGTTCTGGAATGGCAACAGGCTTGAAATATGCTAGCGAATTCTCAGCTGCTGTGCTAGTAGGTGCGTTTTTTGGATACTTGGCTGATAAATACATAGGTACTACACCTTGGGGTTTATTAGTGGGTTTAATATTTGGGTTTGGCGCAGGCGTTATAAATGTTATACGTGCTGCAAAAGAAGGAATGAATGGTTAAAACAGTTTTGTCTGTTAAAACCTAAGAGGAAATATAGATGATCGCAGCAGGTCTAGACCCTATTGCTCAGTTCGAAATCCATAAATTGGTAGAACTGAGTATTGGTAAGTACGATATAAGCTTTACAAACTCCTCTTTGATGATGGTTGTTGCAGTACTGTCGGTATCTATATGGCTTTTATTATCTAGTAAAAAATCACTAGTACCTGGAAGAGCCCAATCAGTAGCAGAAATTTCCTATGAGTTTGTCGCAGATATGGTTAAATCAGCGGCAGGTAAGGAGGGTCTACGGTTTTTTCCCTTTGTTTTCACTTTATTTATATTCATACTATTTGCTAATCTTTTAGGAATGATCCCGTTTTTCTTTACAACCACAAGCCATATAATTGTGACTTTTACTTTGGCAATGATGGTAATGAGTCTAGTTATTGGATACGGAGTATTCAAAAATGGTTTTAAATTTTTAAAGTTATTTTGGCCTTCTGGAATTCCTATGGCAATATTGCCTTTTGTTTCAATTTTAGAGATTATATCATTTGTATCCAGACCAATAAGTCTTTCTGTTAGACTATGGGCAAACATGTTTGCAGGACATATCTTACTCAAACTTTTCGCTGGGTTTTCAATCATGATGATTACCGGGTTAGGTTTTTTCCCAGGAGCGATAGGTGCGTTAATTCCCTACGCGATGACCTTAGCTCTCACACCACTAGAATTCCTGGTTGCATTTGTGCAAGCATACGTTTTCGCCCTGCTTACATGCGTCTATTTATCTGATGCATTGCATCCAGGACATCATTAACTGCAATTTAACGCTTTTCTATAGGAGATTAACATGGAAGCAGAAGCAGCAAAATACATAGGCGCAGGCCTTGCATGTTTAGGTATGGCTGGTGCCGGTATCGGTGTCGGCAACCTATTTGGCCAGTACTTATCAGGCGCACTAAGAAATCCATCAGCTGCACCAGGTCAGTTCTCAAACCTCATCTTTGGTTTTGCCGTTACTGAGGCCTTGGGAATATTTTCATTCGCAGTTGCGCTGATATTAATGTTCGTTCTTTAATATAATAAACCAACAAAGGCGTCGCTATGCTTAACGCGATAACATTGATTGGGTTAAATCTAGCTCCTACCGGATCAAAAAATGTAAATGGTGGAGAGCTTATGGAGGAAGCACCGTTTCCTCCATTTGACCCTACTTATTTTCCTAGTCAAATATTTTGGCTTTTAGTAAGCTTTTTTGCATTGTATTTTTTGCTTTCAAAAATCTTCTTACCCAAAATATCTTGGGCAATAGATGAAAGGTCAGAAAAAATATCAGATGACTTAGAGAACGCAGAGCGCATGCAAAAAGAAGCTCAGGAAGCAGAGATATCATACACAGAAAGTTTAGCGCTCGCCAGAGCTAAATCAAATAGCGTTGCTGAAACTACTCGCCAAGCAATTGAAGCTGAACTTAAACTTGAAATGGATGCCGAAAATAAAAAAGCAGATATTAAATCAAAAGCAGCAGAAGATCATATTAAATCAATTCGCGATAACGCTATGAAAAATTTAGAAATTGTATCATGTGAAGTTGCTCAAACTGCAATTGAATCACTTACAGGCAGCAAAATAAGCTTAAAAGTAATTAAGAAAGCACTTAAAGAAGGCTAAGAGTTATGCATTTTGATTTTGCTTTAAACAGTCCAACAATATGGGTTTTCTTGGCTGTTATAATTTTTATTTTACTACTTGGATACTTTGGTATTCACAAAAAAATTGCAACATCCCTAGATACTAGGTCTGAAAAAATAAGAAACGAGCTCAAGCAAGCAACGCTTTTACGCGAAGAAGCACAAGCGCTAGTTACATCTTATATTAACAAACAAAAAGAAGCTGAAAAACAAGCAAAAAATATAATCAAACAAGCTCAAAAAGATGCTGAAAATATGGCAAAAATTGCTAGAGAGGAATTTGAGGTAAGACTCAAGCGTAGAGAAGAACAAGCAGAAGCAAAAATTAAAGCTGCAGAAGCACAGGCTATGCGTGATGTGAAATCAAAAGCTGCTAATACCGCAATCGCAGCAGTAGAAAAAATTCTACGGTCAGGTGGCATTGTTGACCATGACGAACTAATCAAAAATGGAATTTCTGAATTAGGAAAGCTTCAGAATAAGTAAATAACAAAGCTCAAGCGTCATATCTTAAAATTGGCTTTCGTGCTGCTAGAGTTTCATCAAGCCTTTTGGTAGGGGCATATTGTGGAGCAGACTTAAAACTTTCTACATCCCCGTTTTTAGCTTTTTTAGCTAAGCCTCTCATTGTATGAATAAATCTATCTAGCTCATATTTTGATTCACTTTCCGTAGGCTCTATCAACATTGCCCCATGAACGACCAAAGGAAAGTACATAGTCATTGGATGATAGCCTTCATCTATCATGGCTTTTGCAAAATCAATTGTATCAATTCCAGTATTCTTTAAAAAAGTATCATTAAATAGTACTTCATGCATGCAATGACCAGAGTAGGCAGGTGACATTAAATCAGATAAAGATGCTAATATATAATTAGCATTCAGTACTGCATCTTCAGTGGCTTGTTTTAATCCATCTCTACCATGGCTCATTAAATATGACAGCGCTCTACTATACATACCCATTTGACCATGAAATGCACAAAGTCTTCCCATAGACATTTCATCAATTTCTTCAACTAGACTATAATAACCGAGCTTATCTTTGATAACATAAGGTACTGGCGCAAAGTCTTTGAGAGCTTCTGACAAAACAGTAGGTCCAGAACCGGGGCCTCCACCACCATGAGGAGTTGAAAATGTTTTATGAAGATTAATATGCATCGCATCCACCCCCAAATCTCCTGGTCTAACGCGTCCAACTAAAGCATTGAAATTAGCACCATCACAATAAAAGTATCCACCTGCAGAATGAATAAGTTCAGAAATTTCAATTATTTCACTTTCAAATAAACCACATGTGTTGGGGTTAGTTAACATTATCCCAGCTATATCGTTATTTTCCCCTAATTCATTTACCTTGGAACGCAGTACTTTCATATCAATGCAACCTTTGTCATTAGCTGGGAGTTCATCCACAAAAAAACCACATTGCACTGCAGTTGCAGGGTTAGTCCCATGAGCGCTTTCTGGCACAAAAACTCTACGTTTATGACTGTTTCCATCTGCATCCAAACGAGCACGAATAGTCATCATTCCGCAAAGCTCACCATGCGCTCCAGCCTTAGGTGTGAGCGCAACTGCAGGCATATTGCATAATTTAGTTAGCCAATTGGATAACTCATACATGAGTTCTAGGGCACCTTGCACTGTTGATATTGGTTGCAATGGGTGAACATCAGCAAATCCGGGTAGTCTTGCAATTTTTTCATTTAACCTTGGATTGTGCTTCATAGTGCAAGATCCAAGAGGATAGACTCCTAAATCAATAGCGTAATTTTTTTGAGATAAGCGTACATAATGCCTAAGTATTTCTGGCTCAGAAAGGCCCGGAAGCTCAATATCTTTTTTTTGCTCTAGGCCGCCAAGCCGGTACTCCAAACCCTTAGCGGCTGGAAAATCAATACCTGTTTTATTGAAGTTTCCCGTTTCAAATATTAACTTCGTAGCTTGCTCTAATGCCTTATTACCGGAAAAACTTTTAGAGACATTATAGTTTATTTTAGTCGGTGCGGTAATCCTACCTTGGGTATTCATACTCATCGTAATTCTTCTTCTAATGCACTACAAAGTGTATCAATATCATGCTGATCAACAATTTCTGTTGCACATATTAGTAATATATCTTTTGCACCAGCTTTATTTAATCGAGAAAATGGTACTCCTCCAAGAATATTCTTGCTAGCTAGAGAATCCACAACATCTTCCGCACATTTATCAAGCTCTACTGCGAATTCATTAAAAAAAGAAGAATTCAATACTTTTGCACCATTTATTTTATCAATTCTGGCCGCTAATAAGTTTGCTTTCTCATGGTTCAAGATAGCAAGTTTACGTAATCCTTTACCTCCTAATAAACTCATATGAATTGAAAATGCCAAACAACATAAACCGCTATTAGTACATATATTTGAAGTTGCCTTATCTCTTCTAATATGTTGCTCTCGTGTTGACAAAGTTAGCACAAAGGCTCGATTACCATCTGCATCAATAGTTTCACCACAAATTCTTCCTGGCATTTGACGAACTAGCTTTTTATTGCAAGCGAATAAACCTACATGAGGTCCGCCAAAGTTAAGACCAACTCCTATTCCTTGACCCTCACCTACAACTATATCAGCTCCCTGCTCTCCTGGAGGTTTGATAAGGCCTAAAGCTACTGGCTCAGTAAAAACAGCAATTAATAGAGCTTTATGTTGATGCGCTTTTTCAGCAATAGGAGTTAAGTCAACAATTTCTCCGAATACATTTGGTGATTGCACAACAATACAGGCTGTTTCGTCATTAATTAAATCTATGACTTCATAATCAGAAGAAATTTCTGAGTCTAATACACATACATCAATGTCAACAGAGGATGCAAGAGTTTTGGTCGCTAATGAATAATGTGGATGCAAACCAGGAGCAATAATAGCCTTATGTTTTTTTGTTACCCGTTTAGCCATTACAACCGCTTCTGCGCAAGCGGTTGATCCATCATACATAGAAGCATTTGCAACTTCCATTCCGGTAAGAATTGCAACCTGCGATTGAAACTCAAATAACACCTGAAGTGTACCTTGACTTATTTCAGGTTGATAAGGTGTATATGCTGTCAAAAACTCTGATCTTTGAATTAAATGGTCAACAGATGACGGCACATGGTGTTTATAAGCTCCCGCACCGCAAAAAAATGGAACTGAAGAAGCATTAATAGACTTATCGGATAATCTGATCATATATTTTTCAACTTCAGATTCGGGTTTATGGCATGGAAGGTCAAATAATTCTGATGAACGTGCCTGTTTTGGGATACATTCAAATAAGTCTTCTATATCTTTAACACCTATTGCCCCCAACATTTGAGATCGATCTTTATTGTCTAAAGGTAGATAACGCATATAATTTTCCATAGGTACATAATTTATTTCTCTTTTAAACGAATTTGTATGAATTAACTCTCATCACAATATACATTGTATTCATCTTGATTCATTAGACCCTTTAGTTCATTCAAATCAGATATAGATATTTTCACAAACCACCCATCTTCAAATGGAGACTCATTCACAATTTGAGGATTTTCCTCTAGTTCCTTATTTACACTCAGTACTTTTCCAGAAACAGGACTATATACCTCTGAAGCCGCCTTGACAGACTCAACCACAGCGAGCTCTTCACCACTTTCCAATGTTTTTCCAATCTCAGGAAGTTCTACAAAAACAACATCTCCAAGTTGAGAGGCAGCATGAGAAGAGATTCCTACAACACCTTCTTTTTGGTTAATATTTATCCATTCATGGTCTTTAGTAAAATAAATTGACATTTTTTTATCCCCTATAATATTTAGTGCTCACAAATGGCATTTTAACAACGCTAGCAGGCATAGTTTTGTTACGGATTATTAAATTTATGGGGGTTCCTATTTTTTTAAATTCACCCACCACATACCCCATTGCAATTGGAAAGCCTAAAGAAGGGCTATAACTACCACTCGTTACAACTCCAATTTTATTACCTTTAATATCTTGAATTTCAGCGCCTGCACGTGCAGGAATTCTGCCATCAGGTTTTATACCAACTAATCTTTTAGTGTTAACACACTCAATATCAGAAATAACTCTCTCAGAACCCTTGAATTTTACATTAGGTAATCTTCTATTTTTTTGAATTGACCAAGTAAGTCCAGCCTCGACAGGCGAAACGCTTTCATCAATATCTTGACCGTAAAGGCAAAGTCCGGCTTCAAGCCTTAAACTGTCTCGCGCACCCAATCCTATCATTTCAACATCTTCGTTTTGTAAAAGCATGTCCACTAAAGTGCATACATCACTATTCTTCATTGAAATCTCAAATCCATCTTCACCTGTATATCCAGAACGAGAAACATGACCCCATATATTTGGAGTCAATGGCACATAAATTGATGACATAAATGATAGATCCGCAATTGAAGAATTAAGCCGCGCGAGGACTTCGACTGATTTAGGTCCTTGAAGCGATATTAAAGACAAAGAGTTATCTTCAATATCAAGATTTATCCCTTCTGGTAAATTTTTTTTAATGTATTCAAAATCTGAATGTTTCTTGTTGGCATTAACTACTAAATAAAGTTTATGACTCTGCCCCTCAACTCCAAGTCGACCAACAATTAAATCATCTATGATACCGCCATCAGCATTCAATAGTTGTGAATATTTTTGTTTACCTGGTTCCAAACTAGAAATATCAGCTGGAACTAATGCTTCCAGAGCCTTTGCCACGTGTAAAAAATCAAGGTTATCTGAATATAAAAAACACTGCCCCATGTGCGAAACATCAAATAGTCCAGCTTTTGAACGTGTATGCAAATGTTCTTTAAGTATACCCAAGTTATAGTGAAGTGGCATACTATAACCTGCAAAGGAAACCATATTTGCGCCATAAGACAAATGATTGTCGTAAAGCTTAGTTTTCAATAAATTGATTTCAGACACAATTACACTTCCGTGTTCTGTGCCACCCGCTGTCCTTGAAACCTGAGAGATTCACCTAAATACTAACACTAGCAATAGGCTTACTCCGTCGGTGGAAAATAATACTAAATTTCACTTTCCAGCGTTTTAAAAAATAAGCGGTCCATTTTACCTGAGAGTTTCCGGTGGCGGTTGCTCCTTCGGTGGCGGATTAATTCGCACTCTCCCGCTTATTAATATTAAAATAAAATTAGACGTTAGAAATTACATGTCAATAAGTAATTTTAAACATTAGACTACTTCTTACATACGTTCTGGGGCTTCAATTCCTAAAATATTTAAAGCCTTTTCCAATTGTAGCAATGTTAGTTTAGCTAATGACAATCGAGAACTTTGTAAAGGTTTAGGTATTTCTTCAGAAAGTATAGGGCAGTCAGCATAAAACCTCGAAAATGCCTGTGCCACTCTATAAACATGATCACATAAAATATGCGGTGAATATTTAACCCCAGCAATTGAAACTGATTTTCCGAAAGCATCTAATGCAATTAACAGCTGCTGTTCGGAACTATGGGATAAATCAATACTTTGGTCTTCTAAAACAATATTCGCAGATACAGCCTTTCTAAGTATAGATTTGATACGCACAACTGCATAAAGTAAATAAGGTCCAGTTTTACCTTCAAAAGATGTGAAACGCACAGGGTCGAATATATAATTAGTAAGTCTTTGGTTCTGCAAGTCTGCAAATTTTAGAGCTGCTAAGCCAACCTTACGTGCAATTTCTAATCTTTCATGATAATCAAAACCTATACCAATTCCAGATTCTTCCAATCTTTTTCTTGCAGAATTATTCATAATATCCAAGAGATCCTGCAAACGTAAAACACCACCCTCTCGAGTTTTGAATGGTTTGCCATCCTTACCATTCATAGTACCAAAGCCCACATGAATTAGTTGATCAGGGTGAAACCAACCCGCCTTAGATGCAGCACGAAAAACTTGTTCAAAATGTAGTGCTTGTCTCTGGTCAACAACATAAATTATAAGGTCTGGGTTATTTGTCTCTTTTCTATCCACTAACGTAGCCATGTCAGTAGTATGATATAATACTGCACCAGAACTAGCCAGAAGCATTAAAGGCGGTATATCTAATTTTTCATTTTCTTCCTGAACTCTTATTATTAAAGCGCCATTATCTTCTTCAGTTATATTTTTCAGCTTAAGTTCTTTAATCATATCGGGTATTAATGGGTCAACGCACGCTTCACCTTTCCATAAGTCAAATTCTACTCCAAGTTTTCCATATCCAACCTTTAATGCAGCTACCGATACAGATATAAAATGCTCTAAAAGAGCACGATACCCTAACCTACCTGATTGCAATTCAGCGGTGGCAGTTCTTGATAGTTCCATTCTATCATCATCATTTTTTGCAGCTGCACTCGCTTGAGGATAAAGTCGAGCTAAATCATCCATATTTACAGGAGATATATCAGGGAAATCTGAAGTAATATTTTCATCAAAATATGGTAAGTTAGGCTGTTCGATTTGTAATTCAGATATGAGATGACCCATCTGCAAACCCCAATCACCCATGTGTACATCACCAATGACATTATGTCCTTGGGCTCGCAAAATTCTTTTTATAGACTCTCCAATTACTGCCGATCTAAGATGTCCAACATGCATAGGTTTTGCGACATTAGCTCCACCATAATCAATTATAATTGATAAGGGCAATTCCTGCTTAATACCAAGATTCTTATCAAACAGAAGCTCCAAGGCACGATCACGCAATGAGTTAACTGAAGGATAAATATTTATAAAACCTGGACCCCCAATTTCTAATTTATCAATCATTGGGTGGTTTTGAAGGTTTTTAATGACTAATGATGCAACATCTGATGGAGAAACATATGTTCCCCGTTTTTTAGATATGCCTGAAGCACGCATAGCACCATTACATTGATAAGGTGCAATGCCACGAAAACTTTCTTGCACACCCCCAAGTTCTCCGGGGTAACCTATAGTGATAAAAGCTTCTCGGAATAACTCGTCAAATGTCTCTAATATTGATTGCATTATTAAATCTTAGCTCTGACCGGCTGAAACACGAAAGCGTTTTCCTTGTATATTAAATTCCCTTTGCTCTGGAGTTAAAATGAAGCCTACAATGATTTCAAAATTTTCTCCAGATGTACCAGCGTTAGCACGAGGGATAGTTATTTTATTTATACGTTCTGTTATGGTAACTCTATTTTTACCAGACGGGAACTTCACTTGGATAGGGAAAGTTTTCTTATTTATTACCCCAATGTTTTTGCGGGTAACAGCTACAAAGTATTCATATTCAATGGTAGTCTGAGTGTTGGATGCTGGACCACGCCCAAAACTTATATCCATCTCGAGATCTCCCTCTATAGGTTTGTCACCATAATAACGACAAAGACTACGAATTTTTTGAAATTCACCTGTAAAGCTAACATTTGAAAAAGTCTCAGCATCACCGGAAAACTCCACTATACGTGATGCATCATAGAGAGCAAAAGCTCTAGGACACGGCCCTGGATTAGCATCAGCTGCCTCACCGATCTGCAAAATTTCTTGCGTGCT
The DNA here is from genome assembly GCA_905477785.1 of uncultured Hellea sp. Lineage (GTDB taxonomy): Bacteria > Pseudomonadota > Alphaproteobacteria > Caulobacterales > Maricaulaceae > Hellea. The sequence continues at coordinate 18,258 of CAJQGR010000077.1, forward strand.
TCTACAGCCACCGAAATTTATCAATAGTATTGTAAAAAATATTAGTATTACTATTTTCGGAAATTGCATTATATTATCCCAAATTTATTAAATATCCAGAGCTTCACTATAGCTTGATTGGAATGAGTCTGCTAGGTCATAACAGATATAAATACGTCTGCAACGCTGAAGATTAAGTATAGCAATTAATTTGGAGATAATAGTTATGGAGAATAGCACCTCAAAAACAGTGCTTTTAGCAGCTCCTAGAGGTTTTTGTGCAGGGGTAGACAGAGCTATTCAAATAGTAGAAAAGTCAATTCAAAAATACGGAACCCCTGTATACGTGCGACATGAAATTGTTCACAATCGTCATGTGGTTAATAAACTAGTTAATTTAGGTGCTATTTTTGTTGAGACATTAGAGGATTGTCCTAATGATAGACCCGTCGTTTTTTCTGCTCATGGTGTTCCAAAGTCAGTTCCAAGAAAAGCAGAAGCAAGGGCAATGAATTTTCTTGATGCAACATGCCCACTTGTATCCAAAGTCCATGTTGAAGCTGAAAAACATGCTAAATCTGGTCATCATATTTTATTAATAGGGCACTCAGGACACCCCGAAGTCGTAGGAACTATGGGACAATTACCTGATGGTAATATAACCCTTATTGAGACCGAAAAAGATGCTCTGAATTTTAATTCAGAAGCCTATGATAGTCTTGCTCTAGTAACACAAACAACACTTTCCGTTGACGACACATTCCATATAATCAGCATATTAAAAGATCGCTTTCCAAATATAGCCTTACCGTACAAAGAAGATATATGCTACGCTACAACAAATAGACAGACAGCAGTTAAAGCAATAGCAGAGAAATGTGATTTATTACTTGTAATAGGTTCAATAACTTCTTCTAACTCAAAACGTCTCGTCGAAGTAGGAGATAAAGCAGGAGCAAAAAATTCAATGTTAATTTCAAGTTCTGAAAGTATAGACTGGGAAATTGTAGACAAAGCAGATATTATTGGTCTTTCTGCAGGAGCAAGTGCCCCAGAATACTTAACGGATGGAGTTATAGCAGCTTTAAAATCAAGATATAAAATCGAAATCAATGAAGTAGAGGTTACCAAGGAAAAGGTAATCTTTCGTTTGCCAAGAAAGTTACTTGACGTTGGATAAAAAAATAAAATTAACAATTTATACCGATGGCGCATGTTCTGGAAACCCTGGTCCTGGAGGCTGGGGAGTTTTATTACAATATGGCGATAAAGAAAAAACATTAAAAGGCGGTGATCCTAAAACTACTAATAATCGCATGGAAATGATGGCAGCAATAAAAGCTATAGAATCAGTAAATAAAACCTATACTGGTGAAATTATTTTATGGACAGATAGTACCTATGTTATGAAAGGCATTACCGAATGGATACATGGTTGGAAAAAGAAGAACTGGGTTAAGTCGGATAAAAAGCCTGTTGTTAATACTGACCTGTGGAAAGTACTGGATAACCTCAACTCGAAGAGAAATATTCAATGGAATTGGGTCAAAGGGCATGCAGGTGTTGCCGGAAACGAACGCGCAGACGAGTTAGCGCGCCAAGGGCTTGAAGAAATGAGGTCTGCAAATAAGATACCGACTTAATCAAAATAGTTTATAATTAAATTTTCTCTAACAAATAATCTGCTGCTGATACTTTAAATTCCCCACCCTTTTCAACGAAAACATTTTCGACAACTAAATCATTAACTACCATAGCATATCTTTGGGAACGACTTCCCATGCCGAACCCAGACCCATCCAACTCAAGTCCTATAGTTTTTGCAAAAATACCATTGCCATCCGCTAAAAGTATTATTTCCCCTGTAAGGCCTTGATCCTTACCCCATGCATCCATAACAAAAACGTCATTTACCGAGGTACATGCTATTGTGTCTATTCCCTTATCTTTAAATTCATTCACTAGATCCTTATAACCTGGAAGGTGTTTTGCAGAACAAGTTGGTGTAAATGCGCCGGGGACAGCAAATAGCGCTACTCTTTTTCCATTAAAAATTGTATTTGTATCTATAGGTTCAGGACCATCAGATCCCATAGTCATAAAAGTAGCTGAAGGAAGTTTATCACCTTTTTGTATAGACATGTTTTCTCCTATATTAAATATACACCTTTTAGTCTTATAATAAGTTCCATTACAAGGTTAAGATAATATTATTTTTTGATTGTTTAAAGAAATAGACCTTAATAAGTCCTCAAGCATAGTTGTCTGATAAAATCTTTGAGAAAATATAATGATCTTCCCAATTACCATTAATTTTTAAATTCTTACGTAAAATTCCTTCTTCTTTGAAACCCAAAGCTTTAAGAATAGAAATAGATGGAGCATTTTTGACCATAACCGCGGCTTCTACTCTATTTAAAGACAACTCATTAAAGCAATAATTTGTAACTGCTAATACAGCTGATTTACCAAAATTTAAACCGGAGTATTCTTTCCCAATCCAATATCCAATTTTTGCTGTCTGCGATATATTTCTTTGAATATCTAAAATATTACAAACACCTATCATTCGTTTATCTTTCGAACGAAAAACATAAAAGGGCAGAGCTTTTCCAAGGCGGGCCATCTTATTATAACTTTTTAATCTCGTTAAATAATGTTTTTTCACTAACTTAAGGTTGTTGAACTCTGGTTCCCAAGGCTTCAGATATTCTTGATTATGTTTTCTTAAACTAACCCATTCATTAAAATTTGATTTAACAGGCTGACATAAAACTACCGATGCTCCGCACCAATTACCCTCTAGAGTAATATTTTTATTAATTTTCATTATAGAATTTTAGCCTACCTGCCCTGTGATGAATAATTAAATATATTATTAGTAAAATAATTGCAAAACTATACCATGTAAGCATGTAATCCATATGATTATTTCTAATATCCGGCCTCATTGCTTTCAAGGAAGTGTTACTGAGACTCGTAGATTTAACATCAATATAAAATCTCATATCAGCATCAATATCCGCTAAATCATTCCACCCATGACTATCTGGCAATTGATTAAAACCAAACCACCTATTTTCTTCAGGAGTATTTTTGGGTGCACCTGTTGTAACTTCTCGTGCTAATCTAACATAACCAACGATTGGTAAGTTATTTCTGTTTACATAGTTTTTGTATCTTAATTTATCACTATCACTAATAGTCTCAAGGCTAGCAAACACTGTAACGCCTGAGCTGGTAATAGGTTTAAATACTCTCCAATTTATATTCCTATTTTCTGCACTAAAAACAAAAAAGTGAGAGCTAGAATTTTGACTACTGCTGGTTAGAATTATACGACGAAAATCAACCGGAGACGAACTAGAAATGGCTTTTTGTACTTCTTCTAGTGAGGAAAATGGTTCAGAAACTGCCGCACTTTCAACTTCAGCAAGCAATTTAGTTTTCCATTTGAGGCGTTCGTACTGCCATGTTCCAAGATTAATAAGAATTAATAAAATAGAGATCACAATGACTGTTAGCCATGGCATAGGATTAAAGTGTATTTTCCTCAAAGGTCTATCTTTGAAGATTTAACTTCACCACATTTAGGGCAAAGCCCCCTAAACCCTGTGGCAAATGGAGATAACCCTTCTCTGCTAATGAGCAGCTCCATTCATAGCAAATATGATGTATACAAAAGCAAAGAGAAATAACCAAACAACATCTACAAAATGCCAGTACCAAGCAGCTGCTTCAAAACCAAAGTGTTTTTCAGGTTTAAAGCCACCCTTCAGTAACCTCACCCAACACACGAATAAAAATATTGTACCTATTAAAACATGGAATCCGTGGAAGCCTGTCGCCATGAAGAAGGCTGATCCATAAGCATTATTTCCAATCCAGGCCTCGTGACCACTTTCACGTAAATGAAATAACTCAGCATATTCGATCAATTGCAACCAAGTAAATATAACGCCTAAGGCTATCGTAAGGAATAATCCCCATTTTGCTCCTTTACGATCATTATGCATCAAAGCATGATGAGCCCAAGTAACAGTCGTTCCCGAAAGTAACAACACCAATGTGTTCATTAAGGGCAAATGCCAAGGGTCAACTGATGTAACACCAGGGGCCATTGACTCTGCATAACCAGCTGCATTCTCAAGAATATCTGGATTCCAAGTAGCTCGTACCTTATGAAAAAGGCCTAATTCAAAAAACATCCAAAACCATCCAACAAAAAACATTGCTTCTTGCATGATAAACATAATCATACCGTAGCGCAGTCCAATGTCTACAACTGGAGTATGATCACCGGCTTCTGATTCAGCAGCTACATCTTTCCACCAGCCATACATCACATAAGCAGCAAATAGACAACCAACCAAAAGGATTATCCATCCACCAGAGATTGAGCCGTCACCGATTAATGATGATTTTAAAGTATCTAATCCGTTGGCAAAAAACCATTCTGTCATGGGAGATTCGCCTGTTCGGTCAACTAGACCAGCAAAAAACGTAACCATTCCAAGTCCCCAGACCAATGCAGCACATCCAGATAAAAATGGCCACGGGCTTGGCGGTATTAAGTGATAATCGTGTTCAACAGCGTGACCGGCCATAAATACCTCAAGATTTAAATGCACCTACGATTCGAAGATGCTTATTTCCATCATCCTATAAACAAGGTCCGTGCAGCCTGCAATACTCTAGTGTGTTAGTTTAGTACCTCGCGGCCTTGCGCCGCAGTTAGATTCTCATTTGCACTTTTAACATCAAAAAAAGTATATGAGAGAGTTATATCCTTCACATCAGCTAATCTTTGATCTTCATCTAATTGTGGATCAACAAAAAATATAACTGGCATTGATAACTCTTGGCCAGGTTCAATACGTTGTTCTGTAAAGCAAAAACATTCTGTTTTTATAAAAAAAGGTGCAGCCTTTATAGGGGTTACATTAAATGTAGCAGTACCAATCAAAGCTTTATTACTAGTATTTTTAACTTTGTAATACGCCAGCCCTGTTTGACCAAGCTTTATAGACATGTCAGATTGCTCAGGTGAAAACTCCCAAGGGAGACCATTTACATTTGAATCAAAATTTACTTTCACAGCGCGCTCTAAAATCTCTGAGAAATTGTCTTTTGAATACCCAGTAGTACCCCCGTAACCAGTTATTCGACAAAACGTATCGTATAGAGGTTTAGACGCAAACCCTAAACCAAGCATTGAAAAGCATAAAACTATTAAAAGCGATAGAGTTTTTCTATTAGCTGACATTAGGGATATTTCCACTTGAAACCATTGTAATAAATACAAAAGCCATAAACAAGCTCAAACCAACGGCTATTGCAATGCTTCGCTTTCTACGGGCATCGAGTTCATCTTCGGATGGCTTGTGAAAATCCGTGGGTTTATTTCTATATTCTCTCATAACTTTATCTCATAAATGTGGATGCAACAGTACTTACTACAATCTATCAACGCATACCGTATGGCGTAGTGTCGCTTATTGAATAAAATTTTTTATAGAGATAATTTGCATTATAATTACTGTCATGCCATTAGTTTACTTACTATTACGGGTATTCCTTTATGGCTATTTCAAGACGTAAGCTTCTTAAATTCTCTTCAGCAGCAGCAGTATCATCATCAATAGCAACAAATAGTTTCGCAGGTTTACATGCTGACTCGATATCAGGCGAAGTTCTTTTAGAGCAAGCTACTAAATTCATATTATCTGCATATCCAGAAAGCGCTTCAAGCGCTGGTATTGATAAAGGTATTAATAAGAAATTTAAATCTCAACTAACAGACCGGTCGATTGAGGGACAACTCCATATCAAAAAAAATATATTAAAATTACAGAAAAAACTTAAAAATGTTAGTTTAAGAAATGTTTCATCTGAAACTCAACTTAATTTAAAAGTTGTAAAATCAGTATTCGATTTGGCAGTAAAGGGTTTTGAATTTTCATTTGGTGATGTTGCGGTACTAAACCCTAATTGGTCTTATAGAAATAGTCCTTATATAGTTTCGCAGAATACTGGTTCTTATGTAGAAATTCCATCATTTTTAGAGTCATCTCATTCCATTCAAACAGCTCAAGATTCTGAACAATACATTGAACGAATGAAGTCATATGCTCATCAACTGAATGGTGAAACAGAAAGAGTAAGGCAAACTAATGTTACTTTACCTAACTTTTTAATGCAAAAAACAATTGCTCAACTCCAACAGCAAAGAAACAGTAATATCGTAGATTGGACTATTATTAAAAATTTGGCTTCAAAAGCTGATAAGAAATACCTTTCTGATGCCATCTTGGTCGCTAATGAAAATATAAAGCCTGCACTGGAAAATCAAATTAAGGCACATATCGCAAAAAATTCCCTTACAACATCGGATGCAGGTGTATGGGCTAAAAAAGATGGAGATGCATACTATTCATGGGCTTTAAAAGCTGGAACAACTACTGATATGACTCCAGATGAAGTTCATGAAATGGGATTAGAAGAGCTTAAAGCATTACATTCAAAAATGGATCCTATATTGAAGTCAGTTGGATATTCGCAAGGTTCTGTGGGTGATAGAATGTTGGCATTAAGTAGAGATGACAGGTATTTATTTAAAAAGGGAGACCCCGGGCGTCTTGAGATAATGAGCTTTATTGATGATGTCATTAAGGACATCAGAAACCGTATGCCCCAAGCCTTCAATACATTAGTACCAGGTTTTTTGGAGGTTACTCGAATTGCTCCAGAAATAGAAGCAGGTGCACCTGGTGCTTATGGTGGAGCAGGCTCTATCGACGGAACTCAGCCAGGTCATTTTTGGATAAATTTAAGGTCAACAAATCTGCATAATAAGTTCAACCTTGCAGATTTAACATATCATGAAGCAATACCGGGCCATGTTTGGCAAGGCGAATACACATTTAAACAACCTCTAATTCGTTCTCTTTTAGCATTTAATGCATACTCAGAAGGTTGGGCGCTATATGCACAACAAATAGCTGATGAACTTGGTGTATATAATGAATTTCCAGCAGGACGTTTAGGCTACTTGCAATCTCTAGCGTTTAGAGCTTGTAGATTAGTTGTTGATACAGGTCTTCATGCTAAAAGATGGACTCGTGAAGAGGCAATTAATTGGTTTATTCAGAACAATGGATCAAGCTATGATGAAGTTCAAAGTGAAGTAGACCGTTATTGTGCCTGGCCAGGCCAAGCATGTGGCTATAAAGTGGGTCATTCTGCTATTAACAAATTAAGAGAGAATGCAAAATTAAAGCTTGGTACAAATTTTGATTACAAAAGCTTTAACGACACCTTAGTGCTTGGAGGAAATGTACCAATGACTGTTCTAAAAAATGAAATAAATAGCTATATCAATAAACAAGTATCTAAAATTTAAGTTAACAAAGCTTCGGCTGCAAGTACGCTAAATATTGCAAAAAGATACACAATAGAATAGGCAAATAAATTCCGAGCAGCCCGATCACCTGATTTTACTGCGTATAGGGAAGTATCAGTCTTGTCTTCAGGAATTTCACCAGCCTTAGATCTCCAAACTTTAAATGCTAAAGCAACAAATCCTATATTTAGCGGTATAGAGCAAACAGCATATAAGCTTCCAGAGAGGCCAGAAAAAATAGGAAGAATGGCAATAATAAAAAGAACCAAAGAATAAAACATAATTTGCTTACGTGTTGAAGCCGGTCCTTTAACATTAGGCATCATAGGAATTCCAACTTTTTCATAATCTATTGTTTTATACAAAGCTAATGCCCAAAAGTGAGGTGGTGTCCATATAAATATCAGCATAAAGAGCATAACTGAGTCCAAGGAAATGTCTCCAGTAACGGCTGCCCAACCAATCATAGGGGGAAATGCACCCGCAGCTCCTCCAATCACAATGTTTTGAGGGGTTCTACGCTTGAGCCATATGGTGTAAATTACCAAGTAAAAAAATATAGTAAATGCTAACAGTAATGCCGCAACAAAATTAGATGCTATATGTAGCATCCATACTGAAGCTATGCTAACTAGGATTCCAAAACCTAAAGCAGCTCTAGGGTGCATTTTACCTTGAGGTAAGGGTCTCTTCTTTGTTCTTGACATTTCAGCATCAATATCAGCATCATACCACATATTTAATGCTCCAGAAGCACCGGCTCCAGCTGCAATGCATAATATCGATACAAACCCATTCCAGAGCGATATACTTCCAGGAGCAAGAACTAGACCAGCCCAAGCTGTAAAAACCACCAAGCTCATCACCCTAGGCTTCATCAAAGCAATAAAATCTGAGGGTTTAGCTAAAGAAATACCAGATGTATTAAAGGCCACGTCAGATAACGTAGCCTTTGTATCGAGGGTATTATTAGAATTAACCACTAATGCTCATCATTTTCTTCAATACGAGGCAAGGTATTAAACTGATGATAAGGTGGAGGAGAAGAAAGTGTCCATTCAAGAGTAGTAGCACCTTCTCCCCAATAATTTTCACTAGCTGGTCTTTTACGAATAAATGCTTCAATCAACATCAATAAGAAAAAAGCAACCCCTGCTAAAGTAATATATGCACCAAATGATGATACTTGGTTCCAAAGTTCAAATTCTTGCGGATAGTCAACATAGCGTCTCGGCATCCCATTAAGTCCAAGAAAATGCTGTGGAAAGAATATGACATTTACACCTATAAAAAATAACCAAAAATGAATTGCTGCAAGCCATTTATTGTAGAGATACCCTGACATTTTGCCAAACCAATAGTAAAAACCACAAAATATACCAAAAACAGCTCCCATGGATAACACATAATGGAAATGGGCCACAACATAGTAAGTATCATGTAATGCAACATCTACTCCCGCATTAGCAAGCATAACACCAGTAACCCCTCCTATAACAAATAAGAATATAAATGCTAAAGCCCATTGCATAGGAATAGTAAAAGAGATCGAACCGCCCCACATTGTAGCAAGCCATGAAAATATTTTTACACCTGTAGGCACAGCAATGACTAATGTTGCAGCAAGAAAGTATGCCTTTAAGTCAACATCCATACCAACAGTATACATATGATGGGCCCATACTACAAAGCCAACAACACCAATCGCTACCATGGCGTAAGCCATTCCTAAATAACCAAAAATTGGTTTTTTTGAGAAAGTAGATACAACGTGTGATACCATTCCAAAGGCGGGAAGTATCATAATATAAACCTCAGGGTGCCCAAAAAACCAAAATAGATGCTGAAACATCTCAGGGTCGCCACCCATGGCTGGATCGAAAAATCCAGTACCACCGTCAATTCTATCCGTAAATAGCATAAACAAAGAGGCAGCAAGAACTGGGAGAGCTAGGAGTAGTAAAAAGGCGGTAACTAAAACTGACCAAGCAAACAAAGGCATTTTATGCATAGTCATACCCGGTGCTCGCATATTTAAGATAGTTGTAATAAAATTAATCGCGCCAAATATTGAAGAAAAACCAGCTGCAAGTAAGCCAATAATTATAAAATCAAAAGCAGGTCCTGGCGCGCCACTTGTAGAAAGAGGCGGGTACATTACCCATCCGCCCCCAAAACCATTACCTGATGCAGAACCCGGCACAAAAAAGCTGATAAGCAAACAAATTAAAGCAACGGGAAGAAGCCAAAATGAAAGGTTATTCATTCGAGGAAATGCCATATCTGGAGCTCCAATCATTATGGGAACAAACCAATTTCCAAAACCTCCAATCATCGCAGGCATGACCATGAAAAAGATCATTATTAGACCGTGCATAGATGCGAAAACATTATAAGCATGACCATTTTCGAAAATCTGAATTCCTGGTTCAGCCAATTCCATTCGCATCATAAGAGATAAGTAACCACCAATAATACCTGATATAATTCCGAATATTAAGTATAATGTTCCTATATCTTTATGGTTAGTTGAATAGAACCATCTAGCAAAAAAACCAGGTTTGCCGTCATCATGATCATCATATGTTGTACTTACCATGACCTATCTCCTAATCTTGAGCTTCAATAGAGGCAGTGTAGTTTGACGTTAGTGTTTTGGTAAAAGCTCCATCATTAGCAATCCAAGACTTGAACTCATCTTTACTTACAACTTCAATTTCAATTGGCATTTTGTAATGATTAACGCCACACAATTCTGAGCATTGTCCAAAATATGTTCCTTCTTTTCCAGGGTTAACCTCAAACCAAGTTTCGTTAATTCTACCAGGAACGGCATCCATCTTGACTCCAAAAGCAGGTACCGCAAAAGAATGCAGATTATTTGATGATGTTATTAATACTTTTATTTTAGTATCTACTGGAACAACAAGCGCAGCATCTGTTTTAAGGAGATACAAATCCCCGGCTTCTTCTTTCTCTAATGGATTAGATATAAATGATTCCACATTAGGGAAGTCAGGATATGCATATTCCCAATTCCAAGTGTTACCAGTCACTTTTATAGTCATATCTGTTTCAGGAAGAGCGTCTTGAAAGTATAAAAGACGCATACTTGGAACAACCATAACCAAAAGTATAATTATTGGTACTATAGTCCAAGCCACTTCGAGACCTACATGATGAGTTGTCATAGAAGCAGTAGGATTTCTTTTTGCAGAAAAACGGAACATAATCCAACCCATCAAAACCATAACAAATAAAGTGATTGCAACAATAATCCAAAAAACAAAATTATGTAACTTTGTAAGCTCTTCCATAACTGGCGTGGCTGCATCCTGTAACCAATATCCACCGTCAGTGGGTTTATTGGCGAAAGCTACACTCGGCATAGTAAATAAAATTACTAAGCTTTTTAATATATTACTAACTATTCGCATGATTTGTTTGTTATCCTAAATATTGGCAGAGGTGAGTCTACTACATTGATGTCTTATAGAGCTACATCAACACAAATGTCAGTCGCAAATGCCGCGCGGATTGTCGCAGAATATTACTTGTTTAAAGTTGTAAGTTCATTATTGAGATTATTAAATATACAATAAGATTGAATAAATATGACTGACTTTATTTTTGAAGAATGTGATCTCACACCTGAGGAGGCCCAACGTCAAATTGACGATGTATTTTTAGGAGCCGATGATGGAGAGCTTTTTGTAGAACGTAGTGTTTCAGAAGCACTTACTTTTGATGACGGTAGACTCAAAACTGCAAGCTTTGATTCATCCCGCGGCTTTGGGTTGCGTTGTGTAGTGGGCGAGATGAGTGGATTTGCTCAAAGTACAGACCTTACAGCTAGTTCATTATCTCGTGCAGCCAACTCAGTCAATATGGTTAAAGATGGCTACAAAAGGTCCCCTGCCTGCGCCCCAGCTCGTACAAATGCTAAACTTTACGAGGATTTTGACCCTACAGGTGATCCTGTGTTTGGAGTAAAAGTTGATCTACTAAAAGAAATAGATGCTTATTGCAGGGCATTAGACTCATCCGTAGTTCAAGTATCAGTTACAATGAGTGGCAATAGACGTGCAATCAGTATTATGCGTTCTGGTGGAGAACGCTATGATGATATTAGACCCTTAGTCAGACTAAATGTATCCATTACAGCTGAAAAAAATGGACGAAGAGAAAATGGCTATGCTGGCGCTGGTGGAAGGCAATCATATGACTCATACATTGATCCTTCATTTTGGAAGCCTTTGGCTCAAGAAGCATTAAGGGGTGCAAAAGTAAACTTAGAGTCAGTGCCTGCACCGGCTGGGCAAATGGATGTTTTATTAGGACCTGGTTGGCCCGGTGTGTTATTGCATGAAGCAATGGGACATGGACTAGAAGGTGACTTCATACGTAAAGGTACTTCAGCTTTTTCCGGTAAGCTCGGTGAACGCGTCGCAAGTAAAGGGGTTACTATAGTTGATGATGGAACTTTACCAGGTCGTAGAGGATCACTCACTATAGATGACGAGGGTACGGCCACTTCCCGAACAACTTTGATTGAGGACGGCATACTGACAGGATTCATGCAAGACAGAATGAATGCAAGGCTTCTTGGTGTGAAGACCACAGGAAATGGTAGACGTGAATCTTTTGCTCACCCACCAATGCCCCGTATGACAAATACTTTTATGCTCTCAGGTAAGAGTGAGCCAAAGCAAATGTTAAGTGAATTAAAAGATGGAATCTATGCACCGAACTTTGGTGGAGGACAGGTCGATATAACCAGCGGAAAATTTGTATTTCAGTGTACTGAGGCATACAGAGTGAGAAATGGCAAAATAGAGGAACCTCTCAAAGGGGTAACTTTAATTGGTGATGGACCAACGGTGCTGACCCAAATCAAGCATATAGGCAATGACTTAAAACTTGATCCAGGCATAGGGGTTTGCGGGAAAGCTGGTCAGGGCGTTCCCGTAGGTGTAGGGCAACCCAGTCTTTATGTAGAAAATCTTACTATAGGAGGTAGCTCTACCAATTAATAAACTACTTAGAAAATATTTTTTATGGTTTATTTATTTAACCCAGCTTTTTTTAATTCTGATTTCATATTACCTGATAAAAAACAGAAAAACATTCTAAAGTCTGAAATCAAAGACCAAATTGGGTAAGTAAAAGTAGCTGGTTTGTTTTTTTCTATCATGGCATGACTCATCCAAGCGAAAAAATAACCTGATATGAATACTAAAGGAAGAAATTTCAAAGTTCCGGTAAGCATTACATAAATTAAAATTGATGTGCCTATACCAGTTCCAACATAGTGCCATCCTCGAGTTGCTGGTGAACTATGCTCGCGTAAATAATAAGGCCAAAAATCACTATAATGTTTTATATCTCTCATAACTGCTCTCATTTTTAAAACTGTAATATAAATTTAGGTGTAATATTAAAATTTAAAACAGCAAGAAAATAAATTTTTATCAAAAAAAGGAATAATTACACTTGTCGTTGCAATCAAAATACTGTTATTAGGCGCTCCTACCCAGAATGATCTATTCCGCAATAGCTCAGTTGGTAGAGCAGCTGACTGTTAATCAGCTTGTCGCAGGTTCGAGTCCTGCTTGCGGAGCCATCCTTACCCTCACTTCATTCTAGCATTCTCTGGAATTAAAGGAGCCTAAAAAATGAAAAGGTTTTTCAAAGTATTCGGATTTATACTGGTCGTTTTAATTGGATTTACGCTACTTACATCTCACGATTTCGGTCCGCCACCACCACGGCCTGATCTGAATTTGCCACTTGCACCGCATATGGCGGACCCTAACTCAGCTCCACTGAATATGAATTTTCCTTTAAAAAATCCAATGGCAGGGCAAGGTGTTAATCCCATTCCGCATGGCGACCCCGCCCAACAAGACTCAACACCAATTCCTGGCCCTATGGATAAAACGCGTCGCCTGAAAGAAAGCGAAATATCCTATCAATTTTTGGGTCCAGGCCATTTTGGAGTCAACACCTCCAGTCTTTATCCCGATGGCCGTCGTGTAATTTGGACTAACGGTGTCAACGGCGTGTTCAAGCTTGATAATGATAGCTATGATATTATCGATCACCTTCCCTCAGACGTTGCTGATAAGTGGAACGAAGATTGGGCTAATAAAATTATTGCAAAGCTTGATAAAAATAATGGTGCCAGCGCAATTTTTACTGCGGTGAAATCCATGATGCCGCTTAAATCGTTATCAGGTGTTTATACCGTCGTGGGTGATAATGACTGGTTTTATATTGCCCGCAAAGACGGCTCCATTGTAGCTTATACAGATGCAGTGAAAGATGATGCGAACTCTAAAATTATAGAGGCGGCTTACTTCCAGCTCCCCGAAGAATTAGCGGGGGCCAGTGTAGGCATGAATATGACTTATGATGGGTGGATTATCTTCCCAATGGAAAACGGTACCATGATTGCGGTCTCGCCTGACCTGACTGAATATCGTTCCGTGCGTATGAAACATGCTGATAACGAAAATACTGAAACAAATGGCGTTGGTTATGGTTGGGTGCGTAATTCTATCGCTATTGATAAAGATGGCGGCATATATGCGATCTCACGCAATCATGTGCATAAAATTATTTGGACAGGGGATGCACTCTCAACAGATGAATCTATGGGAGCTTGGACAGCGAAATATCGCAATGGTCATATTGAAGGATCAGGTGCAACACCTAGCCTGATGGGGTTTGGGGATGAAGATCGTTTCGTTGTTTTTACCGATGGCGACATCCGCATGAATGTTGTGCTTATGTGGCGCGATGAAATCCCAGAGAATTGGACAAAACTAGTGGGCGCGCCCTCCCGACGTATTGCAGGACAAGCTCCAGCTGATATGGGCGAACAAAAAGTTACAGAAATTCAATCAGAACAGACAGTGATTGTCGCAGGTTACGGGGCACTTGTCGTTAATAACACACCGCGTAATACACCCTTCTTTATGCCTAAAAAAGGAGTGGGGCGCGGGGCCGCCATAGGACCTCTGGGCAATAATCCTAAATTCCAACCTTATGGCGTTCAAAAGTTTGAATGGAATCCAAAATTGAGACAATTAGAAAAAGCCTGGGTGAATGAAACAATCAGCTCCCCGAACGGTGTGCCGTGGGTATCCACTGGCTCTGGTCAAGTCTATTTCATCGGTGCCCGCAACAATGAATGGACGCTTGAAGCGGTTAATTGGCTCACAGGTGAGCCTACCTTTCACTACATCCTAGGTGGGCAGAAGTATAATAATATGTTCTCTGGCCCAACCATCGATGAAAAGGGCCGTGTCTTTGTCGGGACCTATTACGGACGCATGCGAATAGAACCTAATATATAGCTTATTGTTAGTATTATCCTCTCCAGCGTTCTTACGAGCGCTCTCGAATTTCGTTCTTTTTTGTTGAAGCGATCTTCACCGAGAAGGTTCTCAGCGAGACGTGGGGCGATATAGGATTTAAATGTTATAGGACCCCTATAGACTACAAATTGAGCATTAGTTTAGAGCATTGAAATAAGTTTATCTACTTCTCGTTCCAATGTAGCCCAAGACGTTACCAACCTTAAAACGGAGTGACTTTTATCATAAACTCGCCATTTGTAAAAACGAAAGTCCATTTCTAAAGTCTCAATGAGCGTATTTGGGAGAATTGGAAAAACCTGATTTGTTTCGGTTGGGCTATCAAGTTCATAGCCCGACCTCAAGATAGCTTTTGATAGTTTTTCAGCTAAAGCATTTGCTTTTTGACTTGCCGAGAAAAACAAATCCTTGCCAAATAGTTCTTGGAACTGAACTCCAAGCAAGCGCCCCTTCGCTAGCAAAGCACCCCGCTGTTTGATATGAAATCGAAAATCTGCAGCAAACTCATGTCTATTGATTACAATTGCCTCTCCGATAAGTGCTCCAACTTTCGTCCCGCCAATCCAGAAAACATCTGTCAATCGCGCTAGATCAGCAAGAGAAACATCATTATTTAAGGATGTAAGCGCTACACCTAAGCGTGCTCCGTCAAGAAAAAATATTAGACTATTTTCTCGGCAAGTTTGCGATATCAATTCCAGTTCAGACTTCGTATAAATTCTGCCGGTTTCCGTCGCATTGGAAATATATACGAGCCGGGGCTTTACCATATGTGGTACATGTGCATTTTCAGCCAAAACACGTCTGATGTCACCGGAGGTTAACTTACCATCTTTTTTATCAACGGTAATGATCTTATGTCCAACAGCTTCAATAGCTCCGGTTTCGCGTGTTGCGATATGCCCTGTACTGGCAGAAATTATACCTTCATGACGTCTTAAAAGACTTGAAATAATTATAATATTAGCAAGTGTCCCGCCAGCTACGAAGTTAATTATTGAGCTCTGGTTTTCAAGCTTACTTTGAATAAGTACCCGAGCAGCATTCGAATACTCATCTTCACCATATGCGGTTTGCTGGGCCATATTCGAACGGGTTAACGCTGTTAATATGGCTGGATGGCAACCCTCACTGTAATCATCTAGAAAGCTAAATTTTGTCATCATGGAATTTATGACAATAATAATAAAGATAGCAATCTTTTCTTTAACTATTCAAAAACTAGATGCTTTGTTTAAAATCGATGAAAATAATTGTATTAATAAATTTCTGGTCAAAAACCTTAAAACTTGAAAAATCTATACTTATCTCTAGTGTTATAAAAAAAATGGTTAAATTATGGCAAGTAAATTTATATTAATTCAATTATTCTTATTTTCATTTAGTCTCTTAAACTTTCAAATAGCTAGTGCAAAGCAAGCAAAGACTATTAATCTTTCCATTGACCACATAATGAAAATGAAATCAGTAGAAAGTTTAGCTCTGAGTCCAGATAGCAAATGGATTGCATATGTTGTTACACGAGTAGATGAGGAAAAAGATAAAAAATTTAGTCAAATACATATTACGTCAATTGATGGCAAATCAACATTACCGATGACTGCAGTATATATGAATGCTTCTGACCCTCAATGGAGTCCAGATGGTAAATATCTGGCTTTCCTAGGGGTAAGAGGGACTGATAAAGATACAGAAAATCAAGTTTGGACACTAGATCTAAGAGGCGGTGAAGCAGTTCAATTCACTAATGTTCCACAAGGAGTAAATAGCTACCGCTGGTCACCTGATGGCACTAAAATGGCTTTAGTCATTAAGGATGCAAAACCACAAACTAATGCCCCTGATGAAAATTCTTCCAACGAAAAACTTGAACCATTTGTCATAGACCGCCTTCAATTTAAAAAAGATTATGTCGGATATTTGGATAGAAGACGTACTCATATTTACATTAAAAATGGAAATGAAAAACCTATCCAAATCACATTTGGTGATTATGACGATAGCGATCCGCAATGGAACCCTGACAATAAATTAATCGCTTTTGTCTCCAAACGCGAAGGTGATCCTGATGCGAATAATAATAGTGATATCTGGCTAGTGGATAGCTCTGATGATAAAAAAAATAGAGAACTAAAAAAACTTACAATAAATCCAGGACCTGATACCAATCCATCCTGGTCACCTGATGGAAATACTATTGCTTATATATCATCAATCGAGCCTGATAAATTGTGGTATGCTACCGAACACTTAGCAATTACCGATAAAAATAATGGTGAAACCAAATTGCTATCTCTTAATTATGATAGGATGATATCTTCGCCAATGTTTTCAAATGATGGCAAATCAATATTTGCTCTAGCTTCTGATCGAGGAAACCGTCCTTTGATTAAGTTTGATTTATCAAATGGTGATAAAGAAAATATGACACCTGGTGAGCTATCTGTTCGAAATTATGCAATTGGAAATAGAGATAAAATTATCACTTTAATGTCTTCACATCATAGCCCATTTAATTTTTATCTAATAAAAAGGGATGAAATAATAAATCTCACAAATTACAATAATGCTATTTTGAAAGACACTAAATTAGCTGATGTAAAAAGACTCATTGTGCCAGGATGGAGAAACGAACCTGTAGAAAGTTTTATTTATTACCCACCTAATTATGATAACCAAAAAATCTATCCTACAATTTTTGTACTTCATGGAGGACCTGTCAGCCAACACGACACATCGTTTGATGAATTTGCTCAGCTTTATGCTGCTAATGGTTATATCGCTGTACTACCAAACCCTCATGGTTCATCAGGTTATGGCCAAGCATACTCATATGCTTTAAATAAAAAATGGGGAGTACCAGACTTTGAAGATGTTGACGCTATTGCGGATTACCTTGTGGAAAATGGAGTCAGCGACCCTAATAAATTGGGTGTCGGGGGTTGGTCTTATGGCGGCATTTTAACAAATTATGTAATTACAAAATCAACAAGATTTTCTGGAGCAGTTTCAGGTGCTAGTGAGGTAAATCATCGTGCAAATTACGGCCATGATATTTATCAAAATGAGTGGGAAGTAGAACTAGGGCTCCCATGGGTAAACATTGAGGACTGGGAAGCAATTAATCCTTTTAATGACCTTGGGAAAGTTACAACCCCAACATTGGTAATTGGCGGTCAACTGGACTGGAATGTCCCAATATTAAATTCTGAGCAGCTCTATCAAGTCCTTAAAAGACGCGGCATAGATACAAAATTAGTAGTATACCCAGGTGAATATCACGGCATTAATAGACCTAGTTTTGTCCGAGATAGGTATGAAAGATTTATTGATTGGTTTGACCAGTATGTAAAATAATTCCCTAACTATTCTTTTTTGAAAGATCATCAGATCTACAATGAATAACCAGACCAAGCCTTAACAGTTTTCATAACAAGTGAACTTTGAATTCTACTGACATGAGGAAGACTAGCAATAATACGTTTGTAAGTTTGTTCATAACTTTTAGTATTCTTAGCTGCTACCTTAACAAGGTAATCAGCAGAACCAGTCATAAGATAACACTCCAAAACCTCTGGTCGCTCCAAAGCTGCTTTTTCAAAGGTTTCTAAAGTTTTATCGGATTGATTCTCTAATGATACTTCAACATAAAAAATCATCGAATAACCTAGCTTCTCACCACTCAAATGTGCTGTATATTTTTCAATCACTCCCTCTTGTTCTAAAATACCGATACGGCGATGAGTTGCTGATGTTGATAAGCCAACTAAATTACCTAAATCCGATATTGACACTCTACAATTTTTTTGTAGATGCCAAAGTATTTTCCTATCTATATTATCCATAATAGAATTATTTTCATAAAAATAATATTTATTCAATATAATATTCTATTTTTTATTAGAAAATGAATAATTATCGTAAGCAATATCATTAAGTTTCTGCTAATTATTGTTCAAAAGGAAACAAACATGATAATTGGCGTACCAAAAGAAATTAAGAATCATGAGTATCGTGTTGGCCTAACGCCAGAGTCAGTTGAAGAGCTGGTTAAAGATGGGCACAAAGTTATTATTGAAACATTATCTGGAATGGGCATTGGAGCATCCGACACTTTATACCTAGAGGCCGGTGCATCTGTAGCTAAGAATGCATTTGAAGTATTTAGAGATGCTCAAATGATAGTAAAAGTTAAAGAGCCTCAAGCTTTAGAAAGAAAAATGTTAAAGCAAGGTCAAGTACTTTTTACATACTTACATCTGGCACCTGATCGTCAACAAACTATTGATTTGATAGACTCCAAAGCTATATGCATTGCATATGAAACGGTAACTGATAAGCTAGGGGGGCTCCCCTTGCTGAGGCCGATGAGTCAAGTAGCAGGTCGGTTAGCTATCCAAGTTGGTGCTGCTGCTTTACAAAAAAACGGAGGCGGACGTGGCGTACTTCTAGGAGGAGTACCAGGAGTTGAACCTGCCAATGTTTTAATAATCGGCGGTGGAGATGTAGGGTTTAATGCAGCTCAAATGGCAGTCGGAGCACAAGCAAATGTTACCATCCTCGACAGATGTAATGATGTTATGAAGGGTCTCAACAAGCACTTTGGTGTCACTGCAAATGTGATACGCTCCACCCCAGCAGTGCTTGAAGAAAAGCTTAAAACTGCTGACTTAGTAATTGGAGCTGTGCTTATACCAGGAGCTGAGGCCCCTAAATTAATAACTCGTAAAATGCTTTCACTTATGATGGAAGGCTCTGTGCTAGTTGATGTAGCAATTGATCAAGGAGGTTGTTTTGAAACATCGAAAGCAACTACACACGATAAGCCAACATACATTATTGATGGCATTATACATTATTGCGTAGCAAATATGCCGGGCGCGGTAGCTAGGACTTCGACGTATGCCTTAAATGCAGCAACTTTTAGTCATGTAAAAAATATAGCCCGTAAAGGGTGGAAAGAAGCACTAAAAAGTGATCCCCACTTACTTAAAGGTTTAAATGTTTGCGAAGGAAACTTAACCTATGCTGCAGTCGGAAAGGCACTAGGACTTGACTATGTTGAACCGATTCATTGCATAAACTAAAATTAAGAAATAACCTTACGAAAATCTTTTCCTAATATATTTTTTATCTGTGTGATTTCATCAGCAATTTTAATTAAATTACTCAATACTGTTTGAGTATCTTGATTAAGACCTTCTCCTGGAGTTGCGTATTTTTCAAAATAAATTCTTATAGTTGCACCTTCGGTACCAGTCCCAGACAAACGAATAACAATTCGACTTGATCTCTCCATTTCTATGACAATACCTTGATTTTCTGATGTGCTTTTGTCCACAGGATCTTGATAAGTAAATATTTCAGCTGAAGATACCCTTTCGCCCTCAAAAACAAAACCCCTAAGAGTTGATAGTTTCTCTTCGATAATACGAAAAATATATATCGCTTTTGACTTCTCTATTCCTTCATAATCATGCCTAGAATAATAATGTCTACCAAATTCTTTCCAGTGCTTATTAATTAATTGAGGTACATTCTGCTTGGTTACCGCAATTATGTTTAACCACATAAGGACAGCCCAAATACCGTCTTTTTCTCTTATATGACTTGAGCCTGCACCCGCACTTTCTTCGCCACAAAAAGTAATTAGTTGATTGTCAATTAAGTTTCCAAAAAACTTCCAACCCGTAGGAGTTTCATAGCATTTTATATTTAACTTTTTTGCAACCAAATCCACCGCTTTACTAGTAGGCAAAGATCTAGCTACACCCAAAATTCCATCTTTATATTTTTTTATCAATCTTGCGTTTGCTGTTAACAAAGCTAAGCTATCCGAAGGAGAAACAAAAGTTTTTTTACCAAGGACAATACTTCTATCACCATCACCATCTGAGCAAGCCGCGAAATCGACATTATCACCGTCAAACATCATAGAAAAAATTTCTGGCGCATTTCTATGATTGGGTTCTGGATGCAGCCCTCCAAAATCTTCTTTTGGAGTAGAATGAATTATGCTTGTAGCTGGCGCTCTCAATCTATTAATAAAAATTTCATTGGCATAAGGACCTGCGACAGCATTCATAGCATCGAAACAAAAGGTAAATTCTGTTGAGAACAATGCCCTAATTACATCAAAATCAAAAATACTTTCCATTAGATTTGCATAATCATTAACACTATCAATAATTTCAATAGTCATGCCCATGAAATCAATTGAGCCCACAGTATTCATATTTATATGAACATCCTGTATTATATTATAGCTTTTTATAAATTTTGTTAGCTTATAAATTTTATTAGTTATTTTCTCACTTACAGGAGCACCATTTGGTCCATTAAATTTTATCCCAAAATCACCGTCGATACCACCTGGATTGTGGCTAGCAGATAATATAATACCTGCATTTGCTTTTGATGTAATTAGGGCATTGTTCTCAACAGAATTTACCTTTTGTTTCGATGCTATGAATGCTGTCGCAGGTCCTTATGCCAATGAAATTTTTATTAATA
>CAJQGR010000078.1 GCA_905477785.1 uncultured Hellea sp.
TTTTAATCTCTTTTCTCTCAGATTTCTTCTTTAGTCGGCGCTTTACGGATCCATAACTTGGTGTACTTGGCCTTCTATATTTATTAGGGGTTAAAGCTTTTTGTAATAGTAACCTTAGTCGGTCAAAAGCTTCTTGTTTATTTCTTTCTTGTGTTCGGTGATTTTGTGCCTTTATTACTATTACACCCTTATCGCTTATTCTTTTATCGGGATAAGACATTAGGCGTTTTTTATAACCTTCAAGTAGTGTGGAATCTATTATATTAAATCTTAGGTGAATAGCTGTATTAATTTTATTAACATTTTGCCCGCCGGGACCTTGCGACCTAATAGCGCTTATCTGGATCTCAGAAAGGGGTATATTAATATTTCGGTTTATTATTAGCACTATAATTGCATACCTATTTGATTTATGAGCATACTATAATCAACTATTAATTCAAACAGATAGAAATTAGTTATATGTTAAGATTACGAAACTTTTTTATTGGTATATTAGTCACTCTTTTGTTAATCTCGTGTAGCACTAAGAACGTTGAGAGTTTCTACTCTATTGATGACATACCACATGGCAAGTTGCCTGCTAATATTACTCCAGTAAGTTATAAATTAGACTTAAAAATCGATCCGGACGATGAAGAGTTTAGTGGGAATGTTGAGATAAGTGTTTTAATTTCTAAGGCTACAAATATCATCTGGATACACTCAAAAAATATCAAAGCATTGAATGCCACTGCGACAATCAACGATATTAATTATCCATTAGAATTTACTCAAATATCCCATTCATTAGCTCCATCTGGCATTGGAATTTTGTCATCAAATGAACAGTTACCTAAAGGTTCTGCGATTATTAAAATAGAATATACTACTCCCTATAATAAATCTTTGAATTCTGCTTATAAAGTTACACGGGATGAAGAAAACTATATTGTTACACAGTTTGAACCTTTGGGGGCTAGGGAAGCATTCCCAAGTTTTGATGAGCCAAGATTTAAAGTTCCTTTTAAAGTGTCAATTACGAGCCCTAAAAGTGATTTTGTTTATTTTAATACTCCTGTGGTTAGCGCTATGACTACTAAAGAGGGATGGATAAAGCATGATTTTTTATTAACAAAACCCTTGCCTTCATATCTCATTGCATTCGGTGTAGGTCCTTATGATATCAATAATTATGGCTATATTCCTCCAAATTCAGTGAGAGATAGACCGATAAGATTGCGCGGTATAACATCTAAGGGCTTATCTAACAAAATTACTTATGGCTTATCAGGTACAGAAGCTATTTTAACTTCGCTTGAGGAGTATTTTGGTATTCCGTACCCTTATGAGAAGCTAGACTTGATTGCCGCGCCTGACTACGCATTTGGAGCTATGGAGAATCCTGGTGCAATTGTTTATCGTGAATATCTAATATTATTAGATGAAGATTCCTCCGACAGTCAAAAACGTTCACATAATGGTGTTCATTCACATGAGCTAGCACATCAATGGTTTGGCAACCTTGTGACTCCAGTGTGGTGGGAAGACATATGGCTCAATGAGTCTTTTGCAACTTGGATGGGCAATAAAGGAACTGATATCGTATATCCAGGAGAGGGCTATGATAGAGTTACAATTCGAAACGCTCTTCGGACAATGAATCTAGATGCTCTGTCTTCAACTAGGATGATCAGAGAGCCACTAGAATATTCTGAAAATGTGATGAATCAATTTGATTCAATAACATACCGGAAAGGGGGAGGGGTATTGAGCATGTTTGAGAACTTTATTGGAGAAGACAAATTCCAAAAAGGCGTACAAATTCATTTAAATAGATTTTCCAATGCTACAGCCAGTAGCGATGATTTTTTTGATAGTATAGCTGAGGGTGCTGGTGATAGGGAGCTATCAAAAGCTATTAAAAGTTTTGTTGATCAGCCAGGCTTACCATTTGTTAAGTTCACTTCTCAATGTAAAAGTGATTTAATTAATAATACTAAATATAAAACTATTCTCTCTATGTCACAAACAAGATACTTGCAGTTGGGAGATGCTGTAAAAACAAATCAAAAGTGGCAAATACCGATTTGTATAAAGTATAACAATAATGGAGAAAAAAAAGAGCAGTGTCAGCTAATCACCGAGCGTAAGAAAAATATCGAAATACCTGGCTGTGCGGATTGGCTTATGCCAAATAGCAAAGGTATTGGTTATTATAGGTTTAATCTAGAACAGGATTCATGGATGAAACTCTTTAATAATATAATGAAGTTAGATGTTGAAGAAGTATTAGCATTGCAAGACAGTTTTTTAGCGGCATACAAATCAGGAGATATATCAAGTGGTTTATTGATGGATGGACTTATTTCGTTTTCTAAGCACCCTGAATACGATATTATAACTGGCTCTTCATCGATACTTTCTTTTCTTTACAAATTTTCTACTGCCAAGGAGGAGTTTAAAGAGTTTGTTAGGGACATGTATCAGGATAGGTACAATCTAATATCTGGAAATTCGATCTCATTTGACGATCAACTCGAATCCACTTTAGCTTATTATTTAGTAACCTATAATGTGGATTCTGATTTGGTGTCTAAAATAGCTAATCAAGGAGATAATTATTTAGGATTTATTGATAATAGCGAGTATCAAACTGTTAAGCCTAATATGTTATCACTGGCACTATCTAAATCTATGCAAAGCGATAATTTTATGAGCTTTGATCCACTCTTGAAGTTAATGATAAATGGTACCTCATTTGAAAAATCAGCTGCACTTTATGCTATTGGATCAACTGAAAGTAAGTTGATTGCTGCTAAAATTCGCTCTTATATCTTGAGTGAAGATAGTAAGATTACCGGTCGTCAATCTCTAGGCTTAATTAGTAATTTAATGCGCAATCCTAAACATAGAGACGAAACATGGGAATGGCTGAAGTTTAATTTTTATGATTTTGTTACAACGAAAGTTCCAGATGTGCGATTAGGAGGAATGCCTGGTATTGCAAATGGGTTTTGCTCAAAAGAGGATGCTATGAAGGTGAAAAAATTTTTTACGAGTGTATCCAAATTTATTCCAGGCTATGAATTAAGCTTGAAACAGACAGTTGAAAGAATAAATATGTGTTCAGCACTAAATAATAAAAAATTGAAAGAATTTGATGAAGTTTTAAGACAGCGCTATTCGTGATAGGTTGTTTTTTTTGGTAATTCTTGACCTCTTTTCAAGACCATATTCTCATTTAGTTTTTTAATAATATTGCTGCCTGTCTTTTCAAAACAAAAAGGTAGTAAAGCATGTATAAGGCAAACAAAAAAACCTTTAAGCATCAAGAGGGAAAAGGAAAATGAAGTTAGCATATGTTGTGTGTAATTTTCACCAACGCTTTTAGGATGCTTGGTAAAAGATGGTTTAGGAAAGAATAATTTCATATTTAGATAATAATTTTTTTTTAGAAAAATTATTTTTTTATTTTATATATTTTTAGATTACAATTCGAAATTTTTTTGCTTATAATGCATTATGACAGAAAAAATTGATAAAATAGATCTAAAGATTCTTAAAATATTACAAAATGATTCTTCAAGATCTCTTGATAGTATTTCCGATGAAGTTGGTGTTTCACTAAATACATGTTGGCGTAGAATTACGCGTATGGAGAGTAAATCAATTATTGAGCGAAGAGTGGCCTTAATTGATAATGAAAAAATAGGATTACCTTTAACTGTTTTTGTTTTCATTTCTACAGACAATCATTCCAAGGAGTGGACACAGATGCTCAGTAATGCAGTAGTTTCAATAAATGAAATTGTTGAATTTTATAGGCTTGCTGGAGATACTGATTACATACTTAAAATGATGGTTAGGAATGTTGATCATTATGATAGAGTATATAAACAACTAATCAAATTAGTTAAGATTTCAGATGTTTCAGCAAGTTTTGCAATGGAGAAAATTAAATTTACAACTGAGTTACCAATATAATAGAACTGATTACACATAATTTCTCATAATATATATTATGCGATTTATAAAATAACAATTATATGAATATGTTTATTTATAATCTTTTAAAATTTCATTTGCCGCATTGTGACCTGGAGCACCAGTTACTCCCCCACCTGGATGAGTACCTGCACCGCATAGATAAAGATTTTTAATAGGTGCTCTATAATTTCCAAAGCCAATCATTGGTCGAGCACTAAACATCTGATCTAAACTCATATTACCATGCATGATGTCTCCTTTAATCAAGCCAAATACCCTTTCTAAGTCTAATGGACTAAGGATCTGTCGGCCTAGAATAGACTTTTTAAAACCAGGCGCATAATTATCAACCGTATTAATTATAAGATCAGCAACTTCTTCTCGCTTAGAATCCCAATCAACATCAGGGTCAAATTGTTGACAGAACAAACTTGCCACATGCTTTCCTTCGGGAGCAAGTGTTTTATCAAGTGTTGAGGGTATAAGCATTTCAATTATTGGCTCTTTGGACCAGCCATTCATCTTAGAGTCTAAATAGGCCTTATCAATATACTCGCAAGTTGATGCAATAACTATACCACCTGTTAGATAATCTATATTTGAGGGTATTTTATTGTTGAGGCATGTAAACTCGGGCAATCTATCTAGTGCAACATTCATTCGAAATGTGCCTGATCCATTTTTATAATTTTTCATCCGTCTAGAAAAGTCAGACGGTAGCTCCCCTTCCCTTATAAGTTGGTTATATAAAAGGCTTGGATTTAGGTTTGATACAATTATATCGGCTTCTAATGTTTCTCCAGTATCAAGTAAAATTCCGTAAGCTTTATTGTTTTTTATTAAAACTCTATCTACCGATCTGCCCAACTGAATTTCGACACCTTTTTCACATGCTGACTTGCTCATAGCATTTGTTATTGCGCCCATACCCCCAATAGCATGACCCCAAACACCCTTAATCCCATTAACTTCTCCAAAAGCATGATGCATTAAAACATATGCGGAGCCAGGGGTTTCTGTGCTAGCGTAATTACCCACAATTCCATCGAAGGCAAATGCGCCCTTCACATAATCATTTTCAAAATAATTGTTTAAAAAATCTGAAACACTTTTAGTAAAAATATCCATAACAATACGTTGATCTTCTATGGAGAGCTTACGCATTCGGTTGCCAAACTTAATCGTTTTGAATATTTCCTTAATACCGCTTCCTACATTTGGCGGCGTCTCTAGTAAAAACTCACGTATAAGGTCTGCTACCATACTCGTATCACGAAAGTAACGATCGAGAGCTTTAGCATCTGGTAACGAAAATTTAGATATTTCGTTTTTTAATGCACTATCATCCAATAAAAATGCTAAAAAATTTCCATTTTTATGTGGCCAAAAGTTATTTACCTTGCGGTGAACTATCCTTAGCCCATATTTATAAAGCTCTAAGTCATTGATTACTTTTGGATTTAATAGACTGACTGTATAAGAAGCAACAGAATTTCTAAATCCTGGATAAAACTCCTCTGTTACCGCTGCTCCACCTACTATATTTCGTTTCTCAACAACTCGAACCTTTTTTCCTGCCATAGCTAAATAGTTTGCACAAACAAGCCCATTATGACCGGCTCCAATAATTATAACGTCAAGCATGATAGTTCCTATTTGTGTAAATTTTTAATAGTCAAAATTTAAATATAGTGCAATATCATGTTATATGTCTTTTATTTCTGACTTAATAAAATGTTAAATAATTATAAATCCGGTTATTCATTGAGCCAGTGTTTTTATAAAGATGAAAGTATCTATGATTTAGAGGTCAAGAGTATCTTTCATAAGCATTGGTTATTTGCCGGCCATACATCACAAATACCCAATATAGGTGATTATTTTCTATTCGAAATTTCGGAAGAGTCCATAATAATAGTTCGCAATAAAAAGAATAAAATAAAAGCACATGTCAATGTGTGCCGACATCGCGGGTCAAATATTTGCTCAGAAAAGTATGGGAATAAAAAGTTACTTAACTGTCCTTATCATGCATGGAGTTATGATCTGGATGGCCTTCTCATAACGGCGCGTGATATGCCTAGTGACTTCAAATATAAAAACAACAACTTACATTCTGTTAATGTAGAGCTTATAGGGGGCTTTATTTTTATAAATTTAGCGAAAAAACCCCTATCTTTATATAATTTTAAACACGACTTAAATAAAACATTGGATCTATTCGGGTTAGATGATCTAAAACTTGTAATGCATAAAAGTTATCCAATACCAGCTAATTGGAAACTGGCAGTAGAGAATTATAACGAATGTTATCATTGTAATCCATCGCACAAAGAATTTTCTCAAATTCATATGATGGGTACTGATAATAAAGTCTTTAAGAAACGAAAGAATGATTTCCACGAGCAGAATAAGGGTAAACTTAAATTTGCTCAATTTAACTGTTATTACGACTATGCTCAGACTGGTCAGGAAGGTTATCAATACGATAGAAATCCACTTAAGCCAGGAATTTTAAGCGGTACTGTAAAGGGTTCGCCAGCAGCCCCCTTGCTGGGAAATCTCACTGAATACGATAATGGAGCATCTGAGCTGATGTTAGGGCCTCTTATGTTTTTTCTTTTATATGATGACTACATTGTTGGTTATAGGTTCACGCCATTATCTTTAAATAATTGTGTGTGTGATATTTTTTGGTTTGTTCGCGATGATGCTGTAGAAAATATCGATTATGAAATTAATAATTTAATTTGGTTATGGGATACAACAACTTTAGCTGACAAAGAAATAATCAGTAATAATCAAAAAGGTGTTAATTCAAGTTTCTATAGTCCTGGTCGTTTGTCATTAATGGAGGATTTCCAGAAAAGTTTTTTAGATTGGTATATCAATACATTAAGTAGCTATACAGGTGATTAAATTGAACGATATCATTAATCATGAATCTAATAAGCCAAAAATTGGTTTTTGGAAATGCTGGTCAATTTCAGTGGGCGTAATGATAGGTTCCGGTGTTTTTTTGCTGCCTTCCGTTTTAGCACCATTTGGATCAATAAGTTTTTTAGGTTGGTTAGTAACAGGCTCTGCTGCAATACTTATTTCTCTCATACTGGGAAGACTTTCAAGTCGTACAAATCGAAGTGGAGGTTTTTATGTTTACACGCAGGATGCATTTGGTGATTTGCCTGGCTTCTTAATTGCCTGGGGTTACTGGTTGGCTATTGTTTTTTCTATTACAGCGATAAGTACAGCTTTTGTTGGATATTTAGGTGTTATTATTCCACAAATAGGCTCAAGTTCATTAATTCAAGCAATTACCGCATCGGCTTTAATATGGTTATTTGCGGCAATAAACATTCATAGTATAAATTCTGGGGCTAAAACCCAATTAATTACAGTTATTTTAAAATTAACTCCCCTCATAATCATAATATTATTAGGGTTTAATTCGGGAACAGTTAATAATATACCATCATTTAATCCTCAAGATAAATCGATTTTTGGTGCTATAGCTACTACTGCCTTATTAACAATGTGGGCTTTTATTGGCTTAGAGGCCGGAACTGTAGCCGCTGCAGATATCATCAACCCAAAAAAAACTATACCTAAAGCAATATTAGCGGGGACTATTACCGTTACCTTTGTTTATATCCTTGCTACCGCCTCTGTGATGATGCTTGTTCCTATTGAAATTCTTCAGCATTCAGAAGCTCCGTTTTTAGATGCTGCGAAATCTATGGGTAGGTTTGGTAGTATATTGATTGCTTCTGGAGTTTTGATTTCAACAGCGGGTTCTGTTAATGGCAATATACTTCTTAGCGGTCAAATGCCAATGGCTCTAGCTTTAGATAGTCTAGCACCAAAAATACTGGCCAAAAAAAATCGAGGTGGCTCTCCTTCAGTATCAATTATTTTCTCATGTATTGTTTCAACATTTTTACTGATACTAAACTACCAAGATGGACTTATTGAAGCATTTATCTTTCTTATTTCGATGTCCACACTATGTACGCTTTTGCCGTATGCAATTTCTGCTATGGCAGAGATTAAAGAATCAAAAAAATATTCTAATTTATGGGTTTTTCTGTCATTATTAGCAATTATTTACATTTGCATGGCTATATTTGGCTCTGGTGTTAAAGTTTTAATTTGGGGATTAGTCTTAATATTAGCTGGTCTTCCATTATACTATCTTAATAAGAAATTTATATAGTATTAATAATCTAATATTTTATTACTTAATATCTATATCAAACCATAATAATGCTTTTAGCCTTGTTTGGGCAAATGAGAAAAGATATGCATATTTATCTACAATTGAAAGCTTAATATGAGTAAACCATTGACTGGAATAAGGGTTATTGAGTTGGCAGGTATTGGACCTGCCCCGTATGCCGGGCAACTTTTAGCCGAAATGGGTGCTGAGGTGATAGTAGTAAATAGACCTGGAATTTCATTACCAAGTATTGACTCAAGGGGTAAGAAATCAATTATTGTGAATATAAAGAAATCTGCAGGGGTGAATATCGTATTAGACCTTTGTAAGACTGCTGACGTTATTATCGAAGGTTTTCGGCCCGGCGTTACTGAACGACTTGGTTTAGGTCCAAAAGACTGCCATAATATAAATCCCAAATTAATATATGGCCGAATGACTGGTTGGGGACAAACAGGTCCGTGGTCGAATATGGCTGGTCATGATATAAATTATATATCAATAACCGGAGCGTTACACGCTATTGGAAAAGATAAACAAGTTCCCTACCCTCCATTAAATTTACTCGGTGATTATGGTGGTGGTTCGATGTTCTTAATTATGGGTATATTAGCCAGTCTTATAAAAGTTTCAAAAACTGGTATAGGAGAAATAATAGATTCAGCCATAATAGATGGAACAACATCAATGATGGGTATAGTGCACTCCCTTCACTCTATGGGTCAGTGGACCGATAAACGAGAATCCAATTTATTGGATGGTTCAATGCCTTTTTACCGCTGCTATGAAACAAAAGATAAAAAATATATGGCAGTGGGTTGCCTGGAAGCAAAGTTTTTTGACATAATGTTGAACTGTATTAATTTAAACAAAGAGGATTTTGGCGCACAGCACAATGAAAACTTATGGCCTATGCAACATAAAAAACTTGAAAAAGCTTTTTCTTTAAAAACAAGAAAAGAATGGTCTAATATTTTTGATAATCAAGATGCATGTGTAACCCCGGTGCTCAGTTACAAGGAAGCGATTGAACATCCTCAAAATATGCATCGTGATAACTTAATAGAAAATTCAGGAGTTGTCCGCACTGGTACAGCGCCAAAGTTTTCCAATTCAGACAATATTATTGATCATGAAATTTCTGAAAGTGGAAAACATTCGAGATGTATCCTTAAAGAAATTGGTTATAGTAATGAATATATTGACGAATTATCTTCTCGAGCAATAGTTTATTGTAGAGAATAAGAACATATGTCTTTGCATATTTTAATTTCAGGCGCTGGTATATCTGGTCTTGTTTGTGCGATAGCCCTAGCTAAATCTGGTAATAAAGTAAGTATATTTGATAAAAGCACTGAATTTCTTGATATCGGAGCCGGAATACAGCAAGCCTCTAATGCAATGCAGATTCATACAGCATTAGGTATAAGTGAAAAAATTAAATCTTTTTCTTGCGAGCCAGAAAGTATTGATTTTTATGATCTATCAACTTCAAAGAAACTTTTTTCTTCGAAATTATTAGGTACTCATGAAAACCGTTATGGGTATAAATACCTTCATATTCATAGATCAGATTTACATCGTACTTTACTAGATGAATTAAAAAAATATAATATTAACATATACCTAAAATCAAATATTAATTCTTATATGAATACAAAAAAGGGTGTGTCAATTGAGATAAATGGAAAGACTTTTAATGGTGATGTCTTAGTTGGTGCTGATGGCATCAATTCTGCTGTAAGAAAAAATATGAACGGACCAGAGAGTCCAAAATTTACGGGCTATGCCGCTTGGAGAGGACTGATAAAAACTAATAAACTTCCACATAACTTGATACCGCTAGCTGCGAATAACTGGCTTGGTGAAGATAAACATATAGTTAGTTATTACGTCAAAAACGGAGAATATATAAATTTTGTTGCAGTTACAAAATATGACGAATGGCTTCCGCATGACTGGAAAATTGAAGGGTCGATAAGCAAAATGCGTGATTGCTTTAAGAATGCAGATAGTAGAGTGCAAATATTACTTCAAAATTGCCATAAATGTTATCTTTGGGGAATTTTTGACAATCCCCCTCTTGATAATTGGAATGATGAATATGTAACACTTATCGGAGATGCAGCACACCCTATGATGCCATTCTTAGCTCAAGGAGCTTCCGTAGCTATGGAGGATTCGTGGGTTTTGGCTCACTTTCTAAACAAATATAGTAAAGATGTTAAGCTTGGCCTTAAACAATATCAGAAAGCAAGACTTAAAAAAGCTAACTTAATTCAATATCTGTCTAAACAGAATGCAGATTTATATCACATGAGACCCTCGCTAAAAAAATGGATTAGAGATTGTCAATTTAACATAGCTACAAAAATCCCCGCAGTACTAACCACGAAATATGATAAGATCTTTGGTAGCAATGTTGTATTGAATTATCCTATTAATTTTGAATAATTTAGTACTTGAAATTACTCAGTCATTGTGTATTAACGCGATAATACAGTAATACGAGATATAATGTCATATAATTCTAATAATAAAACAAGTGAAGACTTAGCAATAGTATTGAGTGATATAAGCTCACCGAAAGAAATGAGAAGTTTCTTAGTGGATTTATGCACACCAGCTGAGCTTAGAGCTCTATCTGAGAGATGGCATGTAGCGCAAATTTTAGACCTAAATGAAAAAAGCTATAGAGAAATAAATTCAGAAACAGGCGTTTCAACTACTACCATTGCTAGAGTCGCAAGGTTCTTAAGAGATGAACCGCATCAAGGTTACAGAGCAGTCTTAAACAGACTTCAGGGAAAATAAAATGACTGAGAGATTAAGAATTGCCCTTCAAAAAAAAGGCAGGTTAGCAGAGGATAGCTTTAAGTTATTGCGAAAATGCGGGCTAAGATTTACAATACGGGGTGACGGCCTTTTAGCACGTGTCAAAAATATGCCGATAGATTTATTATTAGTTCGAGATGACGATATCCCTAGTTTTGTAGCAAATAATGCAGCAGATATAGGTATTGTTGGAGAAAATGTTTTAGTTGAAGAGCAGTTGGTTTCAAATGATAAATTGGATGCTAATATCAAAATGCGCCTTGGGTTTTCAAAATGTAAACTGTGCCTTGCATCACCTGAGAATAACGAACTTGATAATATTATAAAATTATCAAATACACGTATAGCCACGTCCTATCCTGGCGTTTTAAAAAAATTCTTAGATGAAGAAAAGATTAAGGCGAAATTAGTAGAAATGAAAGGTGCGGTTGAATTAGCGCCGTCAATAGGAATTGCAGATAGCATTTGTGACCTTGTTTCATCTGGAGCCACACTGGAAGCAAATGGCCTTAAGGTTTTTCGTACAATTCTAGAAAGCGAAGCTGTATTAATTCAATCTAAAAGATCTCTTTCTGCCGAAAAGGGAATTTTACTAAAAAAAGTATTCCGTCGAATTGACGGAGTTATTAAGTCTTCTGAAACGAAATATGTAATGCTTAACGCTCCTCGTGAAAAAGTTGATGAAATTACGGAATTATTGCCTGGTTCTGATTCTCCCACAATAGTACCTTTGGCTGGCAGTGATAACTTAGTAGCCCTTCAAGCAGTTTGCACTGAGAAAATTCTATGGGAAAATCTTGAAGAACTAAAGTTACTAGGTGCTAGAGCTATATTAGTATTACCTATAGAAAAAATGATGAGCTAATGAAAACTTTTATTTGGGAGGATATGGATCAAAATTCACGCCATTTAGCCTTAGCTAGGCCTGAGGGGCTATCTGATTCAAAAAAAAATGATCAAGTTAAAAGTATATTACTTGAAGTTAAATTAAATGGAGATGCGGCAATAAAATCTTTCACTTCAACTTATGATAAAGTTGATCTAAAAACCCTAAGGGTTCCAGAGATTGAATTAAAAAATGCTTGGTTGAATTTACCTCAAAAAGAAAAAGATGCTATCAGTATAGCTAAATCTAATATTCAGAAATTTCACTTATCGCAAATACCTAAAGACATAGAAGTTGAAACAATGGAGGGGGTATTTTGCAAACGCGAAACTCGAGCTATTCAAACAGCAGGGTTATATGTACCTGGCGGAACGGCACCTCTAGTGTCCACTCTTTTAATGTTAGCAGTTCCTGCTAAAGTTGCTGGAGTAAGACGACGGGTTGTGGTCTCACCTCCAGGTGCCAATGGTAAGATACATTCTTCAATATTGGCAGCTGCTTATACTTGCGATGTTACAGATGTTTTTTCATGCGGTGGAGCGCAAGCTATAGCAGGCCTTTCGTATGGAACTGAAAGTTTACCAAAATGCGATAAAATATTTGGTCCAGGAAATGTTTATGTTTCATTGGCTAAATCACTTGTAGCCCAAGAAATAGGTGGTCCAGCAATTGATATGCCAGCCGGTCCGTCTGAGGCAATGGTTGTGGCTAACAATGAAGCTTCTCCAGAGTTTGTAGCCGCTGATCTTTTAAGCCAAGCAGAACATGATGTACTTGCTCAAGTAATCTGTGTTTCTACTTGCAAAAATTTATCTAACAAAATTAAGGCAGAAATAGTTAAACAAGTTGAAACATTACCTCGTAAGGATGTTGCTAAGGCGGCAATTAAAAAGTCTCGAATGATAATTGCAAATTCCAGAGAAATGATAATAGATATAATAAATAGTTATTCGCCTGAACATCTAATTCTCCAATTAAAAAACCCTGAGACTTTAGTCCCAGCCATAAGAAATGCTGGATCTATATTCCTTGGGCCCTGGTCTCCTGAAGCGGTTGGGGATTATGCTAGTGGAACCAACCACACCTTGCCAACTAATGGTGCAGCTAAGTCATATAGTGGAATAACTGTAGAGAGCTTTTTAAAGTACATAAGTATACAAAAATTATCAAAAAAAGGCTTAGAGCTATTAGCACCCACTGTAACATGCTTAGCTGAAATGGAAGGACTTGAAGCTCATAAACGCTCAGTTTCTATAAGATTGGAGTCTAAAAATGGATAACTGGCCAGAATGTATAGTAAGAAAAGCAATATTAGGTTTAGTTCCTTATTCATCACGGGGAGGTTCGACTAACGCTTTGCATCTTGACGCTAATGAAAGTCCATACACGCCCCCTCCAGCGTTAACAATCAATAAATACAATCGTTACCCAGATCAGCAGCCAATATCTTTGCTAGATCGTCTATCAACGTTATATTCGACCAATAATGATAACTTAATGTTAGGTCGAGGTGCTGATGAAGCAATTGAAGTATTGATAAGAACATTTTGTGAAATAAATAAAGACAATATATTAATCTGCTCACCAACATTTGGTTATTATGCTACGTGTGCACAAATTCAAGAAGTTGGTATAATTGATGTTCCTCTTACTCAAAATTTTGAGTGGCAAGATGAGAAAATTCTGAAAAAAGTAAAAAAATCAACAAATCTTAAGTTAATATTTTTATGCACACCTAACAATCCATCGGGTGGTGTTATTAAGTCAGATTTAGTTGAAAGACTCTGTCAAGAATGCCCAGACACTTTAATAGTAGTAGATGAAGCTTATCAAGAGTTTTCATCAAGTCAAAGCTATATAACAAAAATAAAAGAATTTAGAAATTTGGTAGTTTTAAGAACGTTATCCAAGGCTTATTCAATGGCAGGAGTCAGGCTTGGAGTTGCGATAGCAAACCCAAGTATAATCAAAATGATGCTCAAGGTCCTTCCTCCTTACCCAATTGCAAGGCCTGTTGAAACTACCGTACTAGATACTTTATCTCCAAGTGCAATAAGTACGCATAATATAAGGATTACAACTATTAAGTCTGAAAGAGAAAGAATGCTTAAGCGGTTAGGTGAATCTTCCTATATTGAAGAAATCTGGCCTTCTGAAGGTAATTTTTTATTAGTAAAAGTAAATAATTATGACAAACTATTCAATGAACTAAATAAGTTCAATATTAGAATACGTGATTACAGGTCATCAACTGGACATCTACGAATATCTATAGGCTCACCCAAAGAAAATAATTTAGCCCTAGCGGCTTTTGGAATTTCAATTGATAATACGCGTGTAGATAGAATAGGTGAATGTCATAGAAAAACTAAAGAGACGGATATATCTGTACTAGTGAATTTAGATAATCCTAGTGAAGTGAATATTAAAACAGGAATAGGTTTCTATGATCATATGCTAGAAAGTCTTGCCAAACATGGGAATTTTGGCCTTACCCTTACATGTGTTGGCGACTTAGAGATAGATAGTCATCATACCATTGAAGATTGCGCGTTGGCTTTGGGCACTGCTTTAAAACGTGCCCTCGGTGATAAAGCAGGTATTGGAAGATTTGGTTTCATTATACCAATGGATGAAACATTAGCAAACGTTGCGATTGACTTATCAGGTAGACCGTCCTTTAATTTCACTGGTGATTTTCCAACAGATCACGTAGGAGAATTTCCATCTGAAATGTGTCCGCATGTTTTTGACAGTCTATCGCAAACATTAGGTGCTTCAATACATATATCAGTCAATGGTGAAAATACACACCATATGATAGAAGCCTGCTTTAAAGGAGTAGCTAGAGCACTCAGGCCTGCATTTAAACGTTCTGGTAATATAATAGCATCAACGAAAGGTGTAATATGATGAATGTTGCCATTGTGGATACCGGTGTTGCCAATATATCATCAGTAAAATTTGCTCTTGAGAGATTATCGATCAATCCTCTGATTACTAATAATACAGATTTAATAAAAAAATCTGATAGAGTCATCTTGCCAGGCGTTGGTTCCGCACCACATGCTATGCGAAGGTTAAAAAGTGAAGGAATTGATACTGTATTAAAGATGCTTAAGCAACCTGTCATGGGTATATGCTTAGGAATGCAAATACTATATGAATACCTAGAGGAAGGTGGTTCTAGTATTGAAGGGCTTGGTCTACTCAAAGGTAAAGTCAAACTGTTGAATACAAAACAAAATCCCTCCCCACATATGGGATGGAATAAGTTAAATTTTAGTAAAAAAGATTGTCTGCTCAATGGAGTTAAAAATGGTTCATATGTTTATTTTGTTCATAGTTATGCAGCTGACTTATCAAATTTTACTCTTGCGAAAACTAATTATGGAAATGATTTTTCATCTATAGTTAAAAAGAATAATATTTATGGTTGTCAATTTCATCCAGAAAGAAGCAGCAGTGTAGGCGCTAATATTCTTAAAAATTTCTTAGAGTTAAAAACATGATTA
This sequence comes from uncultured Hellea sp., assembly GCA_905477785.1. Classification (GTDB taxonomy): domain Bacteria; phylum Pseudomonadota; class Alphaproteobacteria; order Caulobacterales; family Maricaulaceae; genus Hellea. The sequence goes on from CAJQGR010000078.1 coordinate 15,422, forward strand.
TTCCTGCTATAGATATAATGAATGGTGGTTGCGTAAGGTTATTAAAGGGGAATTTTAGTGACCGAACTAACTACGACATATCACCGATCGAAATGGCAAAAAAATTCGCTTTGGATGGAGCAGATTGGATTCACATTGTTGACCTAGATGGCGCTAGAGATGGAAATCTCGCTCAAATTAACCTTATTATCGAAATAGCACAATCATGTGGAGTTAATATTCAAACTGGTGGAGGCATAAGAGAGCTTATCCATATTAAAAAATTAATAAGTAATGGTATCAAAAGAGTAGTAATTGGCTCATTAGCCGTTACAAATCCTAGAAAAGTTAAATCTTGGATAAAAGAATTAGATAATGATAGAATTTGTATTGCATTAGATGTGAATATTGATGCTCAAGGCATCCCCTACCCTGCCATACGTGGGTGGACTGAATCCAGCGATAACTCGCTATGGGATATTCTCGATGATTATGTTGATAGTGGATTAAGGACTCTTTTGGTTACCGATATAAATAGAGATGGTGCAGAGATGGGCTCCAATGTTTCTCTTTATCAAAAAATACAAGACAAGCACCCTAAATTAAATTTAATTACATCCGGAGGTGTTGGTTCCATCAAACATGTGAAAGCATTAAAAGCATTACGTCCTTATGGAATTATTATAGGCAAAGCTATATATGAAGGAAGGTTTACCTTAGAGCAGGTAATAAATTGTTAGCTAAACGAATAATACCATGCTTAGATGTGCGCAACGGACGAGTTGTCAAAGGAGTTCAATTCAAAAACCACGAAGATGTCGGTGACATTGTAGAACTTGCATCTCGGTATGCCGAAGAAGGCGCTGATGAGCTTGTTTTTTATGATATAGGAGCATCTGTTGGCAATAAATCTATAAGTCCTCAATGGATTTCAAGGGTTTCCAGATGTATAGACATTCCATTTTGTGTAGCCGGTGGTATAGATTCAATTGAATCCGCTTGTGAGCGATTGGAGGCTGGTGCTGATAAAATCAGCATAAATTCTCCAGCGCTTTTAAGACCAAACTTGATTAATGAACTATCTGCTGCCTTTGGAAATCAATGTATAGTCGTTGGAATAGATACGTTCCAAGAAGGTAATAAATATCGAGTAAAATCGTTCACTGGTGACCCAAAGAAAACTAAAGAAACAGGTCGTATCACAAAGGAGTGGGTTCAAGAAGTTATAAGTCGAGGAGCTGGTGAAGTTGTTTTAAACTGTATGAATAAAGATGGAGTTAAAAATGGCTATGATATAGATCAACTAAATGACATACGACAAATCTGCTCTGTTCCCTTAATAGCTTCTGGTGGAGCAGGAACTATTCAGCATTTTATAGACGTGTTTAATATAACAAATGTTGATGGAGCTTTAGCTGCAAGTGTTTTTCATAAGTCACTGATAAATATAAACTATTTAAAAAGTGAGCTTAAAGAATCAAAAATAGAAGTGAGATTATGAAAATAGATTTTACTAAGGGTGCAGGTTTAGTTCCTGCCATAATACAACATTCAGAAACCAATGAGGTTTTGATGCTTGGTTACATGAATGAAGAGTCATTAGAATTAACAAAAAATTCGGGTTTAGTTACTTTTTTTAGTCGATCCCGAAATAAAATTTGGATGAAAGGTGAAACAAGTGGAAACCACTTAAAGCTTATTTCAATAACAAACGACTGTGATAACGATACATTGCTTGTAAAAGCCATACCAAATGGTCCAGTTTGTCATAAAGGTACCTTAAGTTGTTTTCCGAATGATACTAAAATAAATAAAGATTTTTTAAGTTACTTAGAGGAAATAATTAAAAGCAGAAGGTTTTCAGATGAAGATAATAGCTATACAGCTAAACTATTAAAAGGTCCATTGCAACGCATAGCACAAAAAGTTGGAGAGGAAGGTGTTGAAATTGCTCTTGCATCAGTCACAGAGCCTGACACCAAAGTAATTGATGAGTCTGCTGATTTATTGTTTCACTTGCTTGTACTTCTACAAGCCAAAGGTCTTCAATTCTCGGATGTTGTAAATGAACTTAGAAATAGACATAAATAACTCCATTGTTTTAAAAAGTTAATCGTAGTTAATATATATTTATGTTAACCAGACTATTGCATATAATCACACAATTGTTACTTAACCCCAATGCACTATTATTCGCACAAAGATAAAAACTTAAAGTCTAACTTTAATGAAGCATTATTAGCTAGTTTAGCAGGTGATGGAGGTTTATGGATGCCTAGTGTGACGCCTGCCTTTAAAGAATCTGAATTAATTGAATTGGCTGCTATGAATTTTTCTGATTGTGCAGCTAGTTTGTCAAATCATTTTGTTACTAATCAAATAGATAAACAAACACTAGTCGATATATGCGCTGATGCGTATAACTTTGATCTTCCTATAAAAACAATATTTGGAGATAGACAAAGTCCATATGTGATAAGCAATTGTCAAGATTACATATTAGAACTATTTCATGGGCCCACATTAGCATTTAAAGATTTCGCTGCACGTTTTATGGGACGATGTGCGTCAAAACTACTATCTGTGTCATCAGAAAAAAAGATTATATTAGTTGCTACCTCAGGAGATACTGGCGGCGCTATTGGTGATGCCTTTTTAGATCAAAAAAATATCACAGTTATAATTTTATTTCCAAAGAATGGTGTTAGCAATGTACAAGAACAGCAGTTATGCACGATAGGTAGCTCTAATTCAAACATATATGCTGTTAAAGTTGACGGTACATTTGATGACTGCCAAGGATTAGTTAAGGAAGCATTTTCAAATAAATCAATGAATAAAAAATTTTCATTGATGTCTGCTAATTCAATTAATGTGGGTAGAGTTATTCCGCAAAGTTTTTACTATCTTTGGAGTAGCCTGCAGGTAAAAACTTCTAACCCAAACCTACCCATTGTCTATTCAATACCTTCGGGAAATCTGGGGAATTTAACTGGAGGGTTGTTAGCAAAAAAAATGGGCGCACCAATAGATTACTTTGTTGTAGGTAACAATTTAAATGACCCATTTGTACGCTATTTAAAATCAGGTAATTACAATCCACTTCCCTCGATATCAACTTTATCGAATGCAATGGATATAGGAAGGCCAAATAATTTTCCTAGAATATTGGAATTATATTCAGGTGATTACGATAAAATAACAAACGTTTGTCATGGTTTTTCTTTTTCGGATGATGAAACAGAAAAACACATTAAAAAAATATTTAGAGAATTTGGTTATGTTATGTGTCCACATACAGCAGTTGGACATTTAGCAATGAATGCATTTAAAATGAAATATAAATTTGATTTTACTGGTGTAACTGTTGCTACAGCTCATCCTTCTAAATTTACTGAAAATGTTGATAGAATCCTAGGTCAAGCTACTGAGATGCCAATTTCTTTAAAATCAATATTTAAAAAAAAGAAAATCTATAAAACAATATCCCCTGAAATTTCCGAGTTAGAAACAATTTTATTGAATTGTGTATCATGAAACTAACTCGTGATGATTTTTTAGAAAGATACGAAAAGGGTAATTTAAATATTGCACTTGTAGGCATGTCAAATATCGGAAAAAGTTATACTGCAAAAAGACTGGCTGAGAATTATAATTTTAATTTAGTTGAAATTGATAAGTTAATTCAGTTGGATATGGGTCATAAAAGCATGGTTGACTTTGCCGAGTGGCAAGGCCAGCCATTTTCTAAAGGCTATGCAGAACGTGAAGTTAGATCTATACAGCTGGAAACATTAGCAACTAAAAAAGCTATTCTTTCAAAAAAAAATAATACATTAATTGATACCACCGGTAGTGTAATTTATATTGATCATAGTGTATTAAAAAAACTGACAGAAAATTTCTTTATAGTGTACATCCAGGTTCATAATGAACATTTAAAAAATCTTACGTCACAGTACCTCTCTAACCCAAAGCCTTTAATTTGGAAAAATTTTTATCGAAAGATTCCTGAAAAAACTCACATTGAAAGTCTCATGCTGTGTTATCCAGAATTACTAAATGCCAGAAAAAAAGAATATGAAAAAATATCTGATAAAATAATAAGTTCAGCTAAAGTGCTAAATAAAATTACTAGTATTGATGATATTTATAAACTTCTACAGCCATCCAACTAATAGACGTTCTTTAATTAAATTCGAAAGAAATTTAGTATGTTCTTCACTGTGATTTAAGCAAGGGACAGCTGAAAAGTTTGTTCCTCCTGCATCCATGAATATTTCTTTTGCTTCAATTGAAATTTCCTCCAGCGTTTCCAAGCAATCTGCAGAAAACCCAGGCATCATGACTACAACATTTTTTATATCTTTTTTTGGCAGCCCCTCTATCGTTTTATCTGTGTAAGGCTGAAGCCAAGCTTTAGGCCCGAATCTAGACTGAAAGGTTGTAATAATTTTACTACCTAGGTCACCTACTTCTTTTTTTAATAACTCTGTAGTCTCAATACATTCCTTTTGATATGGGTCACCTTTATCAACATAACTTTGCGGCAAACCATGGTAAGATGTAATTATTATATCTGGCTTCCAGGACAAAGTTTGCAAATGTCTTTTTAAACTTTTTGATAGTATTTTTATAAATCGCTTATCATTATAATAATGCCTTAAAAATCTTAATTCAGGAATATCTTTTCTTTTAACAAGTGCCTTAGCAACACCGTCATAAACTGAAGCTGTCGTAGCCCCGGCAAATTGCGGATATAGTGGCAATACACCAATTTGTTTACATCCTTTATCTTCTAGTTTTTTTAAAGCATAATCAATTGATGGATTTCCATAGCGCATAGCTACTTCAACTTCAGCAATATCCTGAATTTCATCATTTATCCCTTTGGCTTGCAATCTAGTTATCGCAACTAGAGGTGCATCATTGATTGGGTCACCCCATACTTTACTGTAAGCTTTAGCTGATCTTGCGGGTCTTATTCTCAAAATTATACCATGCAAAATCCAGCACCATATCCAACGACTCGTATCTATTACACGTTTGTCATGTAAGAATTGAAAAAGATATTTTCTGACAGATTTAGCTGTGGGTTCGTCTGGAGATCCAAGATTAACAAGTAATATTCCAGGTTTATTTCCCATTATGTGTCCTTTTAGTCATAATTTATATAAATTTGACATATTATTAACGCTCTTAACTTGACCCGAGCAGAACTCTGTTTACGTATTAATAGTATTGTTAGTTCTATAATGTATGAGGTTTAAATGCGCAAACTATTACTATCAGCAGCAAGTATTGCAGCACTAAACTTGATTGCATGCAGTCAAGCACCAACTTCAACAAATTTAAATTCTGTTGATTCAACTTTAACTGTTCAAGAAGCTAAAGAGTTTCTTGAAAAAGCAGAACAAGAGATAGTAGAATTAAGTGCATTTGCTTCAAAAATATACTGGGTCCAAGCAAACTTTATAACAGAGGATACTAATTCACTAGCAGCTATGGCGGGTGCTCAAGCTGCAAAGTTATCAACACGTTTGGCAAATGAAGC
>CAJQGR010000079.1 GCA_905477785.1 uncultured Hellea sp.
GAATAGAAATGGCTGGTCAGTCATTAAAGCATCTTGATATTCGCCAAATTGCGGTAAGAGATTATCAATAAAATAACTCAATGATTTTAGCGCATCATCACGAGTTACAGCATAAAAAAAATTTTCTACTTCACCAATACGGTTTGGATATTTTTCTTTAATTAGATAAATAACGTCTTTAGTTATCTCATCAGGTGAAAAATATATAGGTGGTGGTGGAGTAAGTCCTTTTGATGGAGGCTTTCTATTAACCTTATCAAAGTTCCATTTTCCACCAACCGGTTTATTTGTTTCCATAAGAATATTGGTTTTGCGCCTCATTTCTCTATAAAAAAATTCCATTCGATATTGTTTTCGGCCTTCTGCCCACTCTTCAAATTCGGAATGAGATGATAAAAAACGATTATCAGGGGTGATAGTAAAGTTAGTTGAATTTTTTTTGTCAAACATTACGATCTTGTTAAGTGTATGCCAATCGGACGGTTCACATATACGAACTTGATTTACACGATGCCGCAATATAGCTTTCCTTATCTCTTCTATAAGATTACCCGAATTATTTTCGTCATCTAAAGAAACATAATCTACTTCCCAGCCATTTATTTCCATTTGCTTTGCAAAATGTCGCATAGCAGATAGTAAAAAGATTATTTTTTTTCGATGATGAGGAACATTTGATACTTCTTCATTAAGCTCCATAAGTAATATAACACTTTCATTTTTATCACTCACTTTTAGAGACGATAAATCCTGTGATAATTGATCCGCTAAGATTGGAATTAGTGTTTTTTTCATACAATAAATACGCTCTTTAATGACAATTGGTTCGTATATATCGTATGACACACAAAAAATTAAACCTTCCGACAAAAATTTGTCCAATATGTTTACTTCCCTTTTCATGGAGAAAAAAATGGGAAAATAATTGGATGGATATCAAATACTGCTCAAAACGTTGCAGAAAGGCAAACAAATGAATTACATATTACCTTCAATGAATGATAAACTCAGAGTTATTATCATTGGTGCTTCCGGAGGTATTGGAAGAGCATTCATAGAACTGCTTAAAAACTCCACCCAAGTTGAAGTTGTCTATGCTTTGTCCCGTAATATAGGACACAGTGAATCCAAAAAAATAATTAATATGAAAATTGATCTATCATGTGAAAAGAGTATTCAAACTGCTGCAGCAGAACTAATAACTACCGGCTCATTTGATCTTTGTATAATCGCCACAGGACTTCTGCAAAACGAAAAAATTAATCCTGAAAAAAATATCAAATCCTTAAAACAATCTTCATTCTTGAAAAGCTTTACTATTAATACAATTGGCCCAGCTTTAGTTGCCAAATATTTCATTCCACTTTTAAGAAAAGATAAGAAATCTGTATTAGCTGCTTTATCAGCAAGGGTTGGGTCTATATCAGACAATTATATTGGTGGCTGGTATGCTTATCGTGCATCAAAAGCAGCACTTAATATGATAATAAAATGCCTCGCTATTGAATTATTAAGAAAATCAAAAACACAAATAATATTAGGGTTACACCCTGGAACAGTAGATACAAATTTATCAAAACCTTTTCAAAAAAATGTTCCTAGGGAAAAATTATTCAGCGCAGATTACAGTGCCCGAAAATTGTTAAAAGTAATAAATAATGCTACTGTCAATGAAAGCGGTTTATTTTTAGCTTGGGATGGTAGTGTAATTAGTTTTTAAAAATTTTACCGCGAATGCTTTACTTAGGTCTGTTTTTTGTGATTGGGCAGCTTCTTCCAGAAGCTCCGCAATACGAACCTGAGCAGGAACACTTCTTTCATAATATTTAAGTAAATATGAAATTAAGTCTTGAGAAACATTTCGTCCTTTAGATTCAAAAATACCACGCACAATCATCTCAAGGACTTCATCATCATGTTCGGAAATTTCAACTAAAGCAATATTTTTCAACCTAGACATTAAATCAGGCATTTGAACATACCATTTTTCTGGGTAATTTCTATCTGCTAATAATAATCGTTTGCCAGTGCCATTTAAAATTAAATTTAATTGCGAAAAAAGAATTTCTTCATTTAATTGGCTTGCATCATCTAGGAATAAAAAACCCGTTTCATTAGACCAGGCGTTTCCAATATGAGACTTCCCAGCACCTTTCGGCCCTACAATTAGTACAATTGGTGAAGTCCAACTCATAGGAGACTTTAAAAAATCTAACTTTTCTTTATTTGCCGCGCTAGTTGCAAAATTTTCAAATGAAAATTTAAGTAAAGGAGACAAATCTAGAGGTAACTGGCTGTTAATCTTCATATGAATTTTGACTAATCTATACTTGATACAGATAAAACATAATTTTTTGCTGTCTCAGGTTTTAAATTAACACCTTTATAGCTTAACTCATCTATTAACCCTTCAATTTCTCCTCCATGCGTTATCTCCATGTTTGCTTTTTTATTTGCAAAGGAAATTAACTTAGCATTTAAAATCAATGATGTGTTATTGAGAATCTTTTTCACTTTCAACCACTCAGAGTGTGAAGAGTAATTAACATCAATTAATATAGTAGACTTATTCATAGCAAAATTGATAGCAGCTTCTTTCCATTCAGTTTGAAATTTATCAATAATTCCTTGTGCACTACCGTCGTAATTATAGGTTTCAATTCTTCGAGTATCTAACGAAATATCTAGTAATTCGATAGTTCCATTAATATTATTTGCAATTAATAACTGCTGAACATTATATTGCTTACCTATTGATTTAAATACATCAAAATTCATATTTTTGATATCTTCTATTGTTAGAGAAATATTTAATGCCTTGTATGCTGGCAAAGTAAACATAGGAGTAAGGCTGTTAACTGCCTTTATTCTTCTCCATGATCTATACCATGAATTATTTAAAATTAACTCCCCTTCACTGAGAGGTAAAACAAGTCGCATTCTAGATTGAGAAGAAACCATTTTTATACCAGACTGGTTTAAAAATTCTTTTACTGCGGTAGGGTTAAATATAACAGTAAGTTCTCCCATATATCGCGTGGATGACCTTTTCTCATTATCTATTTCGATTGAAAGAATCATTTTTGCAGCATTATCATCGGATATGTGAGTTATTTGACCTTCGCTTCCATAAGCTAATGTCAAACGTTTTAACAGAATGTCAGCAGCTTTTTTCTGACCCACACGTATTGCTTTTATTTGGGCTTTAACAGCTGACTTTCCTTTTGCATCCACCAATACACCACTAACCTTAAATGGATCAGACGCAAAAACTGAACTACAAAAGAACAAGAAAAATAAGGCTGTAAGTATTGTCTTTATTGACTTCATAGACTAGCGATAACCTGCTTTAATAAATTTGCAAAGTCCAATCATTGCCGCAATAGAAATAAAGCAATAGTAGAACTTGTGATATAACTATTTATATTACTTTAAGCTATTAAGATAGTGGAGAAAAAAATGCCTAAAAAAGGACTTACCTACAAAGATGCCGGAGTAAGCATAGATGAAGGTGACAGATTAGTTGAACAAATTAAGCCAATGGTTAAAAAAACTCATCGACCTGGGGTAATGGGAACAATTGGGGGCTTCGGCGGGGCTTTTGACTTAAAAGCTGCAGGTATGATAGATCCAGTTTTAATATCAGGAACAGATGGAGTTGGAACAAAATTACGAATAGCAATAGATACTGGAATTCTTGATACTGTAGGAATAGACCTCGTTGCAATGTGCGTAAATGATGTACTAGCCAATGGAGCCGAGCCACTATTTTTTTTAGATTATTTTGCAACAGGCCAACTTGATAGATTAAAAGCAGGCAAAATTATATCAGGCATAGCAAAAGGATGTGAATTATCGGGTGCAGCATTAATAGGTGGAGAAACAGCAGAAATGCCTGGTATGTACAACGACGATGATTTTGACTTAGCTGGATTTGTAGTAGGAGCTGTGGAAAGAAAAAGAATGTTACCAAAACATGAGAACATGAAAGATGGAGACTTGTTAATCGGTGTCGCATCTAGCGGTCCACATTCAAATGGCTATTCTTTAATTCGTAAAATAGTTGAGCTATCCGGTTTAAATTGGAATGATAGTTGCCCATTTTCTCCCGAAATATCTCTTGGTGAGTCTTTGATTACTCCTACAAAAATTTACGTTAATTCTATATTACCACTAATAAAAGACAATATGTTATTAGGTTTATCACACATAACTGGAGGTGGTATTACTGAAAATACACCACGTATGCTTCCTAAACACTTAACCTTTGATATCGACATAACATCATTTCCAAGACCAGCTGTATTCAAATGGCTTCAGGACACGGGCAAGATTGATGAATCTGAGATGTTACGAGCATTCAATTGCGGAGTTGGTATGGTTTTAGCTGTTAAGCCAAATAAAATGAACGAGACGCTTGAACGTCTGGAAAGTTTAGGAGAAACAGCATGGGTAATTGGGCAGTTGAAAAATGCATAAAATTAAAACTGCAGTTTTAATTTCTGGACGTGGTTCCAATATGTTAGCCATTTTAAAGGCTGCCCAAGATAATGAATACCCAGCAGTTGTAGAAGTTGTTATTTCAAATAGGCCACTAGCTAAAGGACTGGAAAAAGCTGAAGATTTAGGAATAAAAACATTAATACTAGATCATAAAGCATATAAAAGTAAAAGTGAATTCGAAAAAGATTTAGATGAAATATTAAAAAATTTAAGAATTCAGCTTATATGTTGTGCTGGTTTTATGCGAATACTATCACCTTGGTTTGTAAACAGGTGGAAGGGAAAACTGCTCAATATACACCCCTCTTTGCTTCCAAAATACAAAGGGCTAAATACACATAAAAGAGCTATTAATTCCGGTGATATAATTCACGGCTGCTCGGTACATTTTATAAATAGTGAATTAGACTCAGGAAAAGTGATACTACAAAAAAGAATTAAAATATTAGAAGATGATACACCACAAACTTTATCTGAACGCTTGCTAGTTAAAGAGTTAGAGGCATATCCTCAAGCCCTTAAAATAGTTGCAGATGAGTTAATCAGCTCAAAAAAAACTATTTAAATCAACTAACCAACTAACTCTTCCTCTGTAAAGAAGAATTTAATTTCATCACTAGCAGTATCGACTGCATCAGAGCCGTGAACAGTATTAGCATCTATACTCAAAGCAAATTCAGCCCTTATGGTTCCAGAATCCGCTTCAGACGGATTAGTAGCACCCATAACTTTTCTGTAAGCAGCTATGGCATTTTCTCCTTCGAGAACTTGAACAACTACAGGTCCTGACATCATAAACTTAACTAAGTCACTATAAAAGGGCCTGTTCTTATGAACAGCATAAAAACCCGCAGCTTGCTTTTCTGAAAGAAGAAGACGCTTTTGCGCAATTATACGTAGTCCAGCTGCTTCAATCTTAGCATTAACTTTACCTGTAATATTTCTAGCAGTAGCATCGGGTTTAATAATAGAAAAAGTTCGTTGAATAGACATCATAAATTCCTTTGTCGGTGTCATTAATTTTGAGCCCAGATAAACATGCTTTTATAAGAAGTAAAGTAATGTTATCAATCAACTTGACGTTTAGAATGCTAACTCTATGTTGCGCCATACAAATAGTAAGATAATCTTGCACTATAATTTTATAAGTAGCTATCAGTTGAATTCAAGAATAGAAAACAGAGAAATAGACGCTGACACCAAAATTGATATTAAATTCAGTGAATTGGGTCTTGATGATAGAATTCTTAGAGCCTTAGATGATTTAGGTTACGAAAAACCAACGCCAATACAGGCAAAAGCAATTCCAGCTGCTATAAATCAACAAGATGTCTTAGGTATAGCACAAACCGGAACTGGAAAAACAGGTGCATTTACCTTACCAACTATACATAAACTTGCTTCAGGGCGCGCAAGAGCGCGAATGCCACGATGTCTGATAGTATGTCCAACCAGAGAATTGGCAGCACAGGTTGCAGAAAATGTGCAGCAATATGGTAAGTACTTAAAGTTAGAAATGGCACTGCTGATTGGCGGTGTTAGCTTTACGGAACAAGATAAAAAATTAATGAGAGGAGTTGATATACTCATAGCTACACCGGGTAGGTTATTAGACCAATTCGACCGTGGGAAAATACTCATGACGGGTGTTCAAACATTAGTTGTTGATGAAGCAGATAGAATGTTAGATATGGGTTTCATACCAGATATTGAACGAATTTTTCAGTTAACTCCATTTACTCGGCAAGTGCTTTTTTTCTCGGCTACAATGCCAAACGAAATCAAAAGATTGGTAGATCAATTTTTACACCAACCCTTAACGATACAAATTGCTAGAAAAAATATGACTGCGAAAACAGTAAAGCAATATATTGTGCGAATGCCCTCTTCCGACCCAAAACAAAAAAGAACTGCTTTAAGGTGGCTTATTGAAAATAATGAAGTAGATAATGGAATTGTATTTTGCAATCGTAAAAAAGATGTAGATATTGTAGCTAAGTCTCTTTCTGTTCACAACATTTCAAGTGCCCCTATACACGGAGATCTACCCCAATCATTACGAACTGAAACCCTCGAGAAATTCAAAAATGGTGATATCAAAATATTAGTGGCAAGCGATGTAGCAGCAAGGGGCTTGGATGTGCCTTCGGTTAGTCATGTTTTTAATTATGATGTTCCTAGTCACTCAGAAGATTATGTACATCGTATTGGCCGTACAGGGCGAGCAGGACGTAAGGGTAAAACTGTAATGCTTGTCTCACGGCTTGATGAAAAAAACTATGTAGAGATATTAGAGTTAATTAAAGCTAAATCTATAGAAGAAATAGAAATTAAAGGTATAGAAAATTTTCCCAAGGATGGTGGAAAATATAAACGTAAAAATTCTGGTACAACACCAAAAAACAAATTGCGGCGGGATAGTCACAGTAATAAAAAAAAGCACAATACAGAGAATAATATAGAGAGTAAAAATTTATCCTCAAAAAACATAGAAAAGAAAGATAAAAAAGCAGCTCCAAAACAGATTGAAGAAAAGACAGTTAACCCAAATAACGATAAAAAAAACCTTTATCAAAGAAATGGGTCAGACTCTAACAAGAAATCTCAGGAAGTTGAAGGCTTTGGAGAAAACATGCCTGCTTTCTTTAAAATGCCTTAGTATATAATTTTGTTAGAAATAGATCGTCTACACTATCAAATATTAAGTTAAGAATTTCATCAGATTCTTGAAACATGCAATGTCCAGCATTGCTCAAATCAACTCTTTTGCAATTTGAAAATACATTATCGCAAGAAAATTGGTTTACATCTGTTTCTACAAGATGATCAATTTCAGCGGAGATCATAGTTATTGGTATATCGATACTACCTAAAAAAGATTCTGTATTTATAAATTCACTTGATTCAAGAAATTCTCCAGCCCATTGCGCGGTAACCCCACCTACACGCTCTTTTGTATTTCTTGTAAAAACTACATCCCTATATGGGAGTCTTTTTGGATTTGATGCACATAAATCTATATTCGCAACAGATAAATCACTTCTAAAGGGCATCCAATTATTATTTCCTATAATGTATCTTTTTGATTTACCAAAAAAACGGCTTGCCTCAACAATAAATTTAGATTGGTTATAAGATAAAGAACCTGTTTTAGGAACTATAGCGGGAGCAACTAAAACCAAAGCATCAATTAAATTTACATGTTCTCCAGCCATTCTTACTGCTACATGTCCGCCAAAAGAAATGCCGATAGGAATTATTGGTTGTTTTATTGTTTCCCGTTGTAATTTAATAAAGGAAGCTAAATCATCTGAATATTCCGCAAACTTATTGACCCATAATTTTTCAGGCTGATCCTTTCTATATCTGTCTGAACCACCCTGACCACGCATATCTATTCCAACAACATGGTATCCACGTCTAGCAAGCATATCTGCATGTTCCCCGTACATACTCATGGTTGCTGAATAACCAGGTATTATAATTAATGTAGCTTTAGCAGCGCTCCTATTACCTGTTTCCCCCCACCGAAGTTTAGTACCATCATCCATTTTTAAATAATGCCATTTCCAATCAGGAGGCATGGGGGGCAAGTAAAAGTTATCAACTTGCTTTTGGAATTCATCACTTACCTTGTAAGGTATGTATTTTTTTTCAGGCCAAATGAAGATTATCAATGATAAAATTGTTAGAATGAATAAATAAGAAATAAAGGGTCTAATGTATTTCATAATACAATAAGTATTAGCCGCTGTTATTTATTCAGCAGAAACGGGCTTAATAGTAATAAGTTTATTATCATATAGCCTAGTTGCGACTAAAATATCACTATTATATTCATCTAATGTGAATATCTTACCTTCGTTAAACTCGTAAGTGAAAACATATTTATTATTGTAGGAACCATTTTTTCCTTCAGCTATACCTTCCATCACAACAGCAACCTGATTTCCGTCAGATATAGTTTTAATGGGGGTAAGCACAATTCCATCAGGTACTAATGCACCTACTACTTCCAAAAACTCACTGAAATAAGTCTCTTTATTGTATGAGTCTTTAATAATAGAGTCTCCCATATGGGAATCTGGTATCATACCCATATACCGAAACTTGAAATCGTCATGAAGTAGTTTTTGAGCTTCATTTGGTTGAGTTAAAACGAGCCCTATGAAATTCTCAGCAATTTCACCATTTTTATCACTTGGCATATTCTGCGAACAAGCGAGCATACTAATGCTTAATAGGAGTGACAAAGCAAAGTTTTTCATATCTTTAGGCTCGTTTAGTTTATTCAGTAATTTATTCAGCAGAAGTCGCTTCTTCTTCAGCCATAGGAGCTTCTTCAGCCATAGGTGCTTCTTCAGCCATAGGTGCTTCTTCAGCCATAGGTGCTTCTTCAGCCATAGGTGCTTCTTCAACCATAGGTGCTTCTTCAACCATAGGTGCAGCTTCTTCAACTGGAGCTTCTTCAACTGGAGCTTGTGAGCAGCCAACTATAAAACCAGCTGTTAGTATTGTTGTAATTAAATTTTTCATTTTGTTTATCCTTTTTGCAAAAAGTAATTTAGTTTAGATTACTTTATAGTAATCAGTAAAGTAGAAATTGTTTTTTTATAAAATTATAACCTAACAACCATAACTACTTCCTGATGTTTCTTTACAAATCGTAGTTAGTGTTCGAGAAATATCATTAAGACTATTACTAATTTGCCGAACATTTTTAGATATTGCGGAAGCATCATATGAGCTCATCTGCGCATTAGCTTTCGGTGTAACAAAGTTAATGGTTAGCAATGTTAAATTAATAGCAATTATTCCTAATAATATATTGGTTATAGTAGATTTTTTCATGTTATTTACCTCAAGTTTACATTAACATAATGATGACATAAAATTCAAAAAATTCAAAATTTATTAGGTATTAGATTACGCTCTTCTAAAGAAAAACAATAAAATACCTGAAATAGAAGTGATCAGAGCTAGAAAAGAGAAAAATTTTAAAAATATATTATTGATATTATCTCTTTCAACCCAGTCCATTATATGCAGCCCCCACATAAAATCCCATATGTTCCAAGACTGTGTTCGTAAAGCAATGATATCTCCTGAATACACATCTTGATAAATATTAACATAGTCGCCTTTTATATCTAAAGCAGTAACCTTATAGATTGGTAAATCTTTGCCACGATATTCCGAACCTTTTTTTGATTCAGAAATCAACTCCATGGAAAGAGGTTGCAAAAATGTTTTGTCAGTAATAATTGAAAAAGCTTCATTTTCACTTATTTTTTCAATTAATCTTTCTTTTTTATCAATTAAGTTTTCATCAACGGTTCGGTAATAATGTTCACCTCTAATACTTTCTATTTTATTAAAAGAAAAATACAATCCAGAGATTGTCCATAGTAACAACTGTACAGAAATGGCTAAACTAACGTACTTATGGATTTTACGAATCTTCATTACACTATCACTCACACTCAATGGTTATTTTAACTAAAAATTTAAAAAATCAATATTTTTAGTACTTTATAATTAGATTTTAAACTTACTTTACGCTCTTTTCACATTAATTATTCTCATTACCTTTAAATCCCAGTGATAAACCTGTTATATGAATCAACTTCAAATCTTTGGACCAGCTCCTTCAACGAAACGTGGTCATTTTCAAGTATTCTTCTAAGTTATTTTCAATCCATTTAAGCTCTTCGGATTTACTATTCGGCGAATCCACACGCCTCAAAAATCCAATTAACCCATGAACAGAAGCCCAAATATTGATAGCTTTTATCTTGATATCTCTTTCAATAGCATTAGGCATAAAATCTTTTAGTGCTACTAATAATTCATCAAAGGCTGCATCATATTCGGCTTTTAAATCAGGGTAAAGGGACATATCTTTAGCTATATTCCCAAACATCAAATCGTAAATATGTGGAAAGTTTAAGCCAAATCTTATAATTTGAGCGCCCCAACTGGCAAATGTATCAGTATCCTTTCTGCTTTTATTAAAACTTTTAAAACCCCTTCGCATCAACTCTGCTTTAAGATCATCTTTATTTTTAAAGTGCCTATAAAACGCTGTTGTTGAAACCTCAGCATTTTGAGCAACCTTACGCATATTAACTTTCTTCCAAGATTCTGTTTTGCAAATGTCCCATGCTATTTCAACAAGTTGTTCTTTAAGATTTTCTTTATGGTAGCTCATATTACGTCACTATATAAATATAGTTTACTAAGTAAACATAGAACTCAGCTGCAAGGTAGAGTTGAATCATGATAGTGAGTAGCGCAACCAGATAAGCCAATTAATAAAAATATTAAAATTAAGCTTCTTTTTAATGATATTCTCATTAATTCATTCCCACTCAATAGTACCAGGAGGTTTAGATGTTATATCATAAACCACTCTATTTACTCCTCTTACTTCATTAATAATTCTTGTCGCAGTTTCCCCTAAAAACTCGTGGGAGTACGGATAATAATCAGCAGTCATTCCATCAGTAGAAGTTACAGCCCTTAATGCTAATACATTTTCATATGTACGTTCATCACCCATAACACCAACAGTTTGCACTGGAAGTATTACAGCAAATGCCTGCCATATATCATTGTAAAGATTATATTTTTTTATCTGTTCGAGGTAAATAAAATCTGCCTCTCTTAGTATGTCTAAACGATCTTTTGTAATTACACCCGGGCATCTTATTGCAAGGCCAGGACCAGGAAATGGGTGGCGTTCAACAAAGTCTTCATGAAGGCCAAGCTCTTTTCCTAAATCACGAACTTCATCTTTGAAAAGCTCTCGTAAGGGCTCAACAAGCTCCATATCCATTCGCTCAGGCAAGCCTCCGACATTATGATGAGATTTAATAGTAACAGATGGTCCTCCATCAAAACTCACTGACTCAATAACGTCTGGGTATAATGTTCCTTGAGCTAAATATTTAGCACCTCCTATTTTTTTTGCCTCGCGTTCAAATATATCGATAAAGGTTGCGCCAATGATTTTACGTTTTTCTTCTGGGTCAGATACACCTTTTAGTAATTCCAGAAACTCTTCACTTGCATCCACAGCTATTAAATTCATATCATAATGCTCTTTAAACAATGAAACTACCTGCTGTGTTTCTCCTTTACGCATCATCCCTGTATCAACATAAACACATGTCAATTGTTCGCCAATTGCTTCGTGTATAAGAACAGCAGCAACAGAACTATCAACTCCACCACTAAGACCGCAAATAACACGGCTTGACCCAACTTGTTTTTTTATTGCTTCAATCATTTCGCCTTTGAAAGAAGACATAGTCCAATCACCCTTAAATCCAGAAATTTTATGTGTGAAGTTTTTTAATATCCTAGATCCATTAGGAGTATGCACTACTTCGGGGTGAAACTGAACACCATAAAATCTTCTATTTGTATCAGAAATCGCTGCATAAGGTGCATGCTGAGATGTACCTATTACTTTAAAACCATCAGGTATGCTTACTACACGGTCACCGTGGGACATCCAAACCTGTTCTTGAATGTCGAGTCCTTCAAATAGTTGACTTTTATCCAATACAGTCAAATCTGCTCGACCGAACTCTTTATCTTTGGAACTTTCAACTGCCCCCCCAAGTTGGGCACACATAGTCTGCTGACCATAACAAATTCCTAGAATTGGAATTTTCATTTTCCATATGTGGTTATCAGCTCGTGGTGTACCAATACCAGTTACACTATTAGGGCCACCAGATAATATAATTGCTTTTGGTCCAAATTTTTCAAGCATGTCCTTATTTATTTTATTATAAGGGTGCACCTCTGAATAGACACCACTCTCACGTACTCGTCTGGCAATAAGCTTTGTAACCTGTGAACCAAAATCTATAATCAGCAGTTTTTCATGATGAACATGACTCATTTTTTTCTCTCCATAACTGCAAAAAAGAAACCATCTGTGTTAGTTGATAACGGTGTTAGCGTAAGAGAACAACCGTCCGAAGACCAGGGCTTAGGGGCATCAATGCCAAACTTTTCTTCCCATACTTCACCTGCTGAAAGTAAACTAAAATTATCATTTTTTTCAATAAAATCATAAACTTGAGATTCATTTTCTTCCGCTAGCATCGAGCATGTTACATAAAAAAGTAATCCCCCTGGCCTAACAAATCCTTTAGCACTATTTAAAACTGAACGCTGTTCATTGTTTCTTAATTCAAGTCCATCTTCATTAAGACGCCACTTAGAATCTGGCTTTCTTCTCCATGTACCCAAACCAGTGCAAGGAGCATCTATTAGAACTCTATCCATTTTACCAACTAAATCTTTTAGACCCTCAGACGGAGGCTGTCGAATATCTATAATATTAGCTCCGGCTCTTTGAGCTCTTTGATATAGAGGTGAAAGTCTACGTTTATCAATGTCAAAACCGAATACAGTACCATTATTTTGCATATCAGCTGCCAAAGCTAATGTCTTTCCCCCTGCCCCGGCACAATAATCTAGGATAGTTTCCCCAGGCTTTGCATCAACTAATAAACTTACAATTTGAGAGCCTTCATCTTGTATTTCAACCTCCCCCGTTTGATAACTTTCTTCAATTTGGATATTAGGCAATCTACCATCACCAAGAGAAGCCTCTACTCTTAATCCAATTGGAGATATGACACATTTTGCAAGATTCTTAATTTTGAGCTTCGAAATTTGTTCCGTTACAGTTGTTTTTAATGTATTTACACGAAGATCAAGCGGTGGACGCTTAGTCAAAAAGTGTCCTTCCTCTATGGAATTATCAGAGAAATTATTTTCAAACGCTGGCCATATCCATTCTGGAATATCAGCTTTAACCCAATCAGGTGCATCATTAAGGTCTATAGATCCACAAAGTTTTAAAATTTCATTTTTACTTAACTGTGCTGGGGCATATTTTTCATTTTTAAACGCTTCCATCAACTCCTCAGCCGTTCGTTTGCCAATAAATACAACTGAACCAAGGATTAACGCACGTGGTTCTCCGTTATCCATCCTAAATTCTATTGAGCTTTTACAACGTAACGCATCATAAACGTAATTACCGATTGCCGACCTGTCTTTTGACCCTGCATAACGATTGGACTTACCCCAATCACGCAAAGCTAATGTTGCAGGAGTTTTGCGATTAAGAATATCATCTAGAACCTCAATAGCAGCTTTAATACGTCCACCTAGTAGCATGTATTTTCTCTTAATTTTTATACTTTAAACTTCGAAATATTGTTTAGTTGATTATCAATTTCATTAAAGAATTCATCAGTATCAACACGAAATATTTAATAATTACCCGGGCATCGAATAGTTAGGTGCTTCTCTTGCTATATGAACGTCATGTACATGGCTTTCACGAAGTCCTGCATTAGTTATTTTTATAAACTTAGCATTTTTATGAAGTTCCTCTATTGTTTTAGAACCAGTATAACCCATAGCAGCCCTTATGCCACCTAGTAACTGATGCAGTATAGGGCCAACAGGGCCCTTAAAAGCAATTCTGCCTTCAATACCTTCTGGAACTAGCTTCATCTTATCACTCACTTCTTTTTGAAAATACCTATCAGCTGATCCCCTGGCCATAGCAGATACCGAACCCATACCTCTGTAGGACTTGTAAGAACGCCCCTGATAAAGAAATACTTCTCCTGGCGTTTCTTCTGCTCCAGCCAAAAGTGATCCAACCATAGCGCATTCAGCACCTGCTGCGAGAGCCTTAGCCATATCACCAGAGTATTTGATTCCTCCATCTGCTATAACTGGTATTCTTGCTTTAAGAGCAATTTTACAAACATCTCCTATAGCTGTAAGTTGAGGCACTCCAACTCCTGCGACGATTCTTGTCGTGCATATGGAACCAGGTCCTATTCCCACCTTTATAGCATCAGCACCAGCTTTTATAAGAGCATCTGCTGCTTCAGCAGTAGCAATGTTACCTGCTATGATTTGAGATTTTGGATAATCAGTTTTTAAACGCTTTACTATTTCAATCACTTTATTTGAGTGCCCATGTGCTGTATCAATTACGACTGCATCAACTCCAGCATCTATCAAGGCAACTGCTCTTTCGTAACCGGATTGACCAACAGTAGATGCTGCAGCAACTCTCAAACGACCTCTATTATCTTTGCACGCATTAGGATGGCTAAGTGCTTTATCCATATCTTTGACAGTAATTAATCCAACGCATCTATATTTATCATCTACAACAAGTAGACGTTCTATTCTATGCTTATGCAATAATGTACGTGCTTCTGACTCAGACACTCCTTCTTCTACTGTAACTATATTTGTTGTCATTAAGTTTGATACTAACTCATCAGGATCGTCAGCAAATCTAACATCTCGATTGGTAACTATACCAACCAGCTTTCCATCATCTTCCACTACAGGAATACCAGATATATTTAATCTTTGTCCAATTTCGCCTAATTGACGACGAGTTGCATTAGGTGAAATAGTTACAGGATTTACAACCATGCCACTTTCGTATCGTTTAACTTTACGAACTTCTTCCGCTTGTTCCGCAATTGATAAATTGCGATGTATAACACCAATACCGCCTGTCTGCGCCATTGCAATTGCTAAGCTTGCCTCGGTAACAGTATCCATAGCCGCGGAAATCAATGGCACATTGATACTTATAGACTTAGTCAATCTGGTTTTTAAAACCGCATCAGCTGGAAGTATTTCCGATGCTCGCGGTTGCAAAAGAACGTCATCGAAGGTTAATCCTTCTCGAATCTCCATGGGATCCTCCTACTTTTGCAAGCGGGAGTTATCAGGGTTAACTAATAAATGCAAAGGGAAAGTTAATTGAATTATGCTTTATTTCAGTGCTTATTTTTTTATAAGGAAGCCTTTCGCCACTAAATACATTTCTGGGCTTCCTGATCTGGAACTTTTTGGCTTAGCGTGTTTTACAGTTTTAAAAGATTTTTTGAGTATATTTAATAATTTTTCTTCAGCCCCTCCTTGAAAAACTTTAGTTACAAAAGAACCACCAGGTTTAAGAACTTCCATAGCAAATTCAGCCGCAGACTCCACAAGAGAAACTGTTTTTAAATGATCTGTCTGTCTGTGACCTGTAGTATTCGCTGCCAAATCAGAAAGTACAATGTCAGGCTGTCTTCCTAGTTTTTTCTTCAATATATCTGGGGCATCTTTATTCATAAAGTCCATTTCAATCATGTCTGCAGATCCAATTGGCTCAACGGATAATAAATCAATACCTACAACTCGATAAGCCCCAAGTTTAAGAGCTATTTGAACCCAACCCCCCGGCGCGCACCCAAGGTCAACAACTAATGCATCTTTTTGTATTAAATTAAATTTCTTATTTAATTCCAACAATTTAAAAGCTGCTCTTGATCTATATCCCTTTATTTTTGCTTCTTTCACATATGGGTCATTAATTTGACGCTCAATCCAGAGTTTTGATGAAATTTTTCTTCCTCGCGCAGTTTTCACCTTACGAGTCATCATTCTAGTAGCATTTGTTACATCTATTGATTTAGTCTTTCGTTCTCGCTTTTCTGTGTCAGGTTTACCACCAGACATGCGCTTTTTAGGCTCATAATCGGTCATACTGCAACCCATTAGCTATAGTAACTTTCTGTTTTTGCTGCATTAAACCCATAAGCATACCCTCCCTAAGCCCCCTATCAGCAACTCGTATTATCTTACTAGGCCAAATTTCACATATAACATCAGTAATTGCACAACCAGCAACCAAAAGATTTGCCCGTTCCTCTCCTATACACGGCTCTTTTGCCCGTTCCAACGGTGATAAAGAAGACATATATCTTGAAACTTTGATAGCATCACTCGTACGTAACCAAAGTCCATCAACTTTATCGCGTTGGTAGTAAGGAAGTTTTAAATGGATACCTGCGAGAGAAGTAATAGTTCCTGAAGTGCCAATAATATGTCCTTTTCCTTCATTAAAGATATTTACAAATCTATTCTTACAATTGCTCTTATTTATTTCATCTCGAACAACTGTTTTCATATTTTCATACCATAAGGCTCTATCATTTAATTCTGGTATTCTTTCAGATAGGGTAACTACGCCAATAGGAAGTGAGGCCCATGCACTGATAGGCGGCCTGTAAATTTTTGTCGATAGATTTTCATCTTTTAGGCGGCGCACATCAACCCAACTTAATTCCGTTGAGCCCCCTCCAATATCTACAACTAAAGCTACATTTTTAGTAGTATCAATTAAATTTATGCATCCCATCACAGCTAACCTTGATTCTACCCGGGGAGATATAATTTCAAGGGATAAACCCGTCTCTTTTTTTACACGGTCCAAAAAATATTTTCCGTTTAAGGCTTTTCTACAAGCTTCTGTGGCTACACATCTCCAGCGCTTGACTCGGTGAGTTTTTATTTTTTTCGCGCAAACATACAGGGCATCAACCGCATTATTTATGCTTTCCTTAGATAGCAAACCTGTACTTTCCAGTCCTACACCCAACCTTACGACTTTGGAGTAGCTATCAATGACCTTAAACCCCCCATCCACTGGACGGGCGATTAGCAAACGGCAATTATTAGTACCTAAATCAATGGCAGCATATAAAGGGTGATCTTTCTTGGGGCTCTTATTACCTAAAGAATTAGACCTGTTTTTCCGTCGACGAGGCTTAGTTGGTTTTTCTTTACCATCATTATCCAAACTTTCGCCTGCGGATAATATTCTATCCGGCATTATTAATCTCACATTTATTAGCCGAGCAACCAAATTTGGGCTCAAGGCAATTCTCTTCCACCGTAGACGAAATATAAGCTTGCTGTAAATAAATTTTTATACTTAGTGTATATCTATATGGTCAGAAAGTACATTCCAGTCTGGCTCAGGCTCCAACTCTTCCATAGCCTCATGCTGCGATAGAAAAATTTGACCTGATAGTTTATCCAAAAAGTTTGACCTAAATAACCGTTCTTTAACACGACTTTGCATATCAGAAAAATGAAGTCTTATTTCCGCACTTTTCAAACGCTTATTTATTTCCTCCAGGCTCGAAAGCGCACTTGCGTCTATTCTATTTACTGCAGTGCACATTAGCACCAAGTCTTTAAGATCAGGGCTTTCTTCAACTACTTGGGCCACTCTATCCTCAAGGTATCTAGCATTTGCATAATATAAACTCTCATCAACGCGTAATGTTTTTATGATTTCATTAGTTTCAACATTAAACCTGCCAGAATCTCTATAATGCTCTGTTCCTGGAAAACGACCGACAAGAGGCATATGCGGCAATAAAGTTGAATTAATATGAAGAGCCATTGCAAGAATGACACCGACTAAAACACCCCACTGAACTCCAAAAATTAAAACTGAAGAAAATGTTGCTATTGCAGTAATTCCATCAGCTCGGCTGTACACCCAAGTTTCCCAAAGGTTTTTAAAGTCAACTAAACTAAAGCAAGCGACAATTATTAATGCTGCTAAAACCGCTAAAGGCAAATCCTTAAGTATTGGAGTAAGGAAAACTGCAGTTAGAGCCATCATCATGGCAACCAATAATCCTACAAATCTTGTTTTACCACCTGCATTAAAATTCACTGCTGAACGTGACATGCTGCCGTTAATAGGGTAGCCACCAGTCATGCCTGCGACTAAATTTGATGCGCCAAGGCTTAGTAGTTCTTTATTTGAATCCACCCTACTCCTAGAGCGGGCTGCTAATTCCTGTGCTGTAGAGCAGCTATCCACAAAAGCTACAATCGCTATAACGACCGCTGGCATCGCAAGTGATTGTAATGATGAATAAGGCAGAACCGGAATACTAAAAGGTGGCAAGCCTTTTGGTATCTCTCCCACCACATTAAGATCGAAAGTATTTGAAAAATTATAAAATGAACTAAACATAATAAAAATAGCAACAATTAATATTGGCGCTATTCTACCAACTAGTTTTGCTCGCCGGCTTTTTATTCTAAGCCTAATTAAACTATATGCCAAATAACGGTTAATAATTATAAGTAAAGAGATAGCACAAATGCCAATTAGCATTGAATACTCATTTATATTATACATGTTTTTAAGTAATTCACTAAGCATGCTTAATGCAGTGCTACTATAGATATTTACACCAAAAATATGCTTTAGCTGGCTTATTATGATTAGAATTGCGGCACCAGTAATGTAAGCCGAAACGACAGGGCGAGACACAAAGTTCATTATAAATCCTGCCTTAAATAGCCACGCAACTAATAATATACTTCCAGTCATAACCCCCAATGCTGCAGCGCTAATAAGACGTTCACTTTCAGGCAATATCGATATTGATGCTGCAGTCATAATAGAGATAACTGCTGTAGGACCAACGTTTAAGTACTTAGAAGAACCTAAAAGAGCATATGCTAATAAAGGAAAAATTGACACATATATTCCAACTTGTGGAGGCAATCCCGCTAATAATGCGTAAGCCAATGATTGTGGAACCAATAAAATAGTCACAATTATTGCAGCCACTAAGTCTTCAGTAAAAATACTGCCATTATAAACAAATGATTGGTTTTTAATATTTTTTGAGGCGCTAAATGCTTTCATATCAGTGATAGGTTTTCTGCCCATTTTGCATCCTTTTAAAAGTTACGCATCAGTTAAATAGAATTTTTTTATAATAAAATTAAATCTACTTACTATTACGTTTATATAAGCATATATGTTTCAAGATGAAACAAACAGACAAATTTGAAATATTTATAACTACTCAGCTTGGGTTGGAGCATTTACTCCATGAGGAGGTCAGAAAATTTGGTTATAGTGAATCAAATTTACATGTAGGAGGAGTATCGATAACGGGTGACTGGATGGATGTATGGAAAATGAACTTATATTTAAGGGGGGCAACAAAAGTATTAGCTCGTATTGGTGAATTTCGTGCATTTCATTTAGCTCAACTTGATAAACGTGCAAGAAGGTTTCCATGGCGTAACACAATACCTCAGGGAATGAGTGTGAAAGCAGAAGTAGTTACAAATAGAAAAAACAAAATATACCATGCTGGAGCAGCTGTAGAAAGAATAGAAAGAGCTATTTCTGAAGAACTTGGTAACACAGTGGCACAATCGATTTCGTCCGCCGATATTGTATTGAAAATAAGAATAATCGATAATAATGTTATTATATCTATCGATACTTCTGGCGACGGGCTGTATAAACGCGGCTATAAATTAGCAATGGGTAAAGCTCCAATTCGAGAAAATATTGCATCTTTAGCATTGAATTTTTGTGGATATTCAGGAAACGAACCTGTGGTGGACCCAATGTGTGGCTCTGGTACATTTGTCATAGAGGCCGCAGGAATATCACGCAATCTAATGCCAGGAAGAAATAGGAAATTTAATTTTCAAAACCTCATTAGTTACGATGAAAAATTGTTTAGTAATTTAAAGAAAAAATGGCAAAATAAACCTTCAGCATTTTCGTTTATGGGCTTTGATAGAAATCACAATGTAATAGAATATTCTAATCAAAACTCCAAACGAGCTGGTCTAGATGATATCTGTAATTTTCATACTCAAAATATTGAAAAATTAAAAAGACCAGATGGTCCTGAAGGCTTGGTTATAGTAAATCCACCATATGGCGCCAGGATAGGTAAGAAAAAAGATCTCTTCTCATTATACAGAACATTTGGTGAAAAAATGAGAAATGAATTTTTTGGATGGAGGGTTGGTATGGTTACCTCTGATAACGGATTAGCACAATCCACTAATTTACCTTTTGTTTCCTCTAATTTAAATGTTTCGAATGGAGGTTTAAATATTCAAATATATAAAACTG
>CAJQGR010000080.1 GCA_905477785.1 uncultured Hellea sp.
GCCTGGCCAAATGCCTTAGCCGCCCTTGCTATAGATGACCCAATTAATCCGCCGCCTATAATTAATAGCTTATCAATACTCATCACAACCTTCCAATCGGCTGTGGTATACACCCAATAATTTTAGTTCCTTTAGGCTCCTGAGTTTCAAATCTATCAACACTTAATAGAATTTGTGTTTCGGTTTCTGCCCTCTTTATCGCGCCAGGTATTTCCATCCCTTTATTACTTATAAATAATGTTTGGTCAGACCCAGAAGGTTGTATACTCGCCGTTGATACAGCTACTGCTAGAGGCCAGCATTCAGCGCCTGTCCTCGGTAGTCCTGCTAGTATATGCATATCAGGCATTGCACCACTTGGACCCAAAGATGACCACCAAGAATTCATCCCTCCAGGTGAGGGTAAGATCGCCACGCCTTCATCATCAGCATATGCTGCTGCTAAAGCAGAACTCGCAGTAGGATAAGAAATAGTTGGTATTGCTGCTCCAAAACGGTCTCTTACCAAAGTCCATACATCTAAAGCACCGCCTTCCAAAGCAATATGAAGTTTCATAGGTCCTTGCAGAGCGATAGATGCACTCATTAATTCAGCCCAGATTCTGGATACAAGTGCGGCTGGAATATTCTCAGTGTCCTCAGCTAACTCTCTTACATGTGAATCTTCTCTAGACGGACGCCATAGCTGCACACCCGACTTAGCCTCTCTAACTGCAGCTGCCAGTTTAAGACGGTCCGCGATTAAGGAAAGCAAAGCACTATCCACTCTATCTATTTCAGCTCTAACATTTTCAATTGTTATTAATGATTTTTTAGTCATATTCTCTTTGTTCAGTTAAAGTTTTATTTGCTAGTGGGTTACTACTAATTATAGTATTAATTCTTATTGATTCAGGTGTCCCATTAGGTTCGGCATAAAGACGCTTGATAGCTTCTACAAGCACTACTCTTGAAAAGTATGGAAATATAATTTCACTCAGATTTTCATATATATACAGAAATCTATTTTTTATTGATAGATTTCTATAAGGTAAGTGTATAATTCCTGTAAGGTTAGTCGTCTGAAAACCAGAATTTACCAAGGAATTCTTTAATTCTTTTCTAGAAAATGATATCTCTTCACTAAAAGGTCCCATATTTTTTATCCATCCCCCTGAACTATTAGAAGCAATAATAATAATTTGTCCTTCTGGCCGTAAAACACGCCAAAATTCTTTTAAAAGTAAGTCAAAATTTGATGGGTCTACGTTACTATGTACACAAAGAATTTTATCAAATCGTGAGTCTGAAAATGGTAAATATAGATCTTCTGTTATACATGAAGTTGCATGCATATCACCACTATCGACCCTATTAAGGTTTACTTTAGGTAGCGCTAAGATAATTCTATTTGCAGTTTTCTTGTAAGAACTCAAATATTTCTCACAAAAACCATATCCCAAAACGTCCTGACCTGAAAGATCATGCCATCTTGAATTTAATTTTCTTGATAAAATATCACTTAGAAGGATACCAGAAGGTGATTTATAAAACACATCTAACTTATGAGGGTCTGCGCGCATGCAATAAGCTTAGCTAGGGTTTTCAAAAAACTAAACAAAAAAAATGAATGGCACCTTAAAAATAACCTTAATCAGAATATTTATTCATCGCCATGTCTCAGAAAAGCACTAAGTAGTGTTAATCTGGATACTACATCCATTAAGCACATTAACATTATTAGGAAAAACACAGATGTAGCAAAAGCTGGAAAAATAAGAAATTCGACAATACTAATGACGAAAATAAATATCGATGAAGCATGACTTAGAACATTTATACTACTTATTGATCTTGATTTCATAAATTCAATGAAAAGCATTATTATCGAGCAACATATCAATGCATGACCAGGTGTAATATTCCAACTAGCGCTTAAACCAATAGGAATAACTAAAAAATCAGTATCTAATCGTAACCTAATAGCCTCTACAGAAGAAAAAGCCAGACCCCCTAGGGCCAATATATTGTATATAACTACAGGAACAGCCATCCACGGAAATAATTTCAAAAAACTCAATCTAACCTCTTAATATTTTATAGCATTAAGATACTTACCATATAATTTTTTTAAGAAATAACAATTAGTAAAGCGTCACCTTTAAAACTCGTCAAGTCCACCATGCCTACGATGACGTTTGCCCAGCCACATTACACCCAGAAGGTCACTAAGAGATACTATTAATCTTCCCCAGTTGGTATATTTTGATCTACCAAATTTTCGTTCTCTATGATTTACCTCACAAAATTCAATTTTAAAACCGGAACGCATTACTAATGCAGGGATATAACGGTGCATATGATCAAAAAATGGTAAGTCTAAATACACAGACCTTTTAATAACCTTAATTCCGCAACCAGTGTCGTCAGCTTCATCATTGAGAAGTCTTTTTCGTATTTTATTCCCCAGCTTAGATGCCAGCTTTTTTGCATTACTATCTAATCTTTTAACTCTTTGACCCGAAACAAGAGCTAAATCTGCTGGAGCAGACACTCTAGTTAATTGATTATATAGCTTAGGGATATCTCTCGGATCATTCTGACCGTCACCATCTAAAGTTACTATGTATGCGCTCTCCGCCATCTGTACACCCGAAAGAATAGCGCGAGATTGGCCTGCATTATTATTGTGAGATAATCCCCTTATTTCTGGATAATTATTTTTTAACTCTCTAATTTTTTCCTTTGTTTGGTCTGTGCTAGCATCATCAACAAAAATTACTTCATATTTCTGCCCATCAAGAGAAGTAGTAATTTCATGTGCAAGATTAACAATATTTTCGCTCTCATTAAATACTGGAATTACAATCGATATATCAGGTGAGGTTTTCATAGACTTAATTTGACATGTGTAAGGCTTTCAAGCAAGTTTCTCTTTAAAATACTTCTCCATTTATTAATGGCAAATAATGATAATAAATCTACACACAAGACATGAGTTAAAGAGTATCATCGCATTAATTACTCTTTGCTTATTCATGTTCCTTCCTGGTATTTCAAACTTACCAGTTATAGACCGTGATGAAGCTCGTTTTGCACAAGCAAGTGTACAAATGGCAGAAACTGGGGATTTGATGGACATCAAGTTTCAAGACCAATCGCGTTATCAAAAGCCATCAGGCATTTATTGGTTACAAACGGTTTCAATAAAATTACTATCAAATAAATCTGAACGTAAAATTTGGGTTCAGAGAATACCTTCTATTATAGGTGGAATAATAGCAGTTTTGGCTACCTATTGGTCAACAACAAATTTAGTAAATAATAAGGCGGGCTTTATTGCTGCGTCAATGCTAGCGCTATCATGTTTAATGGTTTTTGAGTCTCATGTTGCAAAAACTGATGCAATTTTGGTTGGCTTGTCTGCACTAAGCTTTGGTGCAATTATTTCATTGAGAAACTATGGAAGAAATCTTTCATGTTGGATTCTATGGTTATCATTAGGCTTAAGTATTCTAATAAAAGGACCGATAGTGATAATAATTACTTCCTTAACACTCATCAGTCTTGCCATCTGGGAAAAAGAAAATAAATGGATGAAGAGAATAATAAAACCAATTCCTATTATATCTTTTGTATTAATCTGGGTCCCATGGGCAATTTTTATGTGGCTAAATACAGATGGTGAATTTTATACTGCAAGCTTAAACAATGATTTTGGTGCTAAACTTTTTAAATCACAAGAAAGTCATTCAGGGCCCATAGGCTATTACTTTCTGAGTATTTGGTTAACTCTTTGGCCCACTTGTTTAGTGATTTTACCTACAATTGGCTTTGCTATAAAAGTGGTGAATGACAAGAAAATTTTTGAGGAACAAATATCTCAATCTGTTCGCTTTTGTATAGCAGCTATAATGCCATATTGGTTTTTAATTGAGATTATTCCAACAAAACTCATGCATTACGCCTTACCGGTATTTCCAGCTATTTGCTCATTATCTGCAATAGCTCTTACACACCCTCTGATGAAAACTAATTTTTTAAAGTTACGCAATGCTAATATTATAATTTTTTTATTGATAAGTTTTACTCTAACTCTTCTTATATCTGCCATACAATTGAATTATATTGCTAAAGACACAAAACATGTTTTTTTTATTATTTCCATAGGATTTAGCATTATATGTCTTCTTTCATTTTCTGCTATATCCATGTGGAAAGTCAAATTTAATTTTGGTTTAATATCAGCTTGTATAGCCACTATTCTATTGTCCTTTGTGACCTATAAAGCAACGCTCCCCAGGCTACCCATGTTTCAAGTATCTGAACAAATAATGGCTGAATTTAAAAAAAATGAAATATTGCTTCCACGCTATGGAGGGCCACCAGTACTATCACCACATTTCAAAGAACCCAGTCTTGTATATAACTTAGGTCAAGAAATTAATATTTCAGGAGATATTGATATTGAAAAAATTAATAATACTCCCAATCAACAAGTATTTATACTTGATTATAAAAACAACTCTTCCATAAAACTAGAAAAAAATATAATTGCTAAAGCGAAAAAGGATAGTTTTTGTACTAAATCAATACCTGTCATTAAGGGCTATAATTACTCAAAAGGCAAATCAGTCGATATAAGAATACTCTATAACTCTAAGTGCAATAAAAATAGTTTAAACTAACCTTAGTTGGTCTTTTTATCATGAAAAAAAATTGCTTTGCATATAAAATAAAGGGTCATAAACGGTAAGGCCATATAAATGAGAATAATCTCTAATTTATACTTCCTGTGCTTAATGAAATATTTTTTAAATCCATTCAATTTTTCTAACTCAACTTTAATTTTTTTAACTTCGCTAGTTGCTCCATAATGCATTGCTGTTGCATCGGGCAGAAAGTATACATCTCCTCCATTTTTAATAACACGTTTACATATATCTAAATCCTCTACATGAAGAAAAAAATCTTCATCAAAGCCGTTAATAATTTTAAAAGAAGGCTTATCTATCATCATAAAGGCCCCGCTAACAGCCGAGCAGGGGATTGCACCACTAGTAGGTATTGGGTTCTTTTCTTTATGAATTATTTTTTTTTCTAAATGCAAAACTGTCAATAATGAAGAAAATAGTGTTACCTCTCCTCTTCTTGCGCTTCTTTGCTCTTCGCCTCTTGAATTGATCAACATACCGCCTGTGATCCATGGCCTTTTTAATTTTTTTCCGAAATTCATTAGTTTTGTTGCAGAGTTTTTAGCTACTAATGCGTCGGGATTTAAAAATAATAGAAAATTACCAGTAGCAAGTCCTGCGCCATAATTGCAAGCCCTGGAAAACCCTATATTTCCATGACCCGTTATTAACTTTATATGTGCATAAGGCTTTATTAGTAAAAGAAGGTTTTTCCTTGCTAGTGCAGGGTTACCATTATCAACGATAATAAGCTCAGAAATTTGCGTATCCAATATTACATGGTTTATCGCTTCAAACAAAGCCGGACCAGTCATATATGATACCATTATAGCACTTATAGAAGATCCGTTAATATTTTTTTTGCTAACTTCTTTAGCCACAAAATTTATCCTTACAAATTATATCCTCGCGTGTTCATATATGTAATATGAGACATCGTGGTGTTACAAATTAAAAGTTATTAATAGTCTTGTTTATCAGAAAAACTAACTAACTTAGTAACACCTAACACCAAAAAGACAGAAGACCACCACCATAGTTGCCAAGCCCCAATTGATAAAGATGAAATTGTGATTGATGCTACAATGACTCCGCTAAAGGCTACAGATGATTTTTTATTACTTGTAATTTTTTTTAAAGGCCTAATTGAAGAAAATAAAAGAATTGCAGCAAAAACTGCTCCGACAAGACCAGTTTCAGTCCATATTTGGATGCCTAAATTATGAGGGTGCAGGGAAAGCAAAGTTAGTTCCCTTCCATCCTTGGCAAAAAATGTATCATTAAATGTTCGAGATGCATCAAAACCAGCGCCTACTAAAGGGTGTTCAGAAATTATATTCCAACAGTAACCCCACATACGTAAACGATGGTCCCAAGACATAGGAAGGTCAGTTAAACCCGGCTCTGTAATTAAAAAAGATAAGTAAGCTAAAATTGGTGCAAAGAGTATTAATAAAACAGCAATATAGATAAAAAAACTAGGTGCAATCTTTGGGTAAATATAACTAAACCACATAGATAACAAAACAGCTATCACAGAGAAAATTCCTGTTGTAAGGTTATTTAAGACGGCAGAAAATATAATTAAAAACACTATTATTACTGATGCAATTAAAGATAAAGTTTTAGAGTAGCGACTAAAAATAAAAACTAAAATAGGACTTACCAATAAAACTAAAAATATAATGGCATGACCCAAATTCATCTCAGTTTGTGCCAATCGGTATAACCTATCTTCAGATGTGTACAGTGAGTCTATAGCCATTGTTATCGAATAATGTGTTTTAATATCTACAAATAAAACTATTGCTTCAAGGAAACCTATAATCAAAATAAGGCTTATAAGTTTTTTAGTATTCTTTTTTGAGACTAATTCAAAAAAGAATACTGACCAATATAAAGCAAAACTCATTATTAATATTTTAAAATAATTCGTAAAAATAACATCTGGTTCATATGGACTCCACATTGAAGATAAACATAACCATAAAGTAAATACGACTAGAGCTTGTTGCACTTTGGTAAATTCAAATCGTCCAGATATCAAACACAATATTGAAGCAACTAATCCCATAGAAAAGACAAGTGGAACAAATCCTAACCCGCCAGAATGTGCAACAATTGGAGTTAACACCAGAACTATAACTAGCAAATTATAGTTGAATTTTTCTATATTTAGCATCATGCAACTAAATTTTTATTAACGCATATCAGGCGGTAACGCTTCAATAGGAAGGGTTTTTAAAGCATTTTTTAAATCAACAACCTCTAATTCCCGCGTACCTAAACGGCGCAATGCTAATTTATTGTTTTCTACCTCTTTCATCCCCACTACTGCAATAATAGGTACTTTTTTATCTGCACTGTGTTCACGTATTTTATAGTTTATTTTTTCATTTCTTAAATCAGTTTCAACCCTAAGTCCCTTGGAGCTTAGCATCTCTGCTACGCTCGTAGCATATGCATCTGCTCCAGAAGTTACAGTTGCTATAACAATCTGAACTGGACTAAGCCATATTGGAAATTTACCTGAATAATTTTCAATTAGAATTCCAAGAAATCGTTCCATAGAACCAAGAATTGCTCTGTGTAGCATCACAGGACGGTGACGTTTATCATCTTCACCAATATAACTAGCTTCTAAACGATCAGGTAAAACAAAATCTACTTGCAAGGTACCACACTGCCAATCACGCCCTATTGCATCTCGTAAAATAAATTCAAGTTTAGGGCCGTAAAAGGCACCTTCTCCTGGATTCAATTCAATTTCCAGACCCACTGCCTCAACTGCCTCCATAAGGGCTTTTTCAGATTTATCCCATGTCAAATCATCACCCGCTCTAACATCAGGGCGGTCAGAAAATTTTACTTTTAAATCAGTAAATCCAAAGTCGTTGTAAATGCACTTTAAAAGCTCAATGAAAGCACCAGTTTCTTTAGATATCTGGTCTTCTGTACAAAAGATATGAGCGTCATCCTGCGTAAAACCACGCACACGCATTATTCCATGAAGCGCACCTGTCGGTTCATTTCTATGACAACAACCAAATTCTGCCATTCGTAGAGGCAAGTCTCTATAAGATTTCATACCCTGATTAAATATTTGAACATGAGCGGGGCAATTCATAGGTTTTAAAGCATGAACTTCATCATGAGCTCCGTGACTAACCTCGCTTACAAACATATTATCTCGAAATTTATCCCAGTGACCACTTTTTTGCCAAAGCTTATTATTAATCAATAAAGGAGTCTTGACTTCAAGATAGTTAGCTTTTTTCAACTGACGACGGACATAGTCCTCAACTTCTCTCCAAAGAGTTGCACCTTTGTCATGCCAGAATACCATTCCTTGGGCTTCAGGTTGCATGTGAAACAATTCAAGTTGTTTTCCTAGTTTACGGTGATCTCTAGCCTCTGCCTCAGCTAACATATGCAAATAAGATTCAAGGTCTTCTTGATTTGCCCATGCAGTACCATAAATTCTCTGGAGTTGGGCTTTATTAGAGTCTCCACGCCAATAGGCACCAGCTACTTTCATTAATTTAAAAGCTTTCCCGATTTTACCAGTGCTAGGTAAATGAGGCCCTCTGCATAAATCAAACCACTTCCCTTGTTTATATAAAGTAATGGTTTCTGATTCTGGTAAGTCTTTAATTAATTCTGCCTTAAAATTTTCACCTAATTCCCTAAATATTTTAACAGCCTCCTCTCGTTTAACCTCGATGCGTTCAAATTTATCATTTCTATCAATGATAAATGCCATTTTTTTCTCTATCGCAGCAAAATCTTCATCACTGAAAGGCTCATCTCGGGCAAAATCATAATAAAATCCATTTTCAATTACAGGACCAATAGTTACCTGTGTTCCCGGGAAAATCTCTTGTACTGCTTCTGCTAAAACATGCGCAGCATCATGACGGATTAATTCCAACCCTTCTGGATCATTCTTAGTTATTAATTCCAGATCTACATTTTTATTTATCGAATAAGACGCATCAACTAATATTCCGTCAATTTTGGCTGCAAGTACTTTTTTACTCAGACTTTTAGATAGCAATTTTGCGACATCAATTGCTGTAATACCTCTAGCATATTCGCGAGTCTTTCCATCTGGAAATGTCAAAGTTATATTTTTTGTTGACACTTATTCTATCCCCATAACATATGCGAATATAATTATACGCACACAATTCTTACCTATACACTAATATAGGAAATTAATCATCATTAGTCTTGCACCAAATTCCATATTTCCATGGGGCCCAAAAATGTCGTTTTTTAATTATTTTGGGAACGTTATCAACCCCACTTGTACCAAACCAATGGCAGCGGGATAAGCGCGCTAAAGTTTGCCACCCGCCTATCCATGCTCCATGGCGCTTAATTGCTTCTCTTGAATACTCTGAACAAGAAGGGCTATGTCGGCATTTGATGCCAAAAAAAGTAATAATAGGTGATAAAAAATATTTATAAAACAATAAGAGCAATAACATAATATTTTTCATAAAATATTTCATTTCAGTTCCATAATTATTAAAGAATTATTCCAAATGGATACTTTTGAGTGCTTCAACCGCAGCATTAAATGCTAAAAGTGTAGATGTATGCCTAGCAGGGTAGTCAGAAACACCTCTAAGCAGTTCCAACTCAGAAAAACGAGAGGGAAAACTTACATCTGATCCATTAAGCATTAATATAAGAGAGTTTCTAGCTGAAACCACTTCTTTAACTTCTGCATTTACAATATTTTTATATAATATTGCAGCTGAACTTTGTCCCAAAGCACAGGCTTGCACTCTTAAAGCAATTGACTTCACTCTTCCATTATCAACTTTAAGATCAATCTCTAACCATGACCCGCATAGTTTGGAAACTCTTCGTGCAAAGCAATCAGGATTCTCTAATCTTTCATTTTTCAAATTAGCCGATAGTTTAAGAATATCCGTATTGTATAGATTATCAAGCATACGCCCATATAGCTTAGGTAAATAATTTAATAAACTGATTAAGTCAGAATTAATAATATTGGATTAATAGAAAATAAATGATTAAATATAAAGACATTAAATCAACAGAAGCTCTATTAATTTTCCTGAAACACTTATCAGGTGAAAGACGGCTTTCTATTAAAACAGTTGAAGCATATCAGAATGATATCACTGCCTTTCAGCGTTTCATAACTGATCATTTAGGTCATGAGCTATACATTTCTGATCTTATGAAATTAAAAGCAGTTGAATTTAGATCTTTTTTATCATTTCAACAGCGAAAAGTTAAACCACTATCAGGAACCTCTATACAGCGCCAACTATCAGCAATTAGAAGTTATTATAAATATTTAGAACGTCGATGGGGTATTAAAAATGAAGCTCTAAGATTAATCAAAGGACCAAAAGTAAAACATACAATACCTAAAGCTCTGAGCATTTCCGGCTCTAAGGAGCTTATTTCTACCAGTAGTAACAATAATTCTGAACCTTGGATTGAAGCACGTAATACCGCTGTATTAATACTCTGTTATGGTGCGGGTTTACGAATTTCCGAAGCAATTAATTTAACATATAACCAAACTCCGTTAGAAAACACATTAAAATTAACAGGAAAAGGAGCTAAGGATCGTATAGTTCCGATACTGCCCATAATTAGAAAAGCTATAAATGATTACCTTGTCCTTCTACCTTATGAATTGGGTAAAGATGAACAAATTTTTAGAGGCTTAAGGGGCGGGGTGTTGCGGGCTGAAATAATTCAAAAAGAAGTAAGAGCATTAAGAGAAATATTGGGACTACCAGAAACAGCGACGCCACACGCACTTAGGCACAGTTTTGCAACACACTTATTGGAAGCCGGAGGTGATTTGAGAACAATTCAAAAGCTGCTTGGGCATTCAAGCCTTTCTACAACACAGAGGTACACAGAGGTAAATAGTTCAGTTTTAAAAAGTGTTCATAAAAACGCTCACCCAAGAGCTTAAAAGCTTCTGTCTCAGTTTCTCAAAAAATAATCATATGCGATATTTTCAGTTTCATCAGTCATTGGGTATCCTATATCAGATAGACTAAATTCTAAACTATCGCTCTGGTTATTATCTACTTTGAAACCGCAAAGCACATGCCCAGTTGACGCTCCATGATTTCTATAATGAAAAAGAGAAATATCCCAGTCATTATTCAAACTCGTCAGAAAATTTATTAAAGCACCAGGTCTTTCTGGAAAGTCAAAACGATATATTTTTTCACTAAAGTTTTTGGCAGATCTACCCCCAACCATGTGCCGCAAATGTCGCTTAGATAATCTATCTTCAGATAAATCTACAATATTAATATCATTTTCCTTCATAGAATTAATTATACTATAACGCTCATCAGAAGATTGAGTTTTTACTCCCACAAATATTCGCGCAACTTTATCAGATGAGTATCTGTAATTAAATTCACTTATATCCCTCTTGTCTAAAGTTTTTACAAACTCAAGAAATGCACCTTTTTTTTCAGCTATTTCCGCGGCAAAAAGCATTTCTTGGCCGGATCCAAGTTCTGCCTGTTCAACAATATTTCCAATTCTATCAAAGTTTACATTGGCTCCAGATATTGTAGCTACTGATATTCCTTTTGGAGCAGTGCCCATGCTCACTTGCTTAAGAAAACCTGCTAAAGCTAAAGCACCCGCAGGTTCAACTAAAGTTCTTGTTGCCTCAAAAATATCTTTAACTGCTGAACAAATCTCTGCATTCGTTACTGTTATAGTCTCGTCAACAACAATCTGACATATTTCAAATGTATTAGAACCAACTGTTTTTACTGCAACTCCATCCGCAAAACCATCAACTTTATCGAGCTTTACAGGACGCCCTGACTTTAAAGAAGTTTGGAGTGTGGCTGCACCTTCAGGCTCAACGGCAATTATTTTTATATCAGAAGATATTGATTTTACCCACGTGCCAATTCCTGAAATTAATCCGCCGCCTCCAGTACATACATAAATCGCATCTGGAGCATGGGTCATTTGCTCTAAGATCTCTTTTCCAACTGTACCCTGCCCTGCAATAACGTCTAGCTCATCGAAAGGATGAATAAATATAGCGCCTGTTTCTTTTGAATAACTTAGGGCCGCCTCACAAGATTCATCATAATTTTCTCCGACTAATCGCGTCTCTGCACCTGCTGCACGCACAGCATTGATTTTTATTTTTGGTGTAGTTATAGGCATGAATATAACTGCTTTAGTTTGGTAATATTGGGCTGCAGCTGCCATTCCCTGCGCATGATTTCCTGCACTAGCAGCACAAACACCTTTCAACTTTTCAGCATAGCTCAAATTTGAAATTCTATTAGCTGCACCGCGAATTTTAAAGCTAAATACATCTTGTAAGTCTTCTCGTTTTAACCATATTTCTCTACCAGATTCATAACTTAGTTTTTCCGCTAATTGACAGGGTGTCCTTTTTGCAAGGTCATACACGTTAGCATTTGCTATACGTTCTTTTAAATTTTTGAGGTTAACTTTGGACATAATTTGCTATCCAAGAACCTACTTGCTGAGTAGATAGAAAGCCGCCAAGGTCGGCGGTTATTTGATTTTCTGTTAAAGCTAATTTTACCGCCCTTTCTATTAAAGATGCTTCAATATCCATACCAAATGAAAGTCGAAGCATCCAAGCGACCGATAAAATCATTGCTAAAGGATTTGCCTTATTTTGACCCGCAATATCAGGGGCACTTCCATGAATCGGCTCATACATACCAACGGTTCCATCTGATACGGAAGCTGAAGGAATAACACCCATGGATCCTGTGAGCACAGATGCTTCATCCGTTAATATATCACCAAACATATTTTCAGTTAAAATGACATCAAAGCTTTGAGACTTTGTAAGCATATGCATAGTCATAGCATCAACTAACAAATGCTCAACTTTAACATCATTATATCTTTTAGAAACTTCAGTTACTGTCTCTCTCCACAATCGCGAAGTCTCTAGTACATTAGATTTATCAACAGAAGTAACCTTCTTTTTACGCTGTCTTGCCAAATCAAAGGCTTTTATAGTTATACGTTCAATTTCTTCCTTTGAATATCGGCATTCATCATAAGCACCTAAACTATCACGTCCCTTTTTACCAAAATATATTCCGCCTGTGAGCTCACGCATAACTATGAAATCAGTTCCCCTTATGCGTTCATGCTTCAAAGGCGATTTGCTAATTAATTCTTCATATGGTTTACATGGACGAATATTTGCATATAGATTTAACTTTTTTCTTAAAGGTAATAACGATCCTAATTCTGGTCGCTCAGAACCTTTCAGATGATCCCACTTAGGTCCCCCTACAGCACCAAGTAAAATAGCTCCTGTTCTTTCACAAGATTCAAATGTTTTTTTAGGAAGAGGTTCTCCCATTGCATCAATTGCTGCACCCCCGATAAGGTGCTGCTCTATTTCTAAATTATGACCAAACTTACTAGAGATCGCTTGCAACACACTAATTGCGGCACTCCCTACTTCGGGCCCTATTCCATCACCAGGGAGATATGTAAAATTTATTTTTGCCATATAATTTTATCTATCTTCAAATTCAGAAATTTGGTCACTTTGTGCAAGTAAATAACCCATTTCATCAAGTCCTTCGAGTAAGCAATAACGAGAAAAACTATCTATTTCAAAAGAATGAGAGCCCATTCCACTTGGGAGCTCGACTAAGCAAGTTTCCAGATTTACAGTTACGTATACCCCTGGATTTCTAAGAAGCCACTCATGAACATCTATATTTATAGTAACAGGCAATAGTCCATTTTTTAGAGCATTCGCTTTAAAGATATCAGCAATACTTGAGCTAATTATTACACGAAATCCATAATCAGTAAGTCCCCACGGGGCATGTTCACGTGATGAACCACAACCAAAATTGTCTCCCGCAACAAGTATTTTACATGACTTGCCACTTACTGAGTTTAGTTCATGATTAGTTAAGGTTCCATCATCAGTATATCTCAAGTTGGAAAAAACATGTACACCCAATCCATTCTGCGTTGTCATGGATAAAAATTTAGCGGGCATTATCTGATCAGTATCAATATTACTTGATGTCAAGACTAATGTCCTTGAAGAAACTAATTTTAGTGGTTCTATGGTCATTTTATTTTCTTTGAATTACGAGGATCTTCGAGTATTCCCGCTATAGCAGTCGAAGCCGCCGTTTCAGGGGATGCCAATATAGTTCGCACACCCGGTCCCTGACGCCCCATAAAATTACGATTAGAGGTGGAAACTATGAGTTCTCCCGGTAAACCTATATCTCCGTTCATACCCAAACACATTGAACATCCAGCTTCACGCCATTCAGCACCTGCATCCATAAATATTTTATCTAAGCCCTCTTTCTCAGCAAGAGCTTTTATTTGAGCGCTTCCAGGTACAACTAAAGCTTTCACATGAGATGCTATTTTCTTTTTATTAAAAACACTAGCTGCAGCTCTAAGATCGTCCATACGGGAATTAGTGCAAGATCCAATAAATACCTTATCAACCTTTATACCTAATATTTTATCACCTTCATTAATTTGCATATAATTAAGTGAATCTTTTTCTGCTGAATTATTCGACTTCGGAATAAATGAGTCTATTGGAATACCCATCCCAGGGTGGGTACCATATGTAACCATTGGTTTTATCATATCAGCCTCAATATTAACTTCTTTATCAAATAAAGCACCTTCATCAGTAGATAAAGACAGCCATTCAGCACAACTATTCTCATAATTTGGAGGAGTATATTTACGGTTTTTAAGAAACTCAAAAGTTACTGCATCAGGCGCAATCATGCCACAGCGAGCGCCCGCTTCAATAGACATATTGCAAACAGTCATCCGGCCATCCATGCTCATCTCTTCAAAAACATTTCCACGATACTCAATAGCATAACCAGTTCCACCGCCAATTCCTATTAATGAAATTATATGTAGAATAACATCCTTTGGCGTAACTCCTCTATTGAGCTTTCCATTGACATTTATTGCCATAGTTTTAGGTTTTCTCATCAAAATACATTGATTTGCTAGAACATGCCCTACCTGAGTAGTTCCAATTCCAAACGCAATTGCACCAAATGCGCCATGAGTTGAAGTATGGCTATCACCACAAACAATAGTTGCACCAGGGTGGGTTGCTCCCAGCTCGGGACCCATGACATGAACAATACCGCGGTACTCGCTATCCCAGCCATGTGTCTCAATACCAAATTTTTTAGTATTCTTGAGTAATGTCTCCACTTGTATACGAGCCTCATCGGAAACATAGGGACGAGAGCCATCATGATTCACGAGAGTTGGGGTAGAGTGATCAATCGTTGCTAGAGTTAAATCTGGTCTTCTGACACCCAGACCTCTATTACTTAATAAAGTGAATGCTTGAGGAGAGGTAACCTCATGAATAAGATGCAAATCTATAAAGATAGTAGCGGGGTGTGTTTCTGTTTCAGGAACAACAACATGCTTCAGCCAAACTTTATCAAAGAGTGTTTTTCTCATATTAATGCTGTGCAGCTATCGAAGCTTGGCGCACGGCCCTCCGTTCAATCCTGTTGATAACATCAAGATAAGCCTTTGCTCCCGCAAGAACAGTATCTGTACTTGCTCCCCGGCCTTGATAGTTTTCAAATTCAGTTGACACACTGACTGAAGCTTCGGCCATTGCATCTTTACCCTCAGAGACAGATTGAACCGTAAAGCTTTCCAAATGTAATGGATGGCCGGTTATTTGGGAAATTGCCAAAAAAACGGCATTTACTGGTCCCGCAGCCTGAATAATCGTCTCTTCTAAGTTACCACTTTCATGCAATAACTTAACCTTTGCACTCGGGGAGGTATTATCATCAGAACCAGCTGAAACAGAAAGGCTTTCTAATTTCCAAGGTCCTTGAGTTCCCACTGCCTCACCAAGTATCAAAGCTTCTAAATCAGCATCAAAAACTTCTTTTTTTGAGTCTGCTAGTTCTTTAAATGCTACAAAAACTGACATTAATTGGTTGTCTGACAGATCAAAGCCAATCTTTTCTGCACGGCTTTTTAAAGCAGCTCTTCCTGAATGCTTGCCTAAAACCAAGTTATCAGTCGAAACACCTACATCCTCAGGTTTCATGATTTCGTATGTTTCGCGATTGGCTAAAACACCGTGCTGGTGTATTCCACTTTCATGAGCAAAAGCATTTTTTCCTACTATTGCTTTATTACGTGGCACAGGGTTTCCTGTTAATGTAGCGAGTAATTTTGAAGCTCCATATATACCCTCAGTTTTAATATCAGTAGAGAGGCCGTAAAAATCCTTACGCGTATTTAGTGCCATAACAACCTCTTCGGTAGCGCAATTTCCAGCTCTTTCGCCAATTCCATTAAGGGCGCATTCCACCTGCCTGGCTCCACCCCTAATAGCCGCAAGCGAATTTGCAACAGCTAGGCCAAGATCATCATGACAATGTGCTGAAAATATAGTATTATCGCACCCTTCAATTTGACTTGTAAGAAATTCAAATAATCTTTGTATCTCCTCAGGAGTTGTATAGCCAACAGTATCA
This sequence comes from uncultured Hellea sp., assembly GCA_905477785.1. Taxonomy (GTDB): domain Bacteria; phylum Pseudomonadota; class Alphaproteobacteria; order Caulobacterales; family Maricaulaceae; genus Hellea. Next base: position 16,244 of record CAJQGR010000080.1, read on the forward strand.
GGAATATTAATTGTTGTAGCTCCCGCTTTTATTGCAGCCTCAACAACTTTTTTAAGGTAATCCCTTTCAGTACGAATTGCATCTTCACATGAAAATTCAACATCATCAGTAAAGTTTCTCGCTAGTTTTATGCCAGAAATCGCACGATTTACAATTTCATCTTTGGACATTTTTAGTTTATATTCACGGTGTAAGGGAGAGGTGGCTATAAAGGTATGAATTCGGCCTGAGTTTGCTGGCTTAATTGCTTTACCGCTCGAGCGAATATCGTTTTCGTTACAGCGCGCTAAAGAGCATATTGTACTATTTTTAATATTTTCAGCTATTGTTTTAATTGCTTCAAAATCACCTGGTGATGCAGCTGCAAACCCTGCCTCAATTACATTAACACCTAGACCCTCTAAAGCTTGTGCCATAGCAAGTTTTTGTCCAGATGACATTGAGAAACCTGGTGCTTGTTCACCATCTCTTAGGGTGGTGTCAAAAATTATAACTTTATTTTTATCCATCATGGTGCATTCTCTAGGTATTATCTAATTTCTTACATTTAAGCTCTTTCAGCATGCTTTCGCCTACCTACTTTTTCAGCACTAACCACATTATAGAGTCGCTCTAATTGTTTACATAATGTATCTAGATTATTAGGCCCACCTGTATCTTCAATATGAACCAGTAAATCAAAATCACCATCCACACGCTGAGTGCAATGCACGTCTCTATAATCATAACCACGGCGTTCAATGGTTCCTAAGGCCCTTATTAAAGTACCACTAACATCATGAAGTACAATTTTAAGTTTGCCATGAACACCAGAAGGTTCAAATGTCTTATCTCGCTGTAATTCTACCATTTAATTATTCCTAGCGTTCCATCATATCGGCATTACTTCGCCCCGGCGGCACAAGCGGCCAAACATTTTCATATGTGTCTATTTTTACATGCATCAATATTGGGCCTGTTGCAGAGAGCAATCGTTCAATGCCATCATCAACTTCATCGCCTTTTGTGATAGTGAAGGCATCAATCTGGAAAGCTTTCGCAACCATTGCAAAATCAGGGTTATCATCTAAATTTACTTCTGAATAATTTTTTTCAAAGAAAACCTCTTGCCATTGACGAACCATACCTAGGGCTGAGTTATCCAGTAATACAATCTTTAAAGGAATATCATATCTAAATAGAGTAGCCAATTCTTGTATATTCATCATTATTGATCCGTCACCAGATACTGTTATTACAGTACGGTTTGGAGCACCCAACTTTGCTCCGAGGCCAGCAGGCAAACCAAAACCCATAGTTCCCAAGCCACCAGATGTAATATGATCTTTTGGGTTATCAAAATAGCAGTGTTGAGCTACCCACATCTGATGTTGTCCAACATCGCATGTAATTATCGCGCTTCTATCGACACGTCTCGAAAGATCATGAAGTAACTTGGGAGCATAAACTCCACCTGTTTTCATATTTTCTATTGGGGACTTATAATCCCATTCATGTTCGTCCCGACGTGAAAAACAAATATGCCTCCAATTCTCACATTGTGCCTCCCCTGGGTTTAATGCAGCTAAGTTCTTTTTCAGTGAACCATCGAGGTATACATCAGTTTTTCTAAGTTTATTTATCTCAGCTATATCTATGTCCAAATGAATGACTTTAGCATTAGGAGCAAAAGTGTCTAACTTACCAGTCGCACGATCATCAAATCTAGCTCCAGCTACGATAAGCAAATCACACTCTTGAACGGCATAATTTGCTGCTTTTAATCCATGCATGCCTAACATACCTAAAAAACTAGGATGATCTGAAGGCAGTGAACCAAGCCCCTTTAAAGTTGATACAACTGGAATATTTGTTCGGTCAACAAGATCTCGCAACTCCTGAACGCCATCACCCTGAGCTATGCCGCCACCAATATAAAAAAGGGGTTTTTTTGATTTTTTAATTAGATCTTCAGCTTTTGATATATAATCACTTTGGCCCATTTCTGGCTTTATTTTTGGATAAGGCCGCCACTTGTGTCGTTCTGTTGTGAGTGCATTGGCTACATCTTTTGGGAGGTCTATTAGAACTGGTCCAGGTCTGCCTTCAGCTGCTATAAAATAAGCTTCAGCTACCATACCAGGAAGATCTGCTGGATCACGAGCAATATAACTGTGCTTGACAATTGGTAGAGTAATTCCAAAAATATCAACTTCTTGAAAAGCATCGGTGCCCATTAAATCGGAGGTAACTTGCCCAGTTACAAAAACAACAGGAACAGAGTCTAAATATGCATCAGCAATCGCTGTAACTAGATTGGTGGCTCCTGGGCCAGATGTAGCAAATGCCGTTCCAGTTTTTCCAGTAGCTCTAGCATAACCAATTGCAGCCATCCCACAACCCTGCTCGTGACGGCACAATATATGCCGCAAAGAAGTTACCTTTGGTAAAACATCATAAACTGGCATAATAGCACCTCCCGGATACCCAAAAATAGTATCCACACCTTGAGCTGCAATTGATTCCAATAACAAAAGAGCACCTGATTTTGGCTCACGATTGGCCAATATTTTCGTTTGTTGTCGTTCAAATTGAGTTGCTGTGGTCATTTTTGTGCCTAATGCTGTAGTTTAATAAAAATTAATTTACATCCTTATCTATAATTTTATTAGCGGCTATCCATGGCATCATTTCACGTAACTTAGTGCCTGTCTGTTCGATAGGGTGGGCTTCCATATTACGACGCCTAGCTGTCATTGATGGATAGCCTAGAGCTCCTTCTTGAATAAATGATTTAGCATAATCTCCATTCTGAATATTTTTTAAAGCTTTTCGCATAGCCTCTCTAGAACTATTATTCACTACAGCTTCACCAGTTACATATTCACCATATTCAGCATTATTTGATATAGAGTAATTCATATTTGCTATGCCCCCCTCATAAATCAAATCAACTATTAATTTGGTTTCATGCAAACATTCAAAGTAAGCAAGCTCAGGCGGGTAACCAGCTTCAGTTAATGTTTCAAAACCCATTTTTATAAGCTCAACAACGCCGCCGCAAAGAACAGCCTGCTCTCCAAAAAGGTCTGTTTCTGTTTCATCCTTAAATGTAGTATGGATAATTGCGGTGCGTCCGCCACCTACAGCTGAAGCATAGGATTTGGCTAACTCAAGAGCGTGACCACCATTTGCATCCTGGGCAATTGCAATTAAATCTGGAATTCCACGACCATTAATAAATTCATTTCTTACTGTGTGACCAGGAGCTTTAGGGGCAATCATGATAACATCTAGATCCTTTCTAGGTGAAATTTGGCCGTAGTGAATTGCAAAACCGTGGCCAAATGCAAGTGCAGCGCCTTCTTTGATATTGGGCTCTATATCTTCACGGTATATTTTAGCCTGTAGTTCGTCAGGAGTTAGCACCATAATAACATCTGCTCCCTTTACTGCATCTGAAGTAGCCAAAGAATTGAGGCCGTCAGCTTTTACTTTTTTATTTGTACGACTATCTGGACGTAACCCAACTACAACTTGGACACCTGAGTCATTTAAGTTTAAAGCATGTGCACGGCCCTGAGAGCCATAGCCAAGTATTGCTACTTTCTTGTTTTTAATAATTGTGAGATCACAATCTTTATCGTAATAAATATCTAGAGATGACATAATTTTATTCCTTAGTGTTCGAATGGAAAGGATGTAACAGCACCTTTTGATGCTGAGCCTACAAGTTTAGCAAATTTAGCATAAGCGCCGGTTGTATATTTTGGTTTTAAAGGCGTCCAATTAGAGACACGTGATTTTAAATCTGCATCAATATTTATTGTCCTAGCCTCAACATCTATAGTGATTATATCTCCATCTTCCACAAAAGCCAGAGGCCCACCTTTTGCAGCCTCTGGGGCAACATGTCCAATAACAAAACCATAAGAGGCTCCTGAAAAACGGCCATCAGTTATTAGCGCAACATGATCAGCTAAATTTTGACCCACTAAAGCCGCAGTAACTCCAAGCATTTCACGCATTCCTGGGCCGCCACAAGGTCCTTCATTTCTAATAATGACTACGTCACCTTTTTTAATCCCATTATTCTGCACTACCTTAAAACAGTCCTCTTCACTTTCAAACACACGTGCACTCCCTTGGAAATAAAGATCTCCATGACCAGCTAACTTTACAACACAGCCCTCCGGAGCAAGGTCTCCATATAATATTCCGTATCCTCCGCGTGACTTCACGGGGTCTGAAAAATGTCTTACTACAGTTTGACCATCTAGCTCTTTGAGGCCTTTGATCTCAGAAAAAAGAGACTTACCGGTAACAGTTGGCTGATCAATTATTCTTCCGTCATCAACAAGGCGTTTCCCTATTAGGGCCGAACCACCAGCCGCATAAAGGTCATATGCCATATATTTCCCACCTGGCTTCAGGTCACCAATAACTGGGGTCGACCTAGAAATTTCATCAAATACATCAATATCAAAATCTTTTACACCCGCTTCTGATGCGATAGCTAGTAAATGCAAAATAGCATTAGTAGAGGCCGCTGTTGCTGATAAAGCAATAGCTGCATTCTTGAGAGATTTTTGAGTAATCATATCTCTAGGTAATCTGTTCTCCATAACACATTCTACTACAATTTGTCCTGCTGCATATGCACTACTATTTTTGTTTTCATTTATTGCTGGAATATCGTTGGCACCCATTGGTGATAAACCAAGAAACGTCATAGCCATAGCCATCGAATTTGCCGTAAATTGACCTCCACATGCCCCAGCACCGGGGCAAGCAGACTTTTCAATTTCCTTTAATTCTGCCTCATCTATAATTCCAGCAGCACAAGCTCCCACGGCTTCAAAAACATCCTGAACAGACAAATCTTTACCCTTGTAATTTCCTGGCATTATTGACCCGCCGTATAAAACTACTCCAGGTATGTTCATTCTAGCTAGTGCCATCCCTGCCGCAGGAATTGTTTTATCACAAGCAACCAGAATTATTACACCATCCAGAGAATGGCCTTTTACTGCTAATTCAATAGAATCAGCTATAACCTCACGGGACATTAATGACGCACGCATGCCTTCACTGCCCATTGTTATTCCATCAGAAACCGCAATCGAGTTAAAGTCTACAGGTGTACCCCCTGCAGATCGAATTCCAGCGCGAACAGGCACAGCTAACTTATCTAAATCCATATTACATGGCCCCATATTGGTCCAAGTATTGAAAACAGCTATGATGGGTCCATCGAAATTTTTATCGTCCATACCAGTGGCACGCAGCATTGCTCGAGCCGCAGCCCTGCTTGGACCCTTAACTATGGCATTGCTTTTTTTATCAAACACACAATTCTCCCTAAGCATAAAAAAACCCGCTCGGTTAAGAGCGGGTAAACTAGGCTTATAACATTTACCTAAATCCCGCTTTTTTTACTGCTATTAAGCAGCACTCTTAAAATCAGGTTTATTCCAATCATAAAATTTATAAGACATCGTACGACATTACCTTCGTCTGTATTGTAATATTTCTGGGTTATCATCATTTCATTTTCAAATTTAAATGTATAAATATTCTAAACAATCGCCTTAGGCAACACAAAAATTTACCCTAAAATAATCATTTTTTGGATAATAGTTATAAATTCATGCCTTAAATAGACTAAATTAAGGTAAAAGATGCCGATAAGTCTTGAATTATGTCTTCAGAACTTTCAAGGCCAATAGAAATTCTAAGTAAACTTTCTTTTATCCCAGCAGTGCACCTTAAGGTTTCAGATATACCGCCATGCGTCATCGTTGGTGGATACGAAATTAAACTCTCAACACCTCCGAGGCTTGGGGCCAGTTGAAATACCTTTAGACTTTCTATGACTTTCTTGGCCTCGTTAAAGCCTCCATTAACTTCAAACGAAATCATTGCACCGGGTCCACTTTGTTGTTTTTTACACAATCTATAACCAGAGTCCGATGGTAAACCTGGATAATATACTTTAGTAATCTTAGGGTGTTTGTGAAGAAATTGCGCTACTTTCATTGCGCTTGACTCTTGGCTATCCATTCTTGGATGTAAGGTGCGCATCCCGCGTAAAGTCATATAACTATCAAAGGGCGAGCCTGTAACACCGAGACAGTTTGCCCACCATGTTAATTGATCACCATGCTCTTGTTTTTTTGAAATAATAGCACCGCCAACTACATCGCTATGCCCATTTAAGTACTTGGTAGTAGAATGAATAGAAAAATCAGCGCCTAAATCCAGTGGCCTTTGACGAACGGGAGATAGTAATGTGTTATCTACAGCTACAAGAGCACCAACTGATTTTGCAAACTCACAAATTTCTGAAATATCTACCAATCTAAGCAATGGGTTTGACGGAGACTCAAGCAATAAAAGCGCGGGTTTTTCTTTAAAAACCTCACTTACTTCGTTTGCATCTAAAAAGTCTATAAATCTAACTTTTAATCTACCTTGCTTAGCCCTGTGACTCAAAAGACGGTGCGTTCCTGCATAACAATCATTAGGGGCAACTATTAGTTCATTCGCTTTAAATAGATTCGTCACTAAGTCTATTGCAGACATGCCTGAAGATGTGACAACGCACGAAAACCCATTTTCTAATTTTGTTAATGCTTCAGCTAATTCATTTCTGTTAGGGTTTGCTGTTCTGCCATAGTCGTATTTACCTTTTTCCGATATTGTATCAAAGCAATACGTAGAACTTAGATAAATAGGAGGACTCACTGATTTATAAGCCGGGTCGTCGCCCATTCCTGCCTGTATTAGTGATGTACGTTTTGAAGTCATATTTTCACCTCTATAAAATATATAATTTTATTAATTCAGACTTTGACAGAATTTTAATAGGCGAGGTGCCATTGCATCATATTCCTTCAAAAATGCATCGTGGCCATAAAGTGATGTAAAAGTGAACAGCTCAGAATCCCCCCCCAAACGATCGCGTAATTCCCTAACATTAGCCAAAGGAGAGAGTTGATCAGATGTTGCCGACATAAGTAAAGTGGGGGTTTTTATTAATTCAGGCTCTACATTATGCAAATCAATGGATTCTGATAACGCTAAAAATCGTCTTGCATCCATGAGTTCCGCAAATGCATTACCACGTGAACCTAAATATTCACATATATCAAACTTTGAAGGAAATTTTTGTGTTTCAATGAGATCAAACCTACCATCAAACTCTTCTGCAGTACGATAAGTAGTCATTGCAAGCTCTCGAGCAAGTTTCATTCCTTTAGCTGGTGATCCAGCCTCTATACCAAGCATTACAGCTCGCCTCTGAATACCTCGCCATGCCACTCCTATTGGGTAAGGTTTATGTGCAGCTCCTATCACACAAATATTATCAACCATATCCGGAAAATCATGAGCGAAGGCAAGGGCGGTCATACCCCCATATGAAGAACCAATTATGGCGTTTACACAGCCAATATTATTGAATAGCAACAATTCCTTCAATCGATCCGCTTGATCGTGAGTAGTTATAGACTTAGGTCGACTTTCACTTTCAATGGATGGGGCAAAATCAAAACCTATGACTGAATACTTATTGAGATCAATTGGACCGTCAGGCCTAACTAGTGTCGACCACCAACCTCGGTCAAGCCTTCCGCCATCAGCGACAAACCTAGAAGCAGAAATTCCTCCCATTATTACTATTGTTGGTCCATTCTCATTACCATAGAGACGACCCAAAACTTCGTCGTTTTCTATTACACACCCTCGCTGCAGAGTGTTATCACCTAATTTAACTCTAATATCCCGCGGCATAGCCACTACTCCGATTTTAATGCCAATATGCGGGGAAAGATTAAAAGCTTTTAGCTAGCAACATCTTTCGGAATAAACCGCAGGAATTGGCACCGACTGAAAAAACAAGGTTGCCCCGACTTTCTGAGGGCCTGTCCCTAGGTCGGTCTTGATGAATATAGGGATATGACTGATACAACAGCAGACGTCAAGTATTAGGAAGTTGGTGCATCAGTAGCCCAAATAAGCGCAATAAAGAAACCTTTTACTCGAGGTAAAACAAATAAACAGATAATGACACCAATCACAATCAGCACCAACGTTCGTATCCAGTCAGGTAGATCTAATTTAAAAGCTATCAGATAAAAAAATGGAGCGATAAAATGACCAGAAATCAGCATTGAGGCCCAAGCAGGTGCATCGTCTGCTCTTACATTTATCCATTCGGTCTCACAAACTTTACAAATATCAACTTGTTTGAGGTAACTTTTAAACAGTTTTGTTTTTCCACACTTAGGGCAAGAGCCCATAAATCCTCTCTTTAGTACACCAAATTTATTTGTATTTATAAATTTATTCATAATCAATAATAGCATTATTCAATGATTAAATATAATGGCCTTATTGACACATCTACCTCACAACCATACTCATTATACCTCATATTAAATGAAAGAAAATCAAATGCCAGTTCCAATTATTGTCTTAAATTTTGGCCATAGCGTTTTACGTAATCTTGATGACTACACTGAAGCTGCTAGTGAAATATACCGCCATTACAGACAAGGCCAAAATGTAGTAGCTGTAACTTCAGCCCAAGGAGATCAAACTGATATCCTACTAGCAGAGGCAAGACAAATTGGGCCAGATGAAGATGCAAAAAATCTACCCGAGTTAATTCAGCTAGGAGAAAGGCGCTCAGCTGCTCTCCTCGCACTAGCTCTGGAAAGAATTGGGGCTCCAGCATTCGTAAGACAAGCAAGGGACTTAGGTCTCAAAGCGAAAAAATCTACGCTAGTAGATTTGAATACAAATCAATTAGAAATAGATCTTAAAAATCATGACATTGTTGTCATGCCCGGCCACGTAGCCATAGGCGAAAAAGATAGAACTGTTTTACTTGCCGAGGGCGGTGCCGATATGACAGCTATCTATGTCGCGAAGCGGCTTGGTGTTAAAGCGAAGTTACTTAAGGATGTAGAAGGTGTTTTCGAACGTGACCCTAAGTCTTCAGGGCCACAACCAAAACGTTACAATAAAATTTCCTATGACGATGCAAAAAAAGTTGCTGCACCCTTGATATCACCTAAAGCTTTAGAATTTGCAAAAAAACATCAGATTGAGTTTGATTTAGGAACGCCTGGTATCTCAAGTGGTACTACAATTGGAAAATTGACAGGTAAGCTGACCGAAACAACTACCCCAAAAAAACTCAGAATAGCTATGATGGGCTGTGGAGTTGTAGGAGGCGGTGTTTACCGAAGAATAAAGTCTCATTCCGAACGCTTTGAAGTCGTAAAGATATTAGTTAGAAATACATCTAAATATATAGATCAGGGCTACAAACCAGAAGAACTAACAACGAATTTTCAAGAAATATTAGAATCAAATCCAGATGTATTTATTGACGTTTCTGGCCCTGTTGAACCTGCATTAGAGTACTGCAAATTAATGATAGAAAATAAAGTGCATATAATAAGTGCCAACAAGCAAGCAATAGCTGAGGGTGGGCTACCATTAATAAATTATGCTAATAATAAGAACACACAACTTTTATTTTCCTCTGCTGCTGGCGGAGGAATGCCTGTACTTGAAATGTGTATTCGAGAGAAAGGGCGTATTACTCGAGTAGAAGCTTTATTAAATGGAACAACAAATTACATGCTTGATGAAATTAGTTCAGGAAAGACTTATGCTGACGCTTTAGCAGATGCACAAAGAAAGGGCTTTGCAGAAACAGATCCGACCGCAGATGTATCAGGTTTAGACTCAGCAGCTAAAATCCGTTTAGTTGCATTGTTAGGATTTGATGAACAGATTGATACAAATGATATTCAAAGAGATACTATTGAAAATTTTTCTTTAAGCTCGCCTCCACTTGGCGCAATAAAACGCATATCAACATGCTGGAAGGATATAAATGGCTTCTCCTCCAAACTTGAACTCAAAGACTTATCTCTGAATAACTTTATAGCTCAAGCAGATGGTGAAGAAGCTCATGCTATTTTTTACTTCGAAGATGGCGATCAATACAAAATTCGTGGAAAAGGGGCTGGCCGTTGGCCAACCACTGAATCTGTGATGGCTGACTTGTATGATATTTCAAACCTAGAATAAATTTTACAACTATCCGTGTTAGCTCTACGTATTATACAATTGGATATATCATTATTTGAAACAAGCATCTAAAGAGTTATTTATTCTAAACGAACCAATAATAGTTTTATTTCGACGCGATCTGCGGGTGTTTGATAATCCTGCATTACACTCAGCGGCTAATACTGGACGCCCCCTAATATGCGCTTATATATGGGAAACGGAACAAAATCGCGAGATGGGGGCCGCTAGTAAATGGTGGTTATATTATAGTCTACAATCATTAAAATCAGATTTAAATAAAATTGATTTAAACTTAACAGTTCGCAAAGGTCTTACATCTCAGGCTCTTGATATTCTCATAAAACAAACTGGGGCCTCCAGCATTTACTGGAACAGAAGGTATGAAATTGAAAATATAGAGACGGATACAGAAATAAAATCAGACCTTACAAAAAGAGGGCTTTCTGTAAAAAGTTTTAACGCTAATCTACTTTCAGAACCTTGGTCAATTAAAACTAAAACAGGTAATTACTATAAAGTTTTTACTCCGTATTGGCGAGAAGCAAAGAAGCACATAAATACTGAACCCTTACCGAAGCCTAATAGCGCTCTAAGCTACCATGAAATATTAGAATCTTTAGATCTAGATAGTTTAAATTTACTTCCTAAAAATAGTAACTGGGGTAATAAAATCAAACCTTATTGGACAGTTGGGTCTGAAGGAGCACTGAATGCATTATCAAATTTTGCAAACGGCCCGATCAAAAATTATGAAGAAAATAGAAATAGGCCAGACATAGACAATGGCACTTCAAAGCTTTCACCACATCTTGCATTCGGGGAGATATCTCCAAGGCAAATATGGCATTTTTTTAAGAACGACCTGCAAATGGCAGATAAATACTTAACAGAAATTGGATGGAGAGAGTTCTCTTACGTTCTTCTTTATAATAATCCCAAATTAGCGGATGATAACTTTAAAAAGAAATTTAATAATTTTAGATGGCAAAAAAATAATGTTTTACTGGATGCGTGGAAAACAGGCAATACGGGCTACCCTTTTGTTGACGCCGGCATGCGGCAGCTCTGGAAAACTGGATGGCAACATAACCGAGTGAGAATGGTTACTGCTAGTTTTTTAATAAAGCACTTATTGATAGACTGGAGAGAAGGAGAAAAATGGTTCTACAATACACTTGTAGATGCTGACCCAGCTAGCAATGCATCAGGGTGGCAATGGGTTGCTGGAAGCGGAGCTGATGCATCTCCATACTTTAGAATATTCAACCCTTTTTCTCAAGGTGAAAAATTTGACCCTGACGGAGAGTATATTAAAAAATTTATACCTGAACTCAAAAATCTACCAAAAAAATACATTCATAGACCCTGGGATGCACCAACAGAAATACTACAAAAAGCCAATGTAAAACTTGGTAGCAACTACCCTAAGCCGGTAGTAGAGCATAAATTTGCCAGAAAAAGAGCGCTCCAGGCTTACGCAGCCCTAAAGTCTGAATAATTTTTCTTTCTGATAAAAATAGAATTAAAACAACATTGAGGAAACCAAATGAAATACTTACTTCTGATATTATTTTTGAATATTTCTCAAACAGGAAATATACTGGTAACTAAAAACCTAGATTATGCCATTCTTGCGGGTGGGTGTTTCTGGTGTGTAGAAGCGGATTTTGAAAAGTTAAATGGAGTTGTAGAGGCTATTTCAGGCTATACAGGTGGTGATATGAATTACCCAACATACAGAAACCACGGGAGACATATCGAAGCTGTAAAGATATCTTTTGATCCAGAAGTGATTAGCTACTCTGAAATTTTAAATCATTATTGGTATAATATAGATCCGACAGATACAGATGGGCAGTTTTGCGACAGGGGTAATTCCTACAGGGCCGTGATATTTGCAAAAGCTGACCAATTAGAGGAAGCAAGAATATCAAAAAAAAAGATATCAAAGGATAAGCCCTTTAAGGCACCAATATCTGTACCTATACTGAATTCAAAAAGGTTCTGGGTCGCAGAAGATTACCATCAAGATTATTACAAGAAAAAACCTATAAGATATAATTATTATAGGAAAGGTTGCAAACGAGATGCAATACTAAAACGCCTCTGGAAAAAAGTGGGTTAGTTAATCAATATAAAAGTCAAGGCCAGAACTTATAAATTTACCCATAAGGTCGTCCTTTCCTAGGTGTATATCCATAGCCAGCCCAAACTCTAAGTATACGACGTTTTCTGCCGCCTAAATCAATATTAAGGTCTGGCAAACGAACTAAATTTTCAAAATCACTTTTTAACAAAAGCTCATCCTGATTATAGTAGTTCAAAAGCAATATAGGCCCATCCTGACTTTGAAGTGGATAGGTCATTTCAGCATGACTTAATGGATTTTTGCCAAACGTCCACATTCTCAAGGGTAATTTGTCATTCAGTCCATAATAAAAAAGACTATAGAATACTGTTCGCTTATCAATAGCTACAAATTCATATGAACTATTATTGTGTCCCTTATCTATAATGTTTTCTACTGCGCTTACTGTTTCTGGCCAAGAAATCTGTCGCTTAACCAAATTGGTTAGACCCATCTTATTAGTCATATTGACATTTGAAATAATTATCAGTCCAGATAAACAAATTCCAGTTTGAAGCACTATGCCGCTTAGCACCCAAGTTTTTACTTTTGGACTCCATAGAGTCAAAAACTTAGCCAAGATAATTGAGCCTGAAACATAAGCCGTAACAGCCCAGTTAGCATTCGCTCGAGAAAGTAAAGCTTGCAAAGAAATTAGAGCTAAGGGGGTTATTGTCAAAATTAAAAGTAAATTTATAGTTTTTTTATCCAAAACATCGCTAGATTTTATTAAGATTATTATTGCCAAAATTAGAACAATTAAACTTATAGGCCCAAAAACACCTAGCTGGTCAATCCAAAAAGTTAATAGCTCTATTGGATGCAATGCTAGTCCATTTTTCATATTAGCATTATCAAGGGTATGTGAAAATGTCACAAAATTATTTGTATAATTCCATATTATATTTGGTAAAATTATACACGATGAAATAAGTACAATTATTAGACCCTTATAAGACAAAAATATCTGCCTTGAAATTTTATCGAATATAGTTGCTAAAATCAAAGCAAACACAAAATAAATCATAGCATATTTTGAAAGTAGGCCTAGACCAATTGCAATTGATATAATTACCGCCCAAAATAATGATTTTTCTTTACGAAGGTGCAGCCACGCATTTAATGCTATCACCCAAAATAATAGAAGTGCGACATCAGTACTAACAATGGTAGAAGATACCCATACAGCTGGCATTAAAAAATAGATGGCCGCAGCCCAAAATCCAGTTTTTTCATCAAATGCGAACTTAGCTGTTCTAAAAATTAAAAATGCAATTAAAGAGTGTAATAAGGGTGAAGAAATTCGGACCGCCCATTCTATATCCCCAAATATACTTGTTGTGATAAAGATAATAAATGCAACAAATGGGGGTTTACTATAATAGCCCCAATCAAGGTTTTTCGACCATACCCAATACTGGGCTTCATCCCCATGAAGACCTAAAGGTGATAAATATAAAAATATTAATCTCAAAATAAAGAATATTGAAATTAACCATAATGTTCGCGCTTGATAAATATTCATCTCTCTTGCTATTTTGATATTTATTCTGATAATTAAATACTCTGCACAATAAGAGTTTAGTAATCTAGTAGTACTACGAAGAAATTATGAAAAAAATAAGTACGGGCCATGCATTAATATTTGACTCAGGAGTTGGCGGTCTTTCGGTTGTAACTGAAATTATAAAGCTAAATCCAAACCTTAGATTAACTTATATAGCAGATGACAATTTTCGTCCCTACGGTGAGAAAACTGAATTTCAATTAAAAAATCGTTTGCCCAGGTTGTTATGGGAGCTAACAGAAACATTTAAACCTGATCTTGCCGTAATCGCTTGCAACACAGCTTCCACTACAGCGCTTGAAGAAATAAGAGGGGTACTATCAATTCCTGTTATAGGCGTAGTGCCCGCAATCAAGCCAGCAGCAACTTTATCAAGGACAAAAACTATAGCCGTACTCGGAACACCAGGTACTGTTAAACGGCGATATGTTGATGAATTGATAAATGAGCATGCTTCAGATTGTCGTTTTATTCTACAAGGCTCTGTTAATTTAGTAGATATAGCAGAGAAAAAAATGATAGGCGAAAAGATCAATAAGGAATGGATAAAAACAGAAATAACACCAATGTTTAGCGGACAGTATGGTGCTGATATTGATGCAGTGGTGTTAGCATGTACCCATTTTCCACTTTTACTTGAAGAACTAAAGTCCTCGGTGAACCAGACTGTAAGTTGGATAGACAGTGGTGATGCCGTAGCACGTAGAGTACTTAGTATAATACAAACATTAAATCTAAAACCTAAAAAATTCGAAACCAATAAAGTTTTTTTAATAGGACCTAATGCATGCAGTAATCGTTTTAAAGCATTTAAATCCTATGGTTTCGAAAAGGTTACAGGGTTATTATTAGACTAACGTCTTTACAAGAACCCAAATCCCAACGACCCCAATAAATAATAAAAATGTCAATTTAGCAAAATGTTTTTTGATAAATTCTTCTGCCTGAAAGCCGAATAAATGAACGATATATGCAACAATAAAGAATCTTAGAAACCTTGATACCGTACTAGCAATAACAAAAACACCAAAATTAACCTTTAAACTGCCCGACATGATAGTCATAACTTTATAAGGAAAAGGTGTTAGTCCCGCTCCGAAAACAGCAACGCCCCCATATGTTTCAACATTTGAAGAGAACTGTTCAATATAGTTTGACTTTCCTAAAACATCTAATATTGGCTTTGCTAGCATATCAAAGAACCAAAGGCCTAAAAAGTACCCTCCTATCCCTCCTAAAACTGAGAAAACAGAAGCAACTATAGCTATCTGTAGCCATTTACTCCGGTTCGACTGCACCATTGGGATAACCATTAAGTCTACCGGCAATGGAAAAATTGAACTTTCCAAAAAAGAAACAAGCGCAAGCCAATATACAGCTAACCTATGCCGCGCTAAATTTTTTATACCCTCATAAGACCTTAAGATAAAATTAGAATTAATAGTCATTAGAAAGCTATAGCATTAAAAAACTGAAAGACATGTAAAAAAGAAATAAAAGTGTATAGCCTTTTTTATTAAGCTCATTTATACGTCGCTACTCTATTAAGCGGGTGTGGCGGAATTGGTAGACGCGCCGGATTCAAAATCCGGTTCCTTTGGAGTGTCGGTTCAAGTCCGACCACCCGTACCATAGTATAAAAAACGAAGGTTTTAAATTTTAGAAGTTCTTTTTCATTACTTACCCCCAGATTTATTCAAATTAATTATCCAATACTGAACCAAAAAAAAGCGGCCCTAAAAAGGGCCGCTAATAAGTTCATTGAAGAGAGGTAATAAAAAAAACCTAAGTTTTTACATCATACCTCCCATACCTCCCATACCTCCCATATCAGGCATAGCAGGGGCTGCTGATTCTGGCTTCGGTGCTTCCACTATAGCAACTTCCGTTGTCAATATCAGAGAAGCCACTGAAGCAGCATCCATGAGTGCTGTACGAACAACTTTTACAGGGTCAATGATACCTTTTTTAACCATATCACCATATTGATCATTTTGAGCATCATAACCGTAATTAGCTTTATTTTCAGCAATCACATTACCCACAACAACGGCACCTTCAACACCGGCATTGTCAGCGATTTGACGTAATGGGTACTGAAGTGCTGCTACGACGATTTCAATTCCTGATTGCTCATCATCATTGATACCTTTCACACTAATATTACGTGAAGCGCGCAATAGAGCTGTACCACCACCAGGCACTATACCTTCTTCAACAGCAGCGCGAGTAGCATTCAGAGCATCGTCAACACGGTCTTTACGTTCCTTAACTTCAATCTCAGTACTACCGCCAACTTTAATTACAGCAACACCACCTGCAAGCTTTGCTAGACGTTCCTGTAATTTTTCACGATCGTAGTCTGAAGAAGTATCTTCTGCCTGCTGACGTATTTGCTCAACTCTAGCTTTGATGTCTTTTTTCTTTCCCTGACCATCAACGATGACTGTGTCATCTTTGGTAATATGAACATGCTTTGCAGTACCAAGATCCTTGATAGTTACATTATCTAACTTAATGCCAAGATCTTCAGAAATAACAGTACCATTGGTCAAGATAGCTATGTCTTGTAGCATAGCCTTACGGCGGTCCCCAAATCCAGGTGCTTTAACAGCAGCTATCTTCAAACCACCTCTAAGTTTATTAACTACTAAGGTTGCTAATGCCTCGCCTTCAATATCTTCAGCAATAATTAAAAGTGGCTTACCTGTTTGAACAACAGCCTCTAGGATTGGCAACATTGGCTGTAATGAAGTAAGTTTACCTTCATTCAACAGAATATAAGGATCGTCTAGCTCTGTTTTCATTTTTTCAGCATTTGTAATGAAATAAGGAGATAAATAACCACGATCAAACTGCATACCTTCAACGACATCTAGTTCAGTTTCAGCGGTCTTTCCTTCTTCAACAGTTATAACACCTTCATTACCAACTTTACCCATAGCGTCTGCAATCATTTTTCCGATTGAAGCTTCACCGTTAGCGGAAATAGTTCCAACTTGTGCTATTTCAGAAGACTTAGTGATTTTAGTTGCTTTCTTTAATAAGTCTCCTGCTATTTCACCAGCTGCTTTATCAATACCGCGTTTTAGGTCCATTGGGTTCATGCCCGCAGCAACACGTTTAAGTCCTTCACGAACAATAGCCTGTGCTAATACTGTAGCCGTTGTTGTACCATCACCAGCTTTGTCATTGGTTTTAGATGCAACCTCACGAAGCATCATTGCTCCTAAGTTTTGGTAACGATCTTCAAGCTCTATTTCTTTGGCCACAG
>CAJQGR010000081.1 GCA_905477785.1 uncultured Hellea sp.
TTAATGTTGAGCTTATTGTGCCAATCGCAATGGAAGAGAAGCTTCGCTTTGCTATCCGTGAAGGTGGTCGTACTGTAGGTGCTGGCGTTGTTGGTAAAATTATTGAGTAATTAAGGGTGAAAGAGTTCTTTTTTTTGAGCTCTTTTTTTTATTTTAGAAAGCGTTAGAAACGGATTTCCACTATGGATCGTCAAAATATTCGCATTCGGTTGAAAGCATTCGACCACCGCATCTTAGATACCTCTACAAAAGAGATTGTAAGTACAGCTAAGCGTACAGGAGCAACTGTCAGAGGACCGATTCCTTTGCCTACACGGATTGAACGGTTTACCGTAAATCGCTCACCTCACGTTAATAAGAAGTCTCGCGAGCAGTTTGAGATTAGAACACACAAACGGATGCTTGATATAGTTGATCCAACACCGCAGACAGTTGATGCTTTAATGAAGCTCGACCTTGCCGCAGGTGTTGATGTTGAAATTAAGTTAGGGGCGTAATTATGTTGCGTTCAGGTTTATTGACAAAAAAAGTTGGTATGACTCAGGTATATGATGAGGCAGGAAATCATATACCTGTAACAGTCTTATCATTAGAGGGTTGTCAGGTAGTAGCTCATAAAACTGCCGCTAGGGACGGTTATACCGCTCTTCAGCTTGGTTCAGGCGAGGCAAAAGTTAATCGCGTTTCGAAAGCAGAGCGAGAACGTTTTTCTAAAGCAGCTGTAACTCCAAAAAAGAAATTAATCGAGTTTCGTGTTGAAGAGGATAAATTAATTGAAGTTGGCGCTGAAATGCTTGCTGACCATTTCGTACCAGGACAAAAGGTTGATGCTTCTGGAATTACTGTTGGTAAAGGTTTTGCAGGAGCAATGAAGCGCCATAATTTTGGCGGCTTAAGGGCTACTCATGGTGTTTCGATTTCTCATAGATCTCATGGCTCTACTGGACAATGTCAAGATCCTGGGAAAGTCTTTAAGGGCAAAAAAATGGCAGGGCATATGGGAGCTGTAAGACGAACAGTTCAAAATTTAGAGATTGCCCGTGTCGATGCTGATCAGGGGTTGGTTCTAATTAAGGGCGCTACTCCTGGATCAAAGGGCGCCTGGATTGAAATTCGCGACGCTGTTAAAGGTCCAAAAGTTTCCGATTTACCTTTACCAGGCAGTTTTAATATATCTAAGGCCCCTGTAGAAGATGAAATTGCTCCAAGTGACACCACTGAAAGCATAAACTCAAGTGAGGATATTTAATTATGAAAATTGATGTTCAAACACTTGATGGAAAGAAATCTGGATCTTTAGATCTTAGTAAAGACATATTTGGTCAGGAGCCCAGAAAAGATGTTCTTCACAGAATGGTTAGGTATCAGCTAGCTAAGCGACAATCTGGTACTCATCAGACTCAAGAACGTGGAGATGTTTCTAAAACAACAAAAAGAATAGGTCGCCAGAAGGGCGGTGGTACTGCCCGTCATGGTAATGGATCTGTTTCTCAATTTCGTGGTGGTGCCAAAGCACACGGGCCCCGTTCAAGATCGCATGCAATTGGTTTGCCTAAGAAAGTTAGAGCAATGGCCCTTCGTCATGCATTGTCAGCTAAAGCAACAGCTAAAGAACTTGTAATTATCGAAGATGCGTCAGCAAAATCGCCTAAAACAGCTGATTTGCTTAAGCAATTAATGGGATTAGGTATAACAAATTGTCTGGTTGTTAGCGGCTCGTCAATTGAAGAAAATTTTGCAAAAGCAGCTAAAAATATCCCAAATTTGGACGTTCTGCCTAGTCAGGGAGCTAATGTTTATGATATTTTGAAGCGTCATACTTTGGTTTTAACTAAACAAGCGGTATTAGATCTGGAGGCTCGATTAAAATGAGTATTGCAGCCCGACATTATGATAGTGTTCTTTCTCCTATCATAACTGAAAAGTCCACAATTATAGCAGAAAATAATCAGGTCGTATTTGAAGTTCCTGTTTCCGCCAGTAAGCCAGAAATTAAAGAAGCGGTAGAGCAGTTATTTAAAGTATCTGTGACTGCGGTAAACACACTCCGTTTAAAAGGTAAAACCAAACGTTTCAGAGGTATTCCTGGTCGCAGGAAAGATATCAAAAAAGCGGTAGTCACCTTAAAAGATGGCGACAGCATAGACATAGCAACTGGATTGTAGGGGGGAATTATGGCTCTTAAGACATTTAATCCAACTAGTCCTTCGAGAAGAAATCTCGTTCAGGTTGATCGTTCTGACCTTCACAAGGGTAGGCCAGAGAAATCACTAACAGAAGGTTTATCAAAAAAGGGTGGTAGAAATAACACAGGCAGAATAACTATGCGCCGTCAAGGCGGTGGTCATAAGCGTTTGTATCGAATGGTTGATTTTAAAAGATCAAAAAAAGACATGTCTGCTAATGTATTGCGCATTGAGTACGATCCAAATAGAACATCATATATTGCACTTATTCAGTATAAAGATGGTAAAAAAGCTTATATTCTTGCTCCACAAAGGTTAGCGGCTGGCGACACTGTGATTTCTTCTGATAAAGCTGATGTTAAGCCAGGAAATTCAATGCCTCTTCGTTCAATGCCGGTTGGTACTATTATTCATAATATAGAGCTTAAGCCAGGAAAAGGTGGTCAGATAGCTAGATCAGCAGGTACATATGCTCAGCTAGTTGGTAGATCAGAGGGTTACGCGCAAGTCAGACTTAAATCTGGTGAGATGCGAATGGTTCATCAGACTTGTTTAGCCACTGTTGGGGCTGTGTCAAACCCAGACCACATGAATATTAATCTAGGTAAGGCAGGGCGAAAGCGTTGGCTTGGTAAAAGACCTCAGGTTCGTGGTGTGGCTATGAACCCTGTGGATCACCCTCACGGGGGTGGCGAGGGTAGAACCTCAGGCGGTAGGCATCCGGTAACACCTTGGGGTAAACCCACAAAAGGTGCTCGTACTCGCTCAAATAAAGCGACTGATAAATTCATTATACGTTCGCGTCACGCGAAGAAGAAACGTTAAGGAGCGTAGAGAGTATGCCACGTTCAGTTTGGAAAGGTCCGTTTGTCGACGGATATCTATTAAAAAAAGCAGAAGCGGCTAAGGCTGAAGGTAGGCACAAGCCTATCAAGACATGGTCGCGTCGCTCAACTATTATGCCAGGATTTGTAGGTCTCACATTTCAAGTTCATAATGGTCAGAAATTCATACCTGTCATTGTAAATGAAGATATGGTTGGTCATAAATTCGGCGAATTTTCTCCAACACGTACCTATTACGGTCATGGTGTTGATAAAAAAGCAAAGCGGAAGTAATAATGTCAAAATTAAAAAATCCACGTCGTGTTGCTGACAATGAAGCTAGGGCTAAATTACGTATGATACGTATTAGTCCTCAGAAACTAAATCTTGTTGCCCAGTTGATAAGGGGTAAAAGAGTTGAGACTGCCTTAGCGGACCTTGAATTTTCACATAAGCGTATTTCTGGGGAAGTTAAAAAAGTTCTCCAGTCTGCAATTGCAAATGCCGAAAATAATCATGGTTTAGATATCGATAGTCTTGTTGTTTCAGAAGCATATGTAGGAAAGAATTTAGTAATGAAGCGTTTTCGTGCTCGTGCACGTGGAAGAGGTGCTAGAATTTTAAAGCCTTTTTCTGAATTAACTATAGTTGTTCGTGAAGTAGAAGAGATATCAGCTGAAAATAATAGTGAGGCAGCGTAATGGGACAGAAGATTAATCCAATTGGTTTGCGCTTAGGCATTAACCGAACTTGGGAATCTAGATGGTATGCTAATACTTCTGAATATGGGGATTTGCTTCATCAAGATCTTGCAATTCGTGCTTTTCTCAATGCCGAACTTAAAGCCGCCTCTGTAGCACGTATTATCATAGAGCGCCCTCATAAAACCTGTCGCGTAACTATATACACCGCTCGTCCAGGCGTTGTTATTGGAAAAAAAGGTGCAGACATAGAGGTCTTAAGAAAGCGTGTTGCATCAATGGTTGATGGTGAGGTATTCATAAATTTAGTCGAGGTTCGCAAGCCTGAAGTCGATGCTAATTTGGTAGCCGATGGAATTGCTCAACAGTTAGAGCGTAGGGTCTCGTTTCGAAGAGCTATGAAAAGATCTCTTCAGAGTGCTATGAGAATGGGTGCTAAGGGATGTAAAATTAAGCTTGGTGGTCGTCTTGGGGGTGCCGAAATTGCAAGGATTGAACAATATCAGGAAGGTTCTGTTCCTCTGCATACAATGCGTGCAGACATAGATTATGGTGTAGCCAGCGCTATGACCGCTATGGGAATAATAGGTATAAAAGTCTGGATTAATAAAGGTGAAATACTCGAGCACGACCCATATGCGCACGATAAACGAATGAATGATCAAGGTGATACCAGATCACGCGGAAATAATGACCGTGGCGGCCGTGAACGCCGTCCGGCAAGATCTAATTAAAAGGGGTTTTGAGCAATGTTACAGCCAAAACGTACTAAATTTCGTAAAGCTCACAAGGGCCGTATCAAAGGTGTGGCTAAGGGTGGATCCACCTTAAATTTTGGTTCTTATGGCCTTAAAGCTTTAGAGCCCGAACGGGTAACAGCCCGACAAATCGAAGCTACTCGTAGGGCCATCACGCGTCATATGAAGCGTGCTGGTCGAGTTTGGATAAGAATTTTTCCGGATGTGCCTGTTACAAAAAAGCCAACTGAAGTCCGTATGGGTAAAGGTAAGGGTTCTGTCGAATTTTGGGCATGTAAGGTAAAGCCAGGGCGTGTGATGTTTGAAATTGATGGTGTATCAGATGGAGTAGCTAGGGAAGCTCTTCGTCTTGGAGCTGCAAAGTTACCAGTTAAGTGTAAAATTGTTACACGTCCTGGCGAACAGTAGGAGCAGGTGATGAAGACAATTGATGTAAGAACTATGACCGAGGATCAGCTTAGTGATGAGCTTCTTAAGTTAAAGAAGGAACAGTTTAACCTCCGCTTTCAAGAGGCGACTGGTCAATTAGAGAAAACTGCTCGTGTGAGAGAAGTGCGCAGGAATATAGCACGCGTGAAAACAATACAGGCTGAAAAAAAATCAGCTAAAAAGTCTTAAGGTAGGTATATATGCCAAAACGCATACTTCAAGGAACTGTTGTATCTGATAAAGGTGAAAAAACAGTTGTTGTAAAAATTGAAAGGTCTTTTCTGCACCCATTGCTTAAAAAGACTATTCGTAGAACTAAAAAATATCATGCACATGATGAAAAAAATGTGCACAAGGTAGGCGATACAGTACGTATAATTGAATGTTCGCCTAAAAGTAAATTAAAGCGGTGGGAGGTTCACGCTGAGTAGTTACTCTGCTCTTGTGTACAGCCCCTTAAAAAGGAGACAAACGCATGATTCAAATGCAATCAAATCTTGACGTCGCCGATAACTCTGGTGCCCGCCGCGTTCAGTGTATAAAGGTACTAGGTGGTTCTAAACGAAGATATGCTCATGTTGGTGATACCATTGTTGTATCTATCAAGGAAGCTATTCCTCGTGGCAAAGTAAAAAAAGGAGAGGTGCGTAAAGCTATCGTCGTACGAGTTCGCAAAGATATTCAAAGACGTGATGGCTCTGTTATACGTTTTGATGGAAACGCAGCTGTAATTATAAATAACAATGGTGAGCCAATTGGTACGCGTATTTTTGGTCCAGTTCCTAGGGAGCTACGTGCTAAAAATCACATGAAAATTGTTTCTCTAGCACCCGAGGTTCTGTAGTCATGGCAGCTAAGATAAAAAAAGGCGATCACGTTATCGTTATTGCTGGCAAAGATAAGGGCAGCAAGGGTGAGGTTTTAAAGGTCTTTCCAAAGGAAAGTAGACTTCTAGTAAAAGGAGTGCGTCTTGTTAAACGTCATGTAAAGCCAAGTCAGGGAGATCCAGACGGAGGTATAAAGACCTTTGAGGGACCTATTCATATATCAAACGTTTCTCAACTTGACCCAAAAAATGGGAAGCCCACTAGAGTTGGTTTCAAGTCACTGAAAGATGGTAAAAAGGTCCGCGTGGCCATTAAATCCGGGGAGATAATCGATGGCTAAGCCGTATGAACCGCGTCTTTCTGCAATATATCGTGATGAAATTCGCGATCAAATGCAGAAGCAATTTGAGTATAAAAATGAAATGCAGATACCAAAAATTGAGAAGGTTGTTCTTAACATGGGTTTGGGTGAGGGTGTTTCCGATAAAAAGAAGGTTCAAGCTGCAATAGCTGAACTGGAGTTAATAGCCGGTCAAAAGCCACTGCCAACAAAATCCAAGAAATCAATTGCAGGTTTTAAATTACGAGATGGAATGGTTATTGGTGCTAAAGTTACTTTGAGGCGTGATCAGATGTACGAATTTATTGACCGCTTAATTAACATTGCTTTGCCTAGGACTAGAGATTTCAGAGGACTTAATGGGAAAAGTTTTGATGGTAAGGGCAACTACGCTATGGGACTTAAAGAACATATTGTATTTCCAGAAATTAATTATGATCAAGTAGACTCAGTAAAAGGTATGGATATTGTTGTTCAAACAACAGCTAAAACAGATAAAGAAGCTAAAGCATTGCTGGCAGCATTTTCGTTTCCATTTCGAAACTAAATTGTACGTGGTGAGCTAAGCAGGTTGAATGACCTCGCAAAAAGGAGAATAAAATGGCTAAAGTAAGCTCAGTTGAGCGAAATTTAAAACGGCAGCGAATGGTTGCTAAGTATGCTGGTAAAAGGGCTTTATTAAAGGATATAGCACGAAACAAAGACCTCCCGGTAGAAGAAAGATTCAATGCTCAGCTGGAACTTGCAGCCTTGCCTCGCAATTCAGCTGAATCTCGTATTAGAAACAGGTGTCAGGTCACAGGTCGTCCTCGGGGTTATTATCGTAAAATGAAGATGTCAAGAATTGCTCTTCGCGAGCTCGGTTCAGCTGGTATGCTGCCCGGCTTAGTCAAGTCAAGCTGGTAGGAGGTAAGATATGTCATTTTCTGATCCCTTAGGCGATATGCTTACACGTATTCGCAATGCAATAATGCGAAATAGAACTTCTGTCAGCACGCCCGCTTCAAATCTCCGCGGTCGTGTACTTGATGTTTTGGCTGATGAGGGTTTCATCAGAGGTTATTCCGAAGGTCAAGTTGATGGATTTCGAATTTTTAATATCGAATTGAAGTACTTTGAAGGTGAAGCTGTTATTCGAGACATTAAGCGTGTATCCAAACCTGGCCGAAGAGTTTACTCTTCAGTTAAAACCTTACCCCAGGTTCGTAACGGTCTGGGTATTTCCATTTTATCAACACCTAAAGGCGTTATGAGTGATAATTCTGCTCGCGATGCAAACGTCGGTGGTGAAGTATTGTGTCAGGTGTCTTAATCATGTCTCGTATAGGAAAAAAACCAATAGTAATACCATCTGCAGTGAATCTCACGCAAGAGGGTCAGAAAATTATAGCTAAAGGGCCAAAAGGTGAGTTAAATTTTATCCTTCCTGAAGGTATAATAGGAAAAATTGAAGGTGATATTTTCACAGTTAATCCTGCGGTTGAAAACAAATCAGGTGTCTCTTTATGGGGTATGTGTCGTTCTATGGTAGCTAATCTTATCGAGGGTGTTACTAACGGTTATAAGAAAGAGCTTGAACTAAAAGGTGTCGGTTACAGGGCTCAAATGAAAGGTTCTATGTTATCTATGCAGTTGGGCTTCTCACATGATGTTGAATATACTGCTCCTCAAGGAGTCACTGTTACAGCTCCAAAGCCAACTTCTGTAATAGTTGAAGGTATTGACAAACAAAAAGTTGGTCAAGTTGCTGCAATAATTCGATCATACCGAAAGCCCGAGCCCTATAAAGGTAAGGGTGTTCGTTACGTTGGCGAATATGTTCGAAGTAAAGAGGGTAAGAAGAAGTAATCATGAAAACAGCTCGCGAAAATATGCTACGCCGCGCTCAGAGAGTTCGTCGTCGTTTGAAAAAATATTCTAATGGTCGTCCAAGACTTTCTGTGTTCCGTTCTTCTAAGAACATTTATGTTCAGATTATTGATGATGCTTCTGGTACCACTCTAGCTTCTGCTTCAACAATCGAAGATAAAAAAATGAAGGGTTCTAACTTAGACGCTGCAACTCGTATAGGTAAGTTAATTGCTGAAAGAGCCAAGAAGGCTAAAATCGAAGATGTTATTTTTGATCGTGGTCCTTATCTTTATCATGGCCGTGTGAAAGCTCTGGCAGATGCGGCTCGTGAAGCCGGTTTAAAATTCTAGGAAAGCATATATTATGGCAGATAGAGAAGATAATCGTCGTGGAAAGCGCGATGAAGAAAAAGAAAACGAGTTTATTGATCGTCTTGTGCACATTAACCGTGTGGCGAAAACTGTAAAAGGTGGTCGCAATATGAGTTTTGCTGCATTGGTCATAGTGGGTGATGAGAAAGGGCGAGTTGGTTTTGGTAAAGGGAAGGCGCGCGAAGTGCCTGAAGCTATTAGAAAGGCAACTGAAGAGGCAAAAAAGACTATGATACGCATTCCATTACGTGAAGGCCGGACACTGCATCATGACGTTCGAGGAAGGCATGGTGCCGGTAAGATAGTAATGAGGGCAGCTCCTCCAGGTACAGGCGTTATTGCCGGCGGTCCAATGAGGGCTGTGCTAGAGTGCTTGGGCGTTCAAGATGTTGTCGGAAAGTCTTTAGGAACATCAAATCCATATAATATGGTTCGTGCAACTTTTGAAGGTCTTAAGAACATGGAAAGTCCCCGTACAATTGCAAATAAACGTGGCAAAAAAGTTGGTGATATTGTTGGTCGCCGTAATGATGGTGCATCAGCTCCAGAAGCTGTAGTTCAGGCTTAGGAGATAGAGATGTCAAAGAAATTAACATTAAA
Organism: uncultured Hellea sp.; assembly: GCA_905477785.1. GTDB lineage: Bacteria > Pseudomonadota > Alphaproteobacteria > Caulobacterales > Maricaulaceae > Hellea. The sequence continues at coordinate 8,888 of CAJQGR010000081.1, forward strand.
AGTACGCCAAACTGGAAGTCCCATTCGTCGTAAGCCAGATCAGAGAGCAACATTGGTTGGTTTAGGTCTGGGCCGAATAGGTAGTATGCGTGAATTAGAGGATACACCTTCTGTTCGCGGTATGATAAATAAAATTTCACACATGGTTGAAATAGTTGAAGAGTAGTACAACTGATACTGGAAGCTTCTGCTGGAGATAAAAATGCGTTTAAATGAATTAAGAGATAACATAGGTGCTACTAAAAACCGACTAAGAGTTGGTCGCGGTGTTGGCTCCGGTAAGGGTAAAACTGCTGGTAGGGGCGTTAAAGGGCAGAAGTCTAGATCTGGTGTTTCAATTAATGGTTTTGAAGGCGGCCAAATGCCTATTTACATGCGTCTGCCTAAGCGTGGTTTTAACAAGCCCAACAGAAAGAGTTGGACGGAGCTATCAGTAATTAATTTACAAAAAGCTATTGAAAGCGGAAAAATTAAATCAGGTATAAAATATGATGAGGCTTCCTTGGTTTCTACCGGAGTAATTAGACGCATTAAAAGTGGTGTGAGGTTGATTGGATCTGGAAAACTTTCTGAAGCTGTTGACTTGGCCATCTCTGGTGTAACTCCTGGAGCATTGAAGTCTATAGAGGATGCCAAAGGGTCTATATCAATTGTTGATAGTTCGACAAAATACAGAGCAAAAGGTGTAAAAGCGGAAAAGTCTGATAAACTATCTAAGAGTGATAAGAAAAAAAATGTTAAAGTTTTAAAAGAGAAATCTGAGAAAATAGCTAAAAATACGCCGTCTAAAGCCAAAGATGAACCCGCTGCAAATAAGACTACAGCTAAAAAAGCTGCTGAGAAGAAGACTTCAGCTAAAAAAGCTCCAGCTAAAAAAGCTCCAGCTAAAAAAGCTGCTGTAAAGAAGACTTCGGCTAAAAAAGCTCCGGCTAAAAAAGCTCCGGCTAAAAAAGCTCCGGCTAAAAAAGCTGCTGTAAAGAAGGATTAGGTTTACTAGCGCTTTTGCGCTTGTATAATTACCAACTGATGGGCTTTGGGCCCTAGCTCATAGCTCATTCTAATAAAGGATGTGGTAGATTTATTGCAGCCTAAAAAAGGGTATTAAGTTATGGCTTCAGCTTCTGAACAGCTTGCTCAAAATATGAATTTAGGTGTATTTGCTAAAGCTAAAGAGCTTCAGCAGAGATTACTTTTTACTTTATTTATTCTAATCGTTTACCGCGTAGGAACTTTCATACCTGTTCCGGGTATGGATATAACACAATTTCAGGCGGCATTTAACTCTGGAGGCGGTGGTTTATTAACACGTTTAAACATGTTTGCTGGAGGTGCTGTGGAAAGAATGGCTATTTTTGCGCTTAACGTTATGCCATATATTTCTGCTTCTATAATAATGACTTTAATGAAAGGTTCGATTGGGTCTCTGAAAGAGCTCGATAAGGATGGGGAGCAGGGAAGGAAGCAAATAAATCAATATACTAGGTACCTCACTGTTTTTCTGGCTGCTTTCCAAGCATATGGTATTGCTCGTGCACTACAGTCAACACCAGGTGCTGTAATTAACCCAGGTCTTTTCTTTGAGGCATCGACAGTAATTACCTTAGTGGGCGGTACTATGTTTTTGATGTGGATGGGAGAACAGGTTACTGCTAGGGGTGTTGGTAATGGTGTATCGTTAATAATTTTTGCTGGTATTGTTGCGGAACTGCCAAAAGCTATCTTCCAAGCTTTTAGTTTAAATCAACAGGGCTCTGTAAGTGAACTGCTGTTAATATTTTTAATATTACTATTTGTCGGTTTATCAATGTTAATAGTTTATGTGGAGAGAGCACAAAGAAGACTATTAGTGCAATATCCCAAAAGACAAATGGCTGGAGGAAAAACATTCGGTGGTGAAAGCTCATTCATGCCTTTAAAGTTAAATACAGCCGGTGTTATACCTCCCATTTTTGCAAGTTCATTACTTTTATTGCCTGCAACATTTGGACAACTCGCATTAAATGGGGATGGTGCAGGTTCAGGTATAATGACTACATTGCTAGCTTATATTGGATATGGGTCGCCTGTTTATCTTACTTTGTACGGACTTTTAATTATCTTCTTTTGTTATTTTTACGTTCCATATGTGTTCAAGCCTGATGATGTTGCAGATAACATGCGCAAAAATGGCGGGTTTCTGCCAGGTATTCGTCCTGGTGAAAGAACAGCACAGTATTTGAGTTATGTACTTTCACGATTGACTTTTATTGGAGCAATATATGTGGCCTTCGTTTGCGTGCTACCGGAATATATTATAGCTCAGTCGGGAGGTTCAATACCTCCCTCAGTTGCTATGCTAATTGGCGGCATGTCTCTTTTAATTATAGTTTCTGTTACGCTTGATACTGTGGCTCAAATACAATCACATTTGATAGCGCATCAATATGAAGGACTAATAAAGAAGTCACGAATGCGTAGGCGTAAAAAATAGAGACAGGAAAAGCGAAATGAATATTGTAATGTTTGGACCACCAGCTGCGGGTAAGGGGACACAAGCAAAGAAGCTTGTTTCTAAACATTCTTTATTGCAGCTTTCTACAGGCGATATGCTTCGTCAAGCTAGGGCCTCTGGTACCGAACTTGGTGGAAAGGTATCAGGAATAATGGATAGGGGAGAACTAGTTTCTGATGAAATAGTTATTTCACTGATCGAGGAACAAATTTCTTCAAATAAAGATAATCGTGGTTTCATATTTGATGGTTTCCCAAGAACAGTAGCTCAAGCAGAGGCTTTAGACGCTCTTATGGGTCTATATGATTCGCAGATAGATGTTGTTGTGAGTTTAAAAGTTGATGATAGCTCTTTAATAAATCGTATAACTAAGAGATTTAAGGAAGAGGGTCGTGCAGACGATAACCCAGAAAGCTTTAAAGTACGTTTAAATGCCTATAATACGCAAACTGCAAGTTTATTACCCTATTATCTATCACAAAGAAAGCTTCATGAGGTAGATGGAATGTTAAGTATTAATGAAGTTTCAGTGTTAATTAACGAAGCATTAAAAAATAAAAATAAGGAATAAATTTAGAGTATTTGTAATTATTAATCAGTTATTTTTACTTTCAATTGCTCTGGAAAGTAAAAATAGATGAAATTTGTTTAAAATGAGGGAATGTGGAGCTTGACGGAGCCATCGCTTACGACTAAGTAACCCGCTTTCTCGGGAAGTTTGGTCACTCCGTTCTTTTTGTGTGTAAAATTAGTGGTGGTCCAGAAAAACGAAGATTGAAATATTAAGGAGGCCAATGTGGCTCGAATAGCAGGGGTTAATATACCCACCAATAAACGCGTAACAATCGCACTGCGCTATATACATGGTATAGGACCAGCAAAGGCTGAGGAGATCTGTGTAAAAGTTGGCATTCAGGCTGAGAGGCGCGTTGCAGACTTGACTGATCAAGAAATTCTAAAAATCAGAGAATCTATTGATGCAGACCACATGGTTGAAGGAGATCTTCGACGAGAGGTTGGTCAAAATGTTAAAAGATTAATGGATATGGGTAATTACAGAGGATTACGTCATCGTCGTGGCTTACCTGTACGTGGACAAAGAACTCATACTAATGCTCGAACTCGCAAGGGTCCTGCAAAGGCCATTGCTGGTAAGAAGAAATAGGTAGGATAAAATGGCAAAAGAACCGGGTCGTGTCCGCCGCGCGGACAAAAAGAACATAACATCGGGTGTTGCCCATGTTAATTCGACATTTAATAATACAATGATTACAATCACAGATGCTCAAGGTAACTCAGTAGCATGGTGTTCTGCTGGTGCAATGGGTTTTAAGGGTTCAAGAAAATCTACACCTTATGCAGCTCAAGTTGCTGCCGAAGAGGCTGCGCGAAAAGCAGCAGAACATGGAATGAATACATTGGAAGTTAACGTAAATGGACCTGGTTCAGGCCGTGAAAGCGCAGTCAGGGCACTTCAGGCCGCAGGTTTTACAATCACAACAATTCGAGATGTAACACCGATACCACATAACGGTTGTCGTCCACCAAAACGTCGCCGAGTATAATAAACCCAATAACGGGATTTTTTTGTAGCGTTAACTGCGCTACGCATTAGCATTAAGAGGTCACACTGTGATTGAAAAAAATTGGCAAGAACTTATCCGTCCGATCAACCCAGAGATTGAGCCGAGTCGCGATCCAGAAAGAAAAGCTGTTGTAACTGCTGAGCCCCTGGAGCGGGGTTTTGGTATGACTTTAGGTAACGCACTAAGAAGAGTGTTACTTTCATCACTTCAGGGCTCTGCTGTTTCTGCGGTGCAGATTGATGGTGTAGTGCATGAATTTACATCTATTCCAAACGTTATGGAAGATGTTACTAATGTTGTTTTGAATCTCAAGGGTCTTGCCGTAAGAATGCACGCTGAAGGACCTAAGAAGCTTTTATTACGTAAATCAGGGGCAGGACCTGTTACAGGCGCAGACATTGAAGAAACGGCTGATGTTGAAATTTTAAATAAAGATCATGTCATATGCAATGCTGATGAAGGCGCCGACATACGAATGGAACTTACAGTAACAACTGGTAAAGGGTATGTACCTGCAGCCGAATCTCGACCAGAGGATGCTCCAATAGGATTAATTTCCATTGATGCACTATACTCGCCTGTAAAAAGAGTTGCGTACCGTGTTGAGGATACACGTGAAGGTCAAGTTCTAGATTACGATAAGCTAATCATTGATATAGAAACCAACGCTGCTGTTACACCGGAGGATGCAGTAGCAGTAGCAGCTCGTATATTGCAAGATCAATTCCAAGTCTTCGTTAACTTTGATGATCCTGAGGATGTTGGCCGCGGGGAAGAAAAACCCGAATTGGACTTCAACCCAGCTCTTCTTCGCAAAGTTGATGAACTTGAGTTATCAGTTCGTTCAGCTAATTGTCTCAAAAATGATAATATAGTATATATCGGTGATTTAATCCAGAAGTCAGAATCAGAAATGCTTAGGACCCCTAATTTTGGTAGAAAGTCATTAAATGAGATTAAGGAAGTTCTTGCTGCAATGGGTCTTCATCTAGGTATGGATGCGCCTAACTGGCCGCCAGAGAATATCGAAGAGTTAGCAAAAAAATACGATGATCACATATAAGCTTGCATTGTAAAATAAAAGGATAATATCATGCGTCATAAAATGGCACATCGAAAGCTCAACAGAACTGCATCTCACCGTAAAGCTATGTTTGCAAATATGGCTTCCAGCTTGATAGAGCATGAGCAGATAGTTACTACTTTACCAAAAGCCAAGGAGTTAAGACCCATAGTTGAAAAACTTGTAACGCTTGCAAAAAAAGGTGATTTAAATAGTCGTAGAATTGCTATCGCTAGAACTAGAAATAGAGACATGTCAAAAAAACTTTTTGATGTTCTTGGTCCTCGTTATAAAGAGAGACAAGGTGGTTATATCCGTATTATGAAAGCTGGTTTCAGATTCGGGGATAACGCCCCGATGGCCGTTATTGAATTTGTTGATCGAGATGAAAGTGCTAAAGGTGCTATTGATCATGAGAAAAAAGAAACAACTGAAGTATAAAATTAGTTTAAATTTTTAAACTACCCGTCTTTATGGCGGGTTTTTTTTTGACTAAAAAATGATAAAGTGCAGACAAGCTATAGATATATGAACTAAAGAGTGTAAGAATATTAATTCAAACAAGGAGATATTTTGTGGTTAAATTAATAGTCAATGGACAAAATCATGAAATTAATATTAACCCAGACACCCCACTCCTCTGGGTTTTAAGAGAGAAACTAGGATTAATAGGCACAAAATTTGGCTGTGGTTCATCTTTATGTGGCGCGTGCACAATTCATATTGATGGAAAGCCAATCCGTTCATGTGTCACGCCAGTATCAAATATAGAAGGCAAGAGTGTAACTACGATTGAGGGTTTAGCAGATGCTGAAGGCTCTCTTCATCCAGTTCAAGAAGCTTGGATAGAACATCAGGTACCTCAATGCGGGTATTGTCAATCTGGTCAAATTATGTCTGCTATCGCATTGCTAGAAAGGAACCCTAATCCTTCAGATGATGATATTGATACATCTATGCGTGGCAATATTTGCCGCTGCGGAATGTATGGACGAATAAAGGCTGCTATCAAATCAGCGGCAAAGAAAGTTTAGGTAATTAAATGACTAAGCCAAATAAAAAAAATGCAACCAAGAAAATTGAGGAAATTAATAGATCTTCATTAAAAGTATGGTCACGTCGAGGATTTATTGGAGCTGGTGCAATTGCAGGTATAACCGCAGGGGGCGCCTTAATGGTGGGCATTGCTATTCGTCCAGGCGACCGTACTGAAGATTTATCAGCGTATGTCACTAATGGAGATGAACAACTTATAACTACATGGGTAAAAATAGCCTCTGATAACACTGTTACAGCGATTATTCCTCATGGTGAAATGGGGCAGGGGGTTCATACTGCTCTATCAGCCATGCTTGCTGAAGAAATGGAAGCAGATTGGGATGCTATGAAAATTATAGAAGCCCCAGCTGAAAAAGATTATGCTAATTTTGTTTTAGCAAGAGAGTTTATATTTGGTTCAGCTAATGTGCCTACGGTGTTATTTGATACAGTTAATGGTGCTATGCTTGCTGCGGCCAAGTCGATGAATATGCAAATCACCGGTGGATCAACTTCGGTAAGATTTACAGGGACAGGTGCAATGTTAACTGCCGGTGCAGCCGCAAAAGAGTTATTATTAAGTGCCGCTTCAAAACAATGGAGTGTATCAATTTCAGAATTGCGTGCAGAGAAAGGCTTTATCTATCATAATGATAAAAAAGCCCCTTTTTCAGAGTTCGCTGAGATTGCAGCAACTTTAAAGCCAAATTTAAAACCAAAACTAAAAAAACGAAATGAATATCAGTTGATTGGCAAGTCTCTTCCAAGGGTTGATATTCCCTCAAAGGTAGACGGAACAGCTATTTTTGGGATTGATGCTACAGTTAGTGGTATGAAATATGGAACTGTTAAAGCCGCACCTGTTCATGGTCAAAAAGTAAAGGTAATGGATGCCTCTCTGGCTAAAAAAATGCCAGGCGTTTATGGTATTTATAATATGGAAGACTACATAGCTGTAGTAGCAGATGGTTATTGGCAAGCCAAAAATGCATTGGATGTAATTGATGTAACGTGGACAAACAATGAAATCAAAAATATTGATGATGGAATTATTTTTGAACAATATAGGACTGCTATCAAAACCCGTAAGGGAAAAACACTTCATAAATCAGGGAATACAAAAAAATTAATAAATGAATCTGCTTCATTTTATGAGGCTGAATATACTGTTCCATTTCTGGCGCATGCATGTATGGAACCTATGAATGCAACTGCGTGGTATCGAGATGGAAAATGTGATATTTGGGCTGGTACTCAAAACCCACTGGGTACGCGGCAGGTAACTGCAGATACTCTTGATATCGACATTGATAGCGTAACAGTACACACAGCCTTTATGGGAGGAGGCTTTGGTCGACGGGCGAACCCAGATTATACAAATCAAGCTGCTCAAATTTCAAAAAAGTCAGGTGTGCCAGTTAAGTTAATATGGTCCAGAGAAGAAACGACCCAACAAGATTTTTACCGGCCGTCAGCTTTAGGGTGTTTTAAAGCAGGTTTAGACGTTAATGGAATTCCAGTCGCTTGGGAAAGTAAGTTTGTACATGATATGGACCCGCCTGAAGCTAGTGCGGTTATTTACGATATACCTAATGTAAAAGCCCAATACATGGAGAGCCCTTCTCATATACGGGTTGGTGCTTGGCGTTCAGTCGATCATACCCAGCATGGGTACTTTACAGAATCTTTTATTGACGAGTTAGCTTCTAATGCTGGTATTGATAGTTACGAGTTTAGACGAAGACTTTTAAAAACTAAACCTCGGCATTTAAATGTTCTTGATACGGCAGCAAAAATGGCTGGTTGGGGAAAAGCTCTGCCAGATGGCCATGCGCAAGGAATAGCAATTGTTGAAAGTTTTATGAGTATTGTGGCTCAGGTTGTCACGGTAGACATTAGTAGTGGAGTGCCGCGAGTTGTAAATGTAGCTTGTGCTGCAGATGCAGGAATGGCGATTAATCCAAATGGTTTCATTGCTCAAATGGAAAGTGGTATTATATTTGGTTTATCGGCTGCTCTTTATGGGGAAATAACGATTAGTAATGGTTCGGTAGATCAAAGTAATTTTTATGATTATAGAATGGTTAGAATGGATGACGCTCCAAGTATTGATGTTGAGATAATTACATCAGATAATCGTATTGGTGGGGCGGGTGAACCAGGAACCCCTCCCATTGCTCCCGCTTTAGTTAATGCTATTTATAAGGCTTCAGGTCAAAGAGTAAGAAATTTGCCAATAGGCAATCAAAAATTTAGCGTTAAAACTTAAATTTATAGATAGTTTAAACTTTATCTTACTGAGGTGATAAATGGAAATTCAATCTAAAAAACAAAGGCTTTATTGGAAATCTGTTCGGCTATTTACTGCTGTTTTACTTGTTGTGTGGTTTTTAGCATCATTTGGAGCGGGTATTATCTTTCGTGAATTTCTAGATCAATATTATATAGGCGGCGCACCGCTAGGCTTTTGGTTTGCGCAACAAGGTGCAATTTATGTTTTTCTAATAATTATAATTATTTACTGTCTAGGTATGAGTCACCTAGAAAAAAAATATGATTTCACTAATTAGAAAATGAGTGAACAATTTTGGACATACCTTTTTGTTGGTCTAACATTTGGAGTTTATGTTTCTATAGCCTTGTGGGCGCGGGCTAGTTCTACAAAAGAATTTTACGTTGCCGGGCATGATGTACCGCCGATTTTAAATGGCATGGCAACCGCTGCTGACTGGATGTCCGCCGCTAGTTTTTTATCAATGGCAGGGTTAATTGCTTTTTTAGGTTATGGCGGATCAGTTTACCTAATGGGATGGACAGGGGGGTATGTATTACTTGCGCTTTTGCTAGCCCCATTTTTAAGGGAGTTTGGTAAATTTACTGTCCCAGATTTTGTTGGTGAAAGATATTATTCAAAAATAGCTAGGGTAATAGCAGTTATTTGCGCATTGATGGTTTCATTTACATATATCGCAGGCCAAATGAAGGGAGTGGGAGTTGCCTTTTCTTCCTTCCTCGGGGTTTCTTTTAATGCGGGGATATTTATTGGAGGCTTTATAGTTTTTATTTATGCTGTTCTTGGTGGAATGAAGGGAGTCACTTATACGCAAGTTGCTCAATATGTTGTTTTAATTTTTGCTTATACTGTTCCAGCTATTTTTATCTCGATTATAGTAACAAACAATCCAATCCCCCAGCTAGGTTTCATAGGTAACATTGCTGGCAGTGATATAGCTATGCTAACCAAACTAAATACTGTTGTTACAGATTTAGGATTTAAAGAATATACATCTACTACTAAAAGTGATGTTGATATATTCTGCATTACTGCAGCTTTGATGTTTGGTACAGCAGGTTTACCTCATGTAATTATTCGTTTCTTTACTGTAAGTTCTGCCAAAGCCGCCCGAAAGTCGGCTGGATGGGCGCTTATGTTTATAGCTCTACTTTATACCGTTGCTCCTGCAGTTGGAGCATTTGCTAGAATGAACTTTATAGATACTGTTAATGAGGCTACTTACATTGAAAACAATGAAGATTTTGAAGACCGTACTGCTGAGATTTTATCAAAGGGAGAAAAACCTATTCCCAAATGGTACAAGGATTGGGAGAAAACTGGTCTCTTAGATTATAATGACTTAAACCAAGACGGAATTATACAATACCGTGGACCAGACTCTAAGGATAATATTGAAAACGAAATTGTGCCAAATCGTGATATATTTGTGTTAGCTAACCCACAAATCGCTAATTTGCCTAATTGGGTTATAGGGTTGGTTGTAGCTGGAGGTTTAGCGGCTGCATTGTCGACAGCTGCGGGTCTGCTGATGGTAATTAGTTCTGCTATTAGTCATGATTTAATGAAAAAAACATTATATCCAAATATGTCTGAGCACACAGAATTAGGTATTGCTCGTACTTCCGCTTTTATAGCTGTAGTTGTATCTTCATTTATAGGTGCTTTTGCATCTTCTCTTCCTTTTGTTGCACAGGTTGTTGCTTTTGCTTTTGGCATAGCTGCTGCTTCACTTTTTCCAGTTATTTTTCTTGGAATATTTTGGAAAAGAATGAATAAAGAAGCGGCAATTGCATCTATGTTAACTGGGTTAGTTACAACCGTTATCTATATATGCTATTTTAAATTTATGGGCGGTGTGGAGGCTGACTGGTGGTTTGGTGTTTCGCCAGAGGGTATAGGGTTTATATTTATGTTAGTTGCAATCGTAACTGGCGTTATTGTAGCATTGATATCCCCACCACCACCAATTGAGGTTCAAAAATTAGTTGAGGATATACGAATTCCAGGTCAAAAAGGGAACTTAAGATGACTGAAGATGTTAAAATTTATAAACCTTCAGAAAGTTTTGTCAAAGCTGCTAACCTTACTAAAGATAAATATAATGCTATGTATGCATCATCTTTAAACAATCCTGAAAAGTTTTGGGGAAAGCATGGAAAAAGACTTAAGTGGATAACTGAGTACACGAAAGTAAAAAATGTTAGCTGGAAAAAAGAAGATTTACATATTGAGTGGTTTTCAGATGGCACCTTAAATGTATCTGAAAATTGCATTGATAGACACCTTGATAAACGCGGAGATAAAGTAGCTATTATTTGGGAGGCAGACGAGCCCAACCAATCAATAAAGTTAACTTATAATCAGTTATATATTGAAGTATGTAAATTCTCTAATGTTTTAAAAAACAATGGAGTACATAAAGGTGACCGGGTCACAATTTACATGCCTATGATACCAGAAGCTGCTATAGCTATGTTAGCCTGTGCTAGAATAGGGGCCGTACATAGTGTTGTTTTTGCAGGATTTAGTCCAGAAGCTTTAGCAGGTCGAATAAAGGATTGTGGTAGCTCTTTTGTGATAACAGCCGATGAGGGGTTAAGAGGTAGTAAAAATATTCCCCTCAAAGCTAATTGCAATGCTGCATGCGATATTGCAGGTATAGTCAAAAAAGTACTGACAATAAAACGAACTGGAAAAACAATTGAGATGCTTGAGGGCAGAGATATTTGGCTTCATGATGAGCTAGAGGGTGTTTCAGACTTCTGTTCGCCCGAGCCTATGAATTCTGAGGACCCACTTTTTATTCTTTATACTTCTGGCTCTACGGGAGCACCAAAAGGTGTTTTGCACACTTGTGGCGGTTACTTGGTTTGGGCTTCCATGACACATGAATATGTTTTTGATATAAAAGAAACCGATGTTTATTGGTGTAGCGCAGATATAGGTTGGGTTACTGGCCATACTTATATTATTTATGGCCCTCTGGCTAATGGTACAACTTCAGTTATGTATGAAGGTGTTCCAACTTATCCTAACCCATCACGTTTTTGGAATATATGTGATAAATATAATGTAAGTATTTTTTACACTGCGCCAACCGCAATTCGTTCTTTAATGCGTGAGGGTTCCGGCCCAGTTAAGGCGACTTCTAGAAAAAGTTTACGCTTATTAGGAACTGTTGGTGAGCCTATTAATCCCGAAGCCTGGGAGTGGTACTATCGTACTGTAGGTGATAGCAGGTGTCCAATAGTTGACACTTGGTGGCAAACAGAAACAGGCGGAGCAATGATAGTTCCACTTCCTGGTGCTACTGATATGAAGCCTGGTGCTGGTGGACATCCCTTTTTTGGCATTCTTCCTGCTTTAGTTGATGCATACGGAAATGAATTAGAGGGTGAGGCTGATGGTAATCTTATTATAAAATCAAGTTGGCCAGGGCAGATGCGTACTGTTTATGGTAATCATAATAGATTCGTAGATACTTATTTTTCAGCTTATCCAAATACTTACTTTACAGGTGATGGTTGTCGAAGAGATAAAGACGGATTCTATTGGATAACTGGCCGTGTGGATGATGTAATCAATGTGTCTGGCCACAGAATGGGAACTGCTGAAATAGAAAGTGCTTTGGTGAGTCATAATTTAATATCTGAGGCTGCTGTGGTAGGGTACCCTCACGATATAAAAGGGCAAGGTATCTATGCATATGTTACATTAAACGCGAATGCAGAGATTACTAATCATTTAAAAAAAGAATTAATTCAGCTTGTTAGATCAGAAATTGGACCTATTGCGTCTCCTGACTTAATTCAGTTTTCTAAAAATCTTCCTAAAACTCGCTCAGGTAAAATAATGCGGCGTATTTTAAGAAAAATAGCCGAAGATAATTTCGATAACTTAGGTGATGTTTCTACGTTATCTGAGCCCGAAGTTATTGATGAGTTGATAAAGAATAGGCAAAATCGAAAATGATAAAAAATTGTGTTGTCATAGGGGCCTCTCATGCTGGATCTCAATTTGCTTTTAGTCTCAGGCAAGGAGGTTGGAAAGGTGATATAACTATTATCGGTGAAGAATTTGATTACCCTTATCACCGGCCACCACTTTCTAAAGCCTTCCTTTCTGGTGAGAAAAAAATACAAGATATACTTTTGCGACCGGCAGAGCTTTATGAAAAATCAGGAATTAATATT
>CAJQGR010000082.1 GCA_905477785.1 uncultured Hellea sp.
TGCAGCGAGCTGTAAAGCCTATCATAGGATCACTCCAATCAGAGCATTACAATCGAATTCTAGTACGCAGCATTTCTTGCGACAAGGTCCTGGTAAAAATCCATTTCAAGAAATGGCGCGAGTGACGGGACTCGAACCCGCGGCCTCCGGCGTGACAGGCCGGCGCTCTAACCAACTGAGCTACACCCGCTAAGATGTCAGCGCGGTTTAGCCACATAGAAGGCATACGTCAATCAGAAATAAGCTTATATTTAAACTAAATGAAATTTAATTGGTGGGCGGTAACGGGTTCGAACCGCTGACCCTCTCGGTGTAAACGAGATGCTCTACCAGCTGAGCTAACCGCCCCAATTAATTGTCGCTTAATGCGCAGAAAATGAAGGAAGGTCAACACTTGTCTCTAAAAAAAACTCTTTTTAGTACAATAAAGCTAATGAGTTGAAGCTTCTCCTGCCAATGGGTTGTTTTGTGAAGATAACATGCTCGAGAGCGCTGCCTCATCATTCAATGACCATTCGATCTTTTCTGGCATTTTCACAAGCGCATTAGTCAATACTTCATCAATATTACTTACTGGTATGATATTAAGAGCACATTTAACGTTATCGGGAATATCAGCAAGATCTTTTTCGTTGTCTTTAGGTATTAAAACAGTCTCTACTCCAGCTCTTAGTGCAGCTAGCAATTTTTCTTTTAAACCTCCAATAGGTAGAACACGCCCACGCAAGGTTATTTCTCCTGTCATAGCTACTTCTCTTTTTACAGGTATTGATGTTAACACAGAAACAATCGCTGTAACCATACCTACACCTGCACTAGGGCCGTCCTTAGGCGTTGCCCCCTCAGGTACATGGATATGTATATCTCTACTCCGAAACTGAATAGGGCTTATACCTAAATCTGGAGCTTTTGATTGAACATAACTATTAGCAGCTGATATAGACTCTTTCATAACCTCTTTGAGATTTCCTGTTACTGACATTTTCCCTTTACCAGACATATCTACTGCTTCTATAGTGAGTGTGTCGCCTCCAACAGATGTCCAAGCTAAACCAGTTACAACTCCTATTTGATGTGCATCATCAATTTCGCCAAATCGATATTTTCTTACCCCAAGAAAGCTATGTATATTTTTAGATGTAACTTCGATTTTAGAAGTTTTTTTAGATATAATATGAGTAAGAGTCTTTCGGGCAAGAGTGGCTAATTCTTTTTTTAATCCGCGTACACCAGCTTCACGGGTATAGTACCTAACTATATCTATTAAGGCCTCATCTTTTATAGTTAATTCACCATTTTTTAGACCATGATCTTTTATTTGATCCGGAATTAAGTGAAGTTTAGCTATTTCAATTTTTTCTGCTTCAGTATAACCAGGAATACGAATAATTTCCATTCTATCTAATAACGGCTGCTGCATGTTTAGGGAATTAGCAGTTGTTAAAAACATTACATCTGAAAGGTCAAAATCGACATCAAGATAATGATCGTTAAAAGTATTGTTCTGCTCAGGGTCCAGTACTTCCAATAAAGCAGATGATGGGTCACCGCGGTGATCAGACCCTAGTTTATCAATCTCATCAAATAAAAATAAAGGATTGTTGTACTTTGCTCTTTTCATTGATTGTATAATTCTTCCAGGCATAGAGCCTATATAAGTTCTTCTGTGACCTCGAATTTCAGATTCATCGCTTACACCGCCTAAAGAAACACGTACAAATTCCCTGCCAGTAGCTCTTGCAACAGACTTTCCAAGTGATGTTTTTCCAACTCCAGGGGGCCCTACTAAACAAATAATAGGTCCCTTAACTCTTTTAGTTCTTGTTTGTACAGCAAGGTGCTCGATAATTCTTTCTTTAATTTTCTCTAATCCGTAATGATCTTCATCCAATATATATTGAGCTTTTTCTAGATTTCGTTGTAACCTTTTCTTTTTATTCCAAGGAACTGATAACATCCAATCTAAGTAATTTCTTGAGACATTTGCTTCAGCCGACATAGGACTCATCTGGCGTAATTTTTTTATTTCTCCATCAACTTTATCCTTAGCCTCTTTAGTCAATTTTACAGCATCAATTCGCTCTTGAAGTTCTGAAAACTCATCTTTACCCTCAGACCCTCCAAGTTCGTTTTGAATGGCCTTCATCTGTTCGTTTAGATAATAATCTTTTTGTGTTTTCTCCATCTGCCGCTTTACGCGTCCTCTGATTTTCTTTTCAACCTCTAAAAGAGCTAATTCATCACTTAAAAGCTTGATTACATCTTTAAGTCGTGAAGTTACTGATATTGTATCAAGTAGACTTTGTTTCTGAGTAATTTCAGCATTTAGGTGCACAGCAATTAGATCAGTTAATTTAGATGGGTCCTTGGTTTCAACAATAGAATTTATAATATCTTCAGAGATTTTCTTATTTAGTTTTCCAAAAGATTCAAATAGTGTCCTAGCTTCCCCTGTAATCATAGCTATTTCATCTTCAGGCTCAATAACTGAGTGAGTAATAGATACATCAGCTTCCATATATTCCGTATTATCGGTAAATCTATTTATCTCAGCTCTGTACTCACCTTCAACTAATACCCTAACTGTGCCATCCGGTAGTTTTAGTAATTGCAAAATTTTAGCAACTATACCCTTATGAAATACATCGGAATATTCGGGTTCATCGCAATCAGGATTTTTTTGAGTTAAAAGCATTATCTGCTTATTATTAGACATTACGTCTTCTAAAGCTTTGATAGACTTACTTCGACCTACAAACAACGGTACTACCATGTATGGAAAAACTACAATATCCCTTAATGGTAACACTGGTAATATAAGTTCTTTAGTCATAAATATTCTCGTCTTTAAGATATATATACGTATCAAAGTATTAGGTGGGATGCCATTCCATGCGTTTCAAGTATGAATTAGTAATAAAAAAAATTTATAAATCGAATTAATTTAGGATGCTTTTTCTTTACTTTGATTTTTCTCTGAATATATCAACAAGGGTTTAGCTTCACCATTAACCACTTCAGCATTTATAACAACTTCTTCAACAGACGCATAACTCGGTAGATCATACATACTATCAAGGAGAATACCTTCCATAATTGAACGTAAACCTCTTGCACCAGTTTTTCTATTTAGCGCTTTTTTAGCAATTGCTTTTAATGCATCATCTGAAAACGATAGACGGACGCTCTCCATATCAAATAAGGTTTGATATTGCTTTACTAGTGCGTTCCGGGGTTCGGTAAGAATTGTAACTAAAGCCTCTTCATCAAGATCAGTTAAAGTGGCTATTACTGGTAAGCGGCCAACAAACTCGGGAATAAGTCCGAAACTAGTTAAGTCTTCAGGCTCAACACCTTGAAGTATATCACCCACTCTTCTGTCATCAAGCTCTTTAACTTTTCCTCCAAACCCTATCGATGCATTGTCGCCACGATTTGATATAACTTTATCTAAGCCTGCAAAAGCTCCACCAACAACAAACAATATATTAGTAGTATCAACTTGAAGAAATTCTTGTTGCGGGTGCTTTCGTCCACCCTGAGGTGGGACAGAAGCAACTGTACCTTCCATAATTTTTAAGAGAGCTTGCTGCACACCCTCGCCTGAGACATCTCTGGTAATCGACGGGTTATCTGACTTTCTACTAATCTTATCCACTTCATCGATATATACTATACCTCGCTGAGCTCTTTCTACATTATAGTCAGCTGATTGAAGTAGTTTAAGGATTATATTTTCAACATCCTCACCAACATAACCTGCTTCGGTGAGTGTAGTCGCATCAGCCATAGTGAAAGGAACATCGAGGATTCTTGCCAAAGTTTGAGCTAAAAGTGTTTTACCACAACCAGTTGGACCAACTAGTAAAATATTAGATTTTGCAAGTTCAACATCGGGATTTTCAGAAGCATGATTGAGTCGTTTATAATGATTATGAACAGCAACCGAAAGAACCCGCTTAGCGTGTTTTTGCCCAATTACATAATCATCTAGTGTGTTACATATTTCTTGAGGAGTTGGAACTCCTTCTTGAGCTTTGGAAACGGATCCCTTGCCTTCCTCCTTTATTATATCCATGCATAACTCAACGCATTCATCGCAAATGAATACCGTAGGTCCTGCAATCAACTTTCTTACTTCATGCTGGCTTTTTCCACAAAACGAACAATAAAGTGTGTTTTTACCCTCTGTTCCTGATGATTTTGTCATATTATATCCTGTTATAGTCCTAAAAATGCATCATCGATACAAAAGAAAAGTCAGACACGAAAAAATACTACTAATCAGTGTTTGTCAATTAATATAGGGTTTAGTCTATTATTATTTATCATCTCCACGCTTGTCATAAACATGGTCAACAATGCCAAAATCTTTAGCTTCTTGTGCAGTCATAAAATGGTCTCTATCTAATGTACTCTCAATTTCCTCATAACTTTTTCCCGTATGATGAACGTAAATTTCGTTTAGGCGCTTTTTCATTGCAAGAATATCATTAGCATGACGCTGAATGTCTGAGGCCTGCCCGCGGAATCCTCCAGATGGTTGGTGAACCATTACTCTAGCATTTGGAAGAGCTATTCGTTGACCTGCTTGACCCGCTGACAATAGTAAAGATCCCATTGAGCATGCTTGACCTATACACACAGTAGATACAGGTGATTTAATATATTGCATAGTATCGTAAATTGCCATTCCTGATGTTACAACTCCGCCAGGAGAATTTATATACATAGATATCTCCTTCTTTGGATTCTCAGACTCAAGAAATAACAGTTGAGCAGTTATTGATGCTGCCATCCCATCTTCTACTGTTCCAGATAAAAAAATTATACGGTCACGTAAAAGTCTTGAGTAAATGTCAAAAGCACGTTCACCGCGACTAGACTGTTCTACAACTGTAGGAATCAAGTAGCTTGTTAGTATATCTTGTGAATCTTGCATTTAAATATCCTTATCTAGGCTTTAATAATTATACTGTTATATATATTTGTACTCTAAGTCTATTATTCAAGCTCTTTTTAAATCTAATTTTGAAATCTAATTATATAAATAAACAAAAAAAAACCCAGCATAATATGCTGGGTTATTGAATTTTTTATTCAAAATTAAATCATATCATCTTCTTCAAATAATACATCCCGACTAACATTTTTATCGCTTAGAGTTGCTTTTTCAATAATAAGATCAACAACTTTTTCTTCATAAATAGGCGCCCTTAACTGAGCAATAGCTTGAGGGTTTTTTTGATAGAACTCAATTATCTGTTGTTCCTGACCTGGATATTGGCGAG
>CAJQGR010000083.1 GCA_905477785.1 uncultured Hellea sp.
TAAAAAAAACAGCGTTAATAAAAATAAAAAACGAATGTTCATGAGGTTACTATATTGATTATTCGACCAGGTACAATGATGATCTTTTTTATAGCTAAACCCTCAACGGTTCTTATGATAACTTCATCTGACAACGCCATTTTTTCAATATCGCAATTTAGTGTGCTTGCTGGCACAGATATTTGACTTCTTCTTTTTCCATTTACCTGTATTGGCATCACCTTACTTTCTACCACTAAAAGTGATTCATCGTGTCTTGGCCAAGGAGTATTGTAGCATAACTCTTTACCTCCAAGATAACTCCAACATTCTTCTGCCAAATGAGGCATAAACGGAGCAATGGTACGAATTAATATTCCTAAAGCCTCAGCTTTCGCTTTATCGTTCATCTTATATTTTTTAATCTCATTTGTTAATTCATATATTTGAGCAACAGAAGTATTAAAGCGAAAACCTTCGATTCCTGCTGTTATTTTTTCAAGGGCCTTATGTGTAAACTTCCTAAGCTCCAAAGCTTCGCCTGATGCATCTAAGTCAATGGAAAGCGGGTTTATATCTTTAAAATTTTTCACAAGAGACCATATTTTATTGGAAAAACGCCATGCACCTACCACCCCAGATTCAGTCCATTCTACATCGCGATCGGGCGGCGAGTCAGACAAAACAAACCAACGCGCTACATCTGCTCCATATGTCTCTATTATGTCCTCAGGGTCTACAACATTTTTTTTGGATTTCGACATTTTAACAACATCGCCTTTAGTAACTATCTTTCCATTATCAACATTAATGTAATTTCCATCTTTTTCGGCTACGCAAGAAGGTAATATATAGTTACCATCATTATCTGAGAATGTAGCATGTGTTACCATCCCTTGAGTAAAGAGCCCATCAAAAGGCTCTCCCTTTGGGAGGTTAATTAGCCCGCAATCTCTTAAAGCCTTTGTAAAGAATCTTGCATATAACAAATGTAAAACAGCATGTTCTACGCCTCCAACATATTGGTCGACAGGCAACCAATTTCTAGCCATTTCTTTATCAAATGGGGAGTTTATCGTGTTACCGCCCGCAAAGCGGACAAAATACCATGAGCTATCAGCGAATGTATCAAGAGTATCAGTTTCTCGTTCTGCTTTTCCACCACAGGTAGAACATAAAACAGGTTCTGCTTGTGTACCATTTTTAAAGGTTGGGTGCCTATCTAAAGGGTTTCCTGGAGTATTTAAGTCAATATTTTCATAAGGCAACATAATGGGCAGATTAGATTCTTTCACAGGCTGTGGCCCGCATGTTGGACATTTTATTACAGGTATGGGACAACCCCAGTAACGCTGTCGACTTACACCCCAGTCCCTTAGTCTGTAGTTTACTGTACCAGAACCCAAGCCCATGCTTTCTATTTTTTTTATAGCGGCTGTGATGCCATCCATCTTATTTAAATTATTTAAAAATCCTGAGTTATATAAAGCCCCTTCACCAACATAAGCTTTTGTATCTATTTTAAAATTTGTTTTGCTTTCGCCGGCAGGAAGAACCACTGGTAAAACATCAAGACTATATTTTAAGGCAAAGTCTAAATCTCTTTGATCGTGTGCCGGACAACCAAAAATTGCACCAGTTCCATATTCCATTAAAACAAAATTTGCTATATATACAGGTAAGGACCTTGATGCATCAAAAGGATGCTCAACATAAAGGTCAGTTTTAAATCCAAACTTTTCAGCATTAGCTATAGCTTCTTCTGTTGTGCCTATTTTGTTACATTTTTTTTTAAAATCAGTTATTTTGGCATCATTTTTTTGTAACTTTAATACAATTGGGTGTTCGGGCGACACTGCTATAAAACTAGCTCCAAAAAGTGTGTCAGGCCGCGTAGTAAATACCTCTATAGACCTATGACCATTGATCTTAGACTGATCCGTAAGTTTAAACTTCATTTGAAGCCCCTTACTTTTACCTATCCAGTTGGCCTGCATGGTGCGTACTTTTTCAGGCCATCTATCTAAGTCCTTTATTCCATCTAAAAGCTCCTCTGCATAACGAGTTATTTTAAAAAACCATTGGTCCATATCACGTTGCTCAATCGTAGCACCGCTGCGCCATCCTTTTCCGTCAATTACTTGCTCATTGGCTAAAACTGTATTGTCTATAGGATCCCAATTAACCTTTGCTGTCTTACGATAGACAAGCCCTTTTTCCCAAAACTTTAAAAAAATAAGTTGTTGCTGCTTGTAATAACTCTCATCGGAGGTAGCAAACTCTCGGCTCCAGTCCAGAGAAAAACCTAGTCGCTGCATTGGGGCTTTCATTGCCTTTATGTTGCCGTATGTCCAGTCCTTCGGATGCCCCCCTGTTTCTTTAGCGGCATTTTCTGCTGGCATACCAAAGGAATCCCACCCCATGGGGTGTAAAACTTCAAAACCTTGAGCTTTTTTATAGCGTGCAATAACATCGCCCATTGCATAATTACGAACATGTCCCATATGAATTCTTCCCGATGGATAAGGAAACATTTCAAGGGCATAATATTTTGGCTTACTGCTAGAGTTGTCTGCGCAATATACTTTTTGGTTTTCCCATATGGACTGCCAACGAGGTTCAACCTCAGCGGCATTATACCTAACTTTAATTTCATCAATCATAAAAACTTAACCAGGTTTTGTTTGTATATACAAAAATCTTAGTGTTTTGGACAAGCCTATTAAAAATGCTCAAAAATATTTACTGAGCATCTACTGTTGCAATGTATAATTCTCTAGCCCGAGTTAGTATTGCATTCTCAATTTGTCTAGCGGTGTCTGCATCTATGGACGCATCCTGCCAGTTTCCAGATATGCGTTTTTGTTTAAAGATTGAAGCCTTTAGCGCATCTGCTCGCAAATTGGTGTCAAGAATATAGATATTTGCTTTAAACCTTTCATTTGGAGCTTCGGCACTTGCATACCAATCAGTTACAATAACTCCTCCAAATGGATCTACCTGTGCTAGCGGCATGAAGTTTAAAGTTTCTAAAGATGCTCTCCATAAGTAAGAGTTTACTCCCATATTTGGAGCATTAGCTGTGGCGGCTTTTCGTGCTGCAGCTTGTTTTTTTGAGCTATTTTTGCCTAACCCTAAAGAGCCACAACCGACTAAAAAAATAGCAGCCATCGCAGAAGCTGCAACCAATTTGACAGAATGTTTTTTTAATAGCTTCATAGAAGGCTCCAGTAACAAAATTCAAGTGCCTTATAGCATTAAAATCGATTAGGCATAGTCTTCTGTAGTGAAATTATTTTAATTAAACTACATTAAAGATTTTTATTTACTATTTATGTAAATTATAGATGGAACTTTATAAACGGCCTAAAGAGATGAATCGTTAAGTATCAAGAAGAGGAACAACTAAATTGTTTTTAAGAGCTGTAATATTAGTTATGCTTTTCGTATTAAGTGGGCTTAGTAATGTTTTTTTAGCTCACTCTTATGAAAATAACGTCTCTAACCATTCTGATAAGAATAATAATTTATGTACAGAAAAACTTTATTCAGAAAATTGTTATAATGTAAAAAATATTAAAACTACCTTAAATGGTTTCGTTTTGAGCGGGCTTAGTGATCTACCAACCTCTAAAAAGAAAAATAATTTTTATGGACAAGCTTTTATTAGCCTAGATGTAAATACCATTACTAAAAGCGGTCTTGAGTACGGCGGCTTAATTGAGATTGTTGCTCAAAAAAGGTCGATGATAAATTTTAAAGAAGAGGCAGTCTTAAATTGTGTAAAACTCTTAGGAAACTGTTCAAATGAAAGCTCATCAACACAGTCCAATTTTGGACATGAAGCACAATTTAATTACAACAGAGATAATTTAAACAACCAAATACAAACTTCTTTAGAGGCAGCATCTTTTTACTTAAGATCACAATACGGGGATTTTTTTATTGGATCTGATGTTGGCGCAGCATACCTATTTTCAATGGGTAAACCTGACATATATAGCCTAGGCGCATCAGGTTCAGCAATAGATTATACAGGATTAAACTCAGTAAGAACTAAAAACAATATAACAGGAAAAGCAAAAAAAATAATATATACAAGCCCTAGGCTATTTGGCGATAAAATAGGCTTCGGCTTAGAGTATGGTATTTCATACGCACCAAACTTTAATGCATGTGGTATTGAGTATTGCGTAAAAAAAAGAATAGAAGAAGTTGAAATAAAGGACAGAGTTAACCTGAAAGACGCGATAGAACTAGGAGTGGCAATAGATAAAATTTATAATAACGGTTTAATGTTTGAGATAGCAATGAGCTATGCACATGCAAAAAACATCAATGTAGCTGGCGATTTTAATAACCTTAATGCCTGGAATTTTGGCTATAAAGTCATTTATAATAAATTTACTCTTAGCTCTTCATACTTAAAAAGTAACAATGCGCTTAAATATGGGGACTACATAGCTTGGGATGGGGGAGCTATATGGAAACCAGGAAGATTAGGGGTTTCAATGTCATATGGGAAATCACTTGAAAGGAATATATATAGAAAAACAAGTTATTCTTTAGCTGGGCTTTCTTATGAATTTAATGATTATATTTTAAGTGCTGGACTTCAGTATATTAAGCGAAAGCAAACAAACCTTAATGAATTACACATTAATAAACTAACAAAACCATTCATTCATATAAAATATGAGTTTTAGAGACCAAAGCCTACACCCGCTATTCCGGAGAACCCCGTTCCAATTAATTTATGTGCATTTTTTGAATTAATACCACCCATAGCAAAAATAGGACAACAAAAGCCTTTTGTTTTTTTCTTAATACCTTCAATACCTATCGGGGCTCCAGCAGTAGGGCTATTGCTTGGAAATACGGATGAGACGAGCAATCCATCAAGTATGGTAAGGTCCCTTTCATAGCAACCTGATTTTATGCCTGCCATAGATATAAGCCAGTCTGGTTTTTTATCCCGCCAATAATAAGGTGCAATTAATTTTGGATCACGTGAAAAATGAACTCCATCAGCGTTTACTGCGAGCGCTAGGTGTGGGTCGTTTCCAATTAAAAATTGTAATCTTTGCTTGAGAGTTAGCGCCCTTAACTCTTCAGCTTTTTTTTGATTTCCTGCCTTGCCAAAATGCCTATAAATGAGTGTTGAGCCCTGAGGTAACCTTTTTAAAGAGCCATTTATATCCTTCATCCTCATTGGATCTGTTAATAGTATTAACGGGGATAATCGAGTAGGGTAGGCGCGCTCATTATATAATTGCGAAGCTACTTTTGAAACGATATTACTTTCATTATAACTCCATTCAGGGTAATTAAGCTTCATGAGTGTCCCGCTATCTATTTCACAAAAAAGAAAGTTAATTATAGAACGTATGACCGCCGCTGCCAAGCGCGCGGATATGAATGACGACCAAGTGTTAATAGCGGCATCAAAAAAACAGCCAGATTTTAAAATTAAGGAAATGTTATCAGCAGGCCAAAAAGTTTTCGGAGAAAACCGTGTCCAGGAAAGCCAGATAAGATGGGGTGAAACTTTCCAATATGTCCGAAAGGACATTGAATTACGACTTATAGGCCCACTTCAAAGCAATAAAGCTCTTGAGGCAATAAGATTATTTGATGTTATTGAGACACTAGATAGAATGAGTTTAGCGAAAGCTTTAGTAAAGGCCGCTGATAAACATGGAAGTTTACCATCATTATTAGTTCAAGTTAATACCGGTGAAGAACCACAAAAATCAGGAGTGTTACCAAGACAGCTTCCGTTATTTCTTAGGGAATTAAAAAAAGAATATAATATAATACCAAGTGGTCTAATGTGCATACCACCACAAAAAGAAGCCGCTTCGCCACACTTTTGGCTTTTGAGAAAGCTAACTGAAGATTATGGATTGCAATTTACTTCAATGGGTATGAGCAATGACTTTGAGGTTGCAGTTGAAATGGGGGCCACTCATGTCAGGATCGGTTCAGCTCTATTTGGCTCGCGAATTTAGTTAGGCGGTTATAGATAATTTTGTGCCGTTTTTTATTAACGGTAATAATTTAGACATAACTATTGGCTCAATAGCAACACATCCTAATGTTTTCCTTTTGTCAGTTTGACTTAAATGTATAAATATGGCGCTTCCTAAACCCGTAACTGGCGGGCTATCATTGTGATCTATAACTAAAACTATATCATAAGCCCTGTCGTCCCGCCATAACCTCTCATGACTTTTATTGTCCGGCAACCGTATATATCTATTGTAAGAAGTACTTATTGTAGAATTGGACCACCCATCATTTTTATTGATAGGAATAAAGTTTAATTTAGAATTTGGCTTGGAGACTCGATCTTTACGATAAAACCCAAAGCGTATTTTATAATTTCCAATTGGAGTTTTCTTATCGCCCTCACGCCCTTCTGTGAAATGAATACCTCCTTCTATTCCGACTTGGCAGGGATAACTGATGTTATTAAAATTAATGGTGCCATCAGAAATTTTTACACAAATTTCTATGTTATTTATTCGCATTTTATTAAACCCTAATTATTTTATAATTTGTATTAGATAGAAGTTTCTTTATATTGTCACTATTACGGTGGATTAGAGTGTCTATTAAAAAGCGAATTCTATTAATTGAAAAAGATAAATATCTCAGAAACGAGCTTTTAGAGCATTTTTCCGCAACAGGAGAATTTGAGGTTTTTTTACCTGAACATACACCCAATTCTAAATTAAATATAAATCATTATGATATTGTACTTATTGACACGCAATCATTAATCGATTTTGAGCCAATACAAAATAAATTACAACTAAACGCTAAGAATTTAACACCATTTATAATTTTAAGTGATACTGATAATCAGGTAAATAGTAATATAAGTAGAGTAACGTTAAAATATTTGATTATTAAGAAGCCATTTCGGTTTGTAGCTCTTTTAGCAAAAGTTAGAACAGAAATAAGCGTTTTTAAAAGAAATACTACTACATATCGAATAGGCCCCTATGATTTTTTTCCACATTTAGGATTACTTAAGCCATCTGAGTCTGCTGAAAGAAAGGAATTACAAACTATTAAACTAACTGAAAAAGAAAGTAGTATATTAATCTATCTTTTAAAGTCAGAAGCGAGTTCGTGTTCTCGTGTTGAGTTATTAGATTTTATATGGGGCTACAAAGACGGAATTACTACTCATACACTAGAAACGCATATTTATAGGCTTAGAGAGAAACTTAAATCTGAGGCCTCTGAATTTATTTCTATATTAACAGTGAAAGATGGTTACAGTCTTGTTTTACAAACAGACAATAAATAATTTGGGGTTTTTTTATCTATTTAGCTTATATTACAATCGTATCAGGACTATTAGTATCTGAATATTATAGATTTAAACTGGGCGAATACATATTCAAACCATTAGCCTCTTTATGCTTTATATTTATTTCTTTAAAGTATGGCGCACTTGAGAGCACTTATGGCTATTTGATTTTGATATCATTGATACTCTGTGCCTTAGGAGATGTATTATTGCTGAATAGAAAACTAAGAATACCGTTTTTTTGTGGAATGCTTGTTTTTGCAATTGCGCATCTGTTATTTTCAATAGCATTTTTCAGAAATAATACTTTTGACTTTACCTCTTTATTTTTATTTCTACCGTTACTTTTTATATTGGCAGGTGTAAATTTTCTATATTTACTGCCAAAGATACCTCAGAGTTTTAAGCTTTTTGTAATTCTTTATAGTTGGGCTATATTTATAATGATTACCTCTGCTTATATTTTTATGTACGAGAAAAAAGCTATATTATTGGCTGCCACACTTTTTGTTTTATCAGATATTTTTGTTGCTAAAGACCGATTCATAAAGCGTTCAACAAAGAATACTTTTTTGATTACACCCACATATTTTGCCGCTCAAGGGCTTTTTGCTTTTAGCGTATCAATTTAGTTTAAATCTAAAATCTGGGTAATAGGAACATGGTCGCTAGGCTTTGGTTCCCAGAGTCTGCATGGTGTATGAATTATATGCCCTTGTTTGCCAGGGGATTCCATAGCCTTTTTTAAATCTGAGCTTATCCAAATATGATCAAGACGACGCCCTCTGTTGCTTTCGAGGGGACTCTTCCCTCTATAGCTCCACCAGCTAAACAGCTTATCATCATCATTATATAATGCTCTCGAACAATCAATAAAATCATGAGCTTTTTGTAAGCCTTTAAGAGCTAAAACTTCAATTGGGGTATGACTTACAACTTTTAAAAGCTGCTTATGACTCCAAACATCATTTTCGTGTGGTGCTATATTAAAGTCTCCAACAATGACTTGCGGGCAGAGCGGCTTCTTGTATCGCATAGAGAAATAAGATCTCATATTTTCAATAAAATCTAATTTATGTCTAAATTTTTCATTTTCTACTGGGTCAGCTATATCCCCTCCTGCCGGAATATAAAAATTATGAAACTCAAAACTCAAACTTTCATTTGATACTAATGTACTTACATGGCGTGCGTGATCTAATGGACAAAACTTAGTGTTTAGGCGCCGCAAGGGAAATTTTGAAACAGTTGCTGCTCCGTGATAACCCTTCATGCCGTTAACTTCTATATATTTATAGCCTGCATTTATGAATGGCTCTTTTGGAAACAAATGTGTCTCACACTTTATTTCTTGAATGCCCAGTACATCAGGGGACTCTTCTTTTAGGAAACGTATGACTTGGTCTATTCTTAGCCGAACCGAATTTATATTCCATGTTGCGAGCTTTATTTTCATATAAGTAACCTTAGTAACGCTGATTTTTTTTGTTAACGATTTCTTTTTTTACTTCTCCTACTTTCTTCTCTTGTAAGAAATAAGCGAGGATTTAAATTATTTGGATATACTATATCTGTTAGTTTAACATAGGTTGCGTTCCCAGAGCCATCTACGATATTCCAGCCTTTTATTGTAAGCTTAATTGCATCGAGTATTATAGTTAAATCTCCGATTGAATCATCAGTTGAATCAGTAATACTAATGTACCATTCGTTCTCTTTTTTTATTAAACTTGTTACTTTTACGTCTTTGATGAGATTAATATCTTTTTTTAAAAAGTAGTATATTGGGGTTGATGATAGTGAAATTCGATCTGTTGTGCCTAGTTTTATATCTTTTTGTATAAGACTAATTCCATCTGAAACAATTAATAATGAGTCAGGGTTGTCATATTCTATACGTAATTTTCCTGGTCTTTTTATGAATAAATTCCCAAACATAACAGACCCGTCAGGCGCGTATTGCACAAACCTTCCTGATATATAAACAGTAGAATTCATAGCTTTATTTATGAGTTCTAAGTCTGAGGTTAAATTTTTGATATCTGTAAAAAGGGCCGCAGGATTTAATTCGGCTGTTTTACGAGGTGTTTCCCCTAATGAGTCAAAAGCCATTAAAGTGAAGGCGGCTATAAAAAAAAGTAACTTATACATTCGGTGAGACTATATCAAATTGAATGAATTTTCCATACGATTTCATTTAATAAAAGTGGTTATTACTAATATTTAATCATTAAGCATTAATTGATTTAAACCATCTTTAATACTTGTTAGCGGTCTTGCGCCATAATGCGATATTACTTCGGCCGCTGCAATACTGCCGAGAAAACCAGAATCAGGCCAGTTTAAGCCAAAGGCCCTTCCTGCTAAAACACCCGCGGCATATTGATCTCCTGCACCTGTGGTATCTATAACATTGTTAACAGGGCAAGCTTTAATATAATATTTTTCTCCCCCGCATTGAATTATTGAACCTGATTTACCATTGGTAATACAGGCAGTTAATTTTGTTGCGCTTAATTTATATAGTGCTGTTTCGATATCCTTACATTCATATAAACTTAAAAGCTCGTCTTTGTTGGCGAATAATACATTAACATGGTCGTTAATAAAAGATTGAAAGCTTGAGCGATGACGATCAACGCAAAAACTATCCGAGAGAGTCAAAGCAATATCCCTGCCACAAGACTTTGCAATTTTTGCAACTTGTATAAATGCCTCTTTAGCGGGTTGAGTGTCAAAAAGGTATCCCTCTAAATATACGCATAATGAAGATTCAATTTTAGATTTAATAATATCTTTCTCAGTGAACATGCATGAAGCACCAAGAAAAGTACTCATAGATCTTTCTCCATCAGGGGTAACTGCAATGAGGCATCTTCCGCTTGGCGGGCCAGATTTGTTTGTTGATGAAGAAAAATCAACTCCACCATTAAGCATACTTTTTTTTATTTGATTTCCAATTTTATCATTTTTAACTTTACCAATGAATGCTGCCCTTAACCCTAACGCTTTAATTCCAAATATTGTATTTGCAGCTGAGCCTCCTGCAACTTCCTGCATCTTACTTTGACTTAGAAATAAATTTGTTAACTTAGTTGCTCTTTCTTCACCAATAAGAGCCATAGATGCTTTTTCAATTTTTTCTTTTTTAAGAAAATCATCAGAGACAGGCGCTATTATATCCATGAGGATATTTCCAATGCCAAGTATGTCGAACTGGGTTGTCATAAATTGATACCTTGATTTAGGGTGTTTAATAGATAAAAAAGCAAAGAATTCAATCTTTAAAACCCTATGCTATGGACTGCTCATGAAGAAAATTGCCATTCTTGCTTCAGCCAACATGATGCCATCGGCATTAACCCAGCGTGATGATTCACACGAGCGCGATGAACAGATGAAAAAATTATTGCCAGCATTCCTTTCTCAAAACATGCATTTGGATATCATAAGTTGGAAATTAGCTGCCAACCAAGCTAAGCATTATGATGCAATGCTTCCTCTTTTTGTTTGGGATTATTTTGAAGGCAATGATATAAAGTTTATTAAAGAAATGGAAAGAGTCGATAAGATAACTAATCTTTATAACTCTATTGATGTTATAAAATGGAATTCTAAAAAATCTTACCTGCAAGAGCTTGAAAAAAAGGGTGCGCCCGTAATAGAAACCATTTATGTTGATTTTGTTTCACAAACAAACATTGCTAAAGCCTTTGAAGCCCTTTCAACCGATAGGTTGGTTATAAAGCCTTTGATAGGTGCTGGAGCTTGGCGACAAGCACTTTATAAAAAAGGCGATAAGCTACCTAGCCGTAAATTATTACCACCAGGTCCTGCCATGATTCAATCTTTCCTATCAAGCGTAAGGGATGAAGGCGAATATTCATTATTGTTTTTTGGCGGCAGGTATTCCCATGCTTTAATTAAAAAGCCAAAAACAGGCGATTATAGAATACAATCCCTTTATGGCGGAACTGAAGAAACATACCACCCAAATCAAACTGAAATAGATGTAGCGCAAAAAATTCTTAATACATTACCTTTTGAACCTCTCTACGCTCGAGTTGATCTTCTAAGGGGCAATGATGGCCAGTTAAGGCTAATAGAACTAGAAATGATTGAACCATATCTTTACCTAGCCCATTCACCAGGCCAAAAAGAAAACAACTTAGGAGCACAAAAGTTAGCCTTTGAACTGAAAAAAAAATTAATTTAAAAGCACTAACCTTCAGGCTTTAAGGTTTTTGATTTATATGAACAGAGATCGTTGATTGGGCAATTATAGCATTTTGGTTTTCTGGCAATACAGGTATATCGGCCAAGCAAAATAAGCCAGTGATGCGCATGTTGTATATATTCTTGACCTGTAACCCTAAGTAAGTTTAACTCTACTTCAACAGGGTCCTTACCTGGGGCCATTCCAGTTCTGTTTGACACTCGAAATATATGAGTATCAACTGCCATGGTTGGTTGCCCAAAGTAATCATTTAAAACCACATTAGCCGTCTTTCGTCCTACTCCGGGCAGTTTTATGAGCTGCTCTCTGGTGTTGGGTACTTCTGAGTCAAACTCTTCAATTAATATTTTAGATAAAGCTACAATATTTTTAGCTTTGGTTTTGTAAAGGCCAATAGTTTTAATAGACTCGCGTATCGCATCCTCTCCTAGCTGCAACATTTTTTGAGGAGTATCAGCCAATTCAAATAAAACCTTTGTGGCTTTATTCACACCTATATCCGTTGATTGCGCTGATAGTGCAACAGCTACTACTAATGTGTATACGTTGGTGTAGTTAAGCTCAGTCCGTGGGGCGGGGTCTAAGTTTTTGAGGCGTTGATATATGTTATTAATTTTATTTCGATTTAATTTAGGTCTAGGCAGATTTTTATATAGCTTTTCTTTAGGGAGCATAATATCAGTTTTTCTGATCAATACGCTTGATCATCATTTCACACATTTTTTCTGCGAAATTTAGGGCGGGTTGGGATATTAAATTGCCATCACTGTCTAGGGAAGAGGCGGCATTACCGCAGCCTACTTGCTGACTTAAGACCTCGCCACCTAAGCGGTTCAAAATAAAGTTTAATTGTCTCATACACATAATGCCGCTCATGGGGCCCGGAGTGGCTGAAGCAATTCCCCAAATAGCATTTTTAATATAATCAATACTGTCAGCGCTAGTCCAGTCTATCATATTCTTAAGAAGGGGGGGAAGACAGCCATTATACTCAGGTGTTGTGATAACAATTCCATCGAAAGTCTCCAATAATTTAGTCAGTGATTTAACATTTTCTGGGATTTTGAGGTCTCCGTGAAAAATAGGCATTTGGAATTCATTTAAATTAATAACATGTGTTTTTGCTCCTTTTTTTTCGAACAAACGTATCATACCACTTTCAAGTTTTTTATTAATTGATTCTTTTCTCAGGGAGGCACAAATAAAAGCAATTTTAGGAGTATTCATTATATGGCCTTATATTAAATATTTTAGTATTAAACTTAATGATTTTTACAATATTGCTTGCTTGGTAAGAATACCACACCTATTTATAACATATGCAGTCATTTAGCGGAATTTCTTTTTTATGGGCAACATTCTTGTTGGCTATACTAGGGACTATTTACGCCTTTGCTTATTTTTTATTAACTCATAAAGTCTCTAAGGATGCAGAATCTGATTATTTGTATAAAACTAAAAATGGAATGATTGATAAGTCTATTAATAAAGAAGATTATATAAATCTGTTTATTCAGCAGCATAAGCCTAGGAAATTTTTATATATCGCGATAGGTTCTTTTTCCATATTAATCTTAACGTGGCCAATTATGGCGATAATATCTTATTCCTTGGAGTGCCTTTATCAATTTACAGGACGAAACCGTGTGTTCGAACCAGGGTTTTTAGTTTGGCAGTTTTGTATATTTTTTGGTATTATTTTATCGTGGGCTAGTTTGGCATATTTGATTGTCACCTTGTATTATAAAAGAGCCCCTAATTCATTAGTTTTCAAAAAAAGCGAAAAAAAATAGGGCAGAAGAAGTAATTTCCCTACTTAAATTTTTATAATTAAATAATAACTTATATCACTAAAGGGTAAAAAAGTGAACTTTTTACATACAATGCTTAGAATAACAAATATTGAGGAAAGCTTAGATTTTTATTGCGGAGGCCTTGGCCTGAAAGAATTAAATCGATATGAAAATGAAGAAGGCCGTTTTACCCTTTTGTTTTTAGCAAGTGAAGAAGATATTGAGAGAGTAGATATTATTAATAATGAAAATGTACTTACTGTTGGCCTTCCTATGATCGAATTAACTTTTAATTGGACCCAAGAGGGCTCTGACGCTGAGATTCTCAAAGGCGGCCGAAATTTTGGGCATCTAGCCTACCAAGTTGATAATATTTATGACACCTGCGAAAGACTTTTAAAGAAGGGGGTAACAATAAACCGCCCTCCAAGAGATGGAAGAATGGCTTTTGTGAAAAGTCCAGATGAAGTTTCAATTGAGTTATTGCAGAAAGGAAAGGGCCTTCCAATAAAAAAACCCTGGTCAAAAATGGAAAACTCCGGTGAATGGTAATAAACTATAAATCGATATTTAAAACATCTTTCATTGAATATACCCCCGGCTTTTTTTTATGTGCCCAAAGAGCTGCGTTAACGGCGCCTTTTGCGAAGACATCTCTATCAAAGGCATCATGTTTTAAGGTGATCATTTCTTGATCGTTTGCAATTCTTACTTCATGTTCACCAATTACACCGCCACCTCTAAGAACAGCGAACCCGATCTCTCCGTCTCTTCTAGTGCTAGTATGTGACGCCCTAGATGTGTACATCTTTTTTTCAAGCTCCACCCTTCGTCCTTCGGCAACAGCTTCGCCCAACATAAGAGCAGTTCCGCTGGGTGCGTCTCTCTTTCTTTTGTGATGCATTTCAAGGATCTCAACATCCCATTTGTGATTTAATTTTTCGGAAGCAATTTTTACAAGAGCCTTTAGCATATTAATACCCGGTGAAAAATTACCCGACCTCAATACAGTATGACCTTTGCTTTCCCTCCAGAATTTTTTTTCTTGTTTTTCGCTATAACCAGTAGTTCCTGTTATTATAGTATTGCATCTAGATTCTTTCATTAAGGAGAGCGTTTTCAATGTGGCTTCAGGTTGGGAGAAATCAATTATTATATCGCATAAATTAAGGCCCTCATTAATATTAGTTGAAAGCATTAGGCCAATAGGTTCAAGATTTGCAGTCTTATGGGCATCTTTACCTACATTAGGTGAGTTATGAGAAGTAATGGCAACCTTTAAACAAAGTTGCGGGTCTGCTTTTAAGGCTCGCATCACTGCTTGGCCCATTCTTCCATCAGCCCCTAGAATTCCAATATCTATTTTTTCGTTCATATATATCTATGTAACGACCAAGCCTAAGCCGCGCAATTTAAATATTAGCAACTAGTTGAATATTTTTATAATTTGGATAAGTTTGCATTATGAAATATTTTAATTATTGCAACAGTATTTTTTATATAGCTTATGGTCTTTTTGGAGCTTTTGCTCCCCAATCCCTTGCAGGTGCATTGGGTTGGAGTCTTACACAATTAGGCCAGCACGAAATGCGGGCTTATTGTCTTTCTATATCAGCATTTGGTATTATTATGTTTTTGGCCACCAAAAAAAGTACTGATCAAAAAACCATTTTAAAATCGATTATATTTATAACCTTATCTTTTTTGACGGGCAGAATATTAGGTCTTTTATTAGACGGATCTGGGCCTATTCAGACTTATATGGAAATAATATTTGAAATAGCCCTAATAACTTTAGGGTTATTTTTGCTAAAACGAACAAAAGGAATGGTCTTTTAGAAGTTTACCTTGGCGCAAGTACCATAGTCATCATGCGGCCTTCAGTCTTTGGTTCAAACTCTACTTTAGCTGTGTCTTCAAAGTCTTCTTTGACTTGTGCTAATAATATCATACCGCGATCCATATGTGCCATTTCTCTACCGCGGAAACGCACGGTGACTTTTACTTTATCACCACGATCAAAAAATTTCATCATTGCTTTTGCTTTTACCTGATAGTCATGTGTGTCAATATTTGGCCGCATTTTAATTTCTTTGATTGTAGTAGTCCTTTGATTTTTTCGGTTAGCTGCCTTTTTTTTCTGGTTTTCAAACCGTAATTTACCATAATCAAGAACTTTACAAACAGGAGTTTCACCTGGTGCAACTTCAACTAAATCTAAACCAACAGACCGAGCGGCAGAAATTGCTTCATCAAGTGACACAACACCGCGTTTTTCACCTGTTTCTGTAATGAGAAGTACTTGTGAGTTTGTGATTTCACGATTAGTTCGTGGACCTTTGGGTTTTTT
>CAJQGR010000084.1 GCA_905477785.1 uncultured Hellea sp.
CGACCTAGCAGTCGCTAATGCAGCTATTGCCGCATTGGAAGATACAACAGATGCATTGAACTTTCTGAATGATAATGCAGATGAATATTGTATTGATATGTCCCGGTTAGGTTTTTGGGGTGTTTCTGCAGGAGCCTACACGGTATTGGGCGCAGGTTACAGTCTTGATAATTTTGGAGTTGATATTCCTCAACCTGACGTAATTGTGAATTTCTACGGGGACTTATTTCAAGATAGCCATCTAGATTTTATGGAGGCCCCCTTTATCACCATTCACGGTGATAATGACCCAACAGTTGATTATCAACATGCGCTAGACCTTGCGGCCCAAGCTGACTTAGTAAGCGTGCCTTACACTTTTATAACTATTGCAAATGGCGGACATGGAGGGTTCGATTTGGAAGCAGATGTAATGCCCAATGACACCTCTATTATGGACACGATTTTAGATTTTCTAGAAGCCCATTTAATCGGCGGCACTGCTGATTATGATACTGTAACTGTATCATTTTAACTTCTATCGGCGGCCATTACGAGTTTTCTGTAATCTTTAAGGTCGCCATCATAGCGTTTCGCCCGTCCATTATTCACGAGCCATAATCTATCAGCCGTTGCTTCTGCCAGATAGACATCGTGCGTTATGAGTAGAACTGCACCAGGAAAATCATTAAGGGCGTATATTAACGCCTCGCGGCTATCTATATCAAGATGTGAGGTTGGTTCGTCTAGTATTAGAACATGTGGCTTTTCAATTGACATAAGACCTAAGAGTAATCGTACTTTCTCACCTCCCGATAGTTTTTCAACATTAGTTTCTACTTTTTCGTATGCAAATCCCATGGATGCAGCCATTGCTCTAATTTTAGATTCAGGCGTGTCTTTGGGTAATGCTCTCATAACGTGATTTAGCACACTATCACCTTCGGAGAGTTCATCGAGCTGGTCTTGTGAAAAATAACCAATTCTAATGGCTTTAGGGGCTTTTCGGGTTCCAGTCATTAGAGGTAACCTTTGGGCTATAGATTTAACCAAAGTTGTTTTTCCTTGACCATTTGCTCCTATAATCGCGATGCGATCATCAGGATCCAAACGTAGATTTACACCTTTAAGAATAGATGCGTTCTCACCATAACCCAACTCTGCATTTTCTAGCACAAGCATAGGAGGGGCTAGTTTTTCTTTTGGGCCGTCAAAACGAAAAGGAGTTGTTCTTTCTGCAAGAGGAATAGTGATTTCTTGCATTTTCTCCAACATTTTAACTCTAGATTGAGCTTGTCTTGCTTTTGAGGCTTTAGCTTTAAATCTATCAACAAATGCTTGTAAATGAGCTCTATCAGCATCTTGTTTAGCTTTTTGTGATTCTAGTTGAGCATTTTTAATGGCCTGCATTTTCATCCAATCATCATAGCCTCCGGATGTAACCGTGAGTTTTTGGTGCTCAAGTGCAAGTGTGTGGGTGACGCACCGATTTAACATTTGTCTATCATGCGACACCATTATAACGGTGTGGGGATATTTTTTTAGATAACCCTCTAACCAAACAGCTCCCTCGAGATCTAGGTAGTTAGTAGGTTCGTCTAATAAAAGTACATCTGGCTCCGCGACTAAAACACCAGCAATCGCAGCGCGCATTCTCCACCCACCGGAAAATTCTTTTGTTGCCCGGTTAAAGTCAGTGTCAGAAAACCCAAGACCATTTAGCACCTTAGCTGCACGCGTATCTGCATTCCAGGCATCAATATCAATTAACCTTGTGTGTATATCCCCAAGACGATCTGGATCCACTTCAGTTTCAGCTTGTAACATTAAAGAGTGGCGCTCAATGTCCGCTGCTAGCACAACGTCGATAATAGTTTCGTTTGTAGCTGCTACTTCTTGTGCAACCCAACCTAGCTTTGCTCCCTTATTTATTCTTATGGAGTCGTCTCCACTAGGTTCCGATACTTCTTCACGAATTAATCTTAATAATGTTGATTTGCCCGTTCCATTACGTCCTATTAAACCAACCTTCCAGCCGGCAGCAATTTGCGCTGAGGCATTAGTGAATAAAGCGCGTCCTTGAATACGATAATCTAAGTTTGCAATTGTTAACATTACGGGGGATTTAAAGCGGCTACTGTCTAATGCAAGAGGCAATGCTATATTAATTCAATTTATTTTGATTAATTTAATGATTTTACTAAGCAGAGACTTGCTTTCTTTATTCAGTTTGTCTAAACGCCCACAACTCTCATGAGAGAGATAGCAGCAATCTAGGCTAAAGGCATGCCTATTTGCTCAAAAGGCCGTTGTTAACCCTAGAGAGGTTTACAGCATACATTAGGAGACCGAAATGCCAAAAATGAAGACTAAGTCAGGTGCTAAAAAGCGCTTTAAGCTTACCGCTAGCGGGAAAGTAAAAGCCGGCCAAGCTGGTAAGCGTCATGGTATGATTAAACGTACTAATGACCAAATTCGTAAACTGCGTGGAACGACCATTCTTTCAGAGAGTGATGCTCGAGTAATTCGTAAAAAATATCTGCCTAACGGCTTTAAGAAGAAATAGGAGCGAGTTATGTCACGTGTAAAACGCGGTGTTACCAAGCACGCCCGCCATAAAAAAATTATTGACGCTGCTAAAGGCTTTAGGGGTCGTCGTAAGAATACTTTTCGTATTGCCAATCAAGCTGTTGAAAAAGCAGGGCAATATGCATACATCGGACGTAAGTTAAAAAAGCGTCAGTTCAGAGCCCTTTGGATACAAAGGATTAACGCAGCTGTGCGTCAACATGGAATGACTTATGGTCGTTTTATGGATGGTTTAAACAAGGCCGGTATTGAATTAGACCGTAAAGTATTAGCAGACATGGCTGGTAACGAACCAGATGCCTTTAAATTACTTGTTGATGCTGCAAAGAAGAATGCTTCAGCGCCCCACACAGTAAAAGCCTAACTCTTTATTAAATTAATTTTAACGGCATCCTCTTTGGGTGTCGTTTTTTTTGTCCTAGAGTTTTTTTATTAACCACTAAGCTTGACTATTAATAAGCACCTTCGTATACGCTGGGAAAATCCGCGCAGCTTTAATCTGCGCTCTGAACCCATGCGACCCTCCAAAGAGACGGTGTGGGCGGAGTATTCTGGTCGATGTTATCATTCACCGGAAACCTAGTTGTGTGGAATAAACGGAGAAAAAAGTGTTTGAAGCCTTAGGTGACAAATTAAGTGGAATTTTTGATGGCCTTACGGGACGTGGGGCTCTGTCAGAAAAAGATGTAGCATCAGCAATGCGTGAAATTCGTATCGCACTTCTTGAGGCGGACGTAGCACTTCCTGTTGTTAAGGGTTTTATCGAAAAGGTCAAAGCAGAGGCAGTTGGCGAAAGAGTAATAAAGTCTGTTACGCCAGGTCAGCAAATAGTAAAGATTGTTTATGATGCTTTAGTTGAAACTCTAGGCGGAACACTTTCTGAAAATGATAAAGATATTGATATAGCTGCAATAAGTTCTCAGCTTAATCTTGCGGGTAAATCCCCAGTTGCAATATTAATGGTAGGTTTGCAAGGATCAGGTAAGACAACTTCATCAGGCAAAATTGCAAAATTTCTAAAGGAACGAGGTAAAAGAAAAGTACTACTTGCCTCTTTAGATACTAATCGTCCAGCAGCTATGGAGCAATTAGGCATGCTTGCCGAGCAAACAGGTACTGGTTTTCTTCCCATAGTTAAGGGTCAATCAGCGCTTTCAATAGCTAAGCGCGCGATGGATCAAGGGAAAAAAGGTGGCTATGACGTTGTACTCTTGGATACCGCTGGCCGTACAACTGTAAATGACGAATTAATGAACGAAATATCCGTCATAGCTAAAAAGACTAATCCAATCGAAACATTATTGGTTGCAGATTCTTTAACAGGTCAAGATGCAGTAGAAACAGCGAAGAGATTCCATGAGAGACTTCCTCTTACGGGTTTAGTTCTTACGCGTATAGACGGAGATGGACGTGGAGGAGCAGCTCTATCTATGAGAGCTGTAACAGGATTACCAATTAAATTTTTGGGTACGGGAGAAAAGCTTGATGGCCTAGAAGCTTTTGATGCACAGCGTTTAGCAAACAGAATTCTTGGCCAGGGTGATATAGTATCACTTGTCGAAAAAGCATCACAGGTAATCGACGAAAATGAAGCTAAAAAAATGGCCCGGAAAATGGAAAAGGGTACATTTGATTTAAATGACCTAGCCAAACAACTGGGACAAATGCAAAAAATGGGTGGCATGGGTGGACTTATGAAGATGATGCCCGGAATGGGAAAGATGAAAAAGCAAATTGATGCCGCGGGAGGTTTAGATGACCACCTTTTAAAACAGCAACAGGCTATTATTTTTTCCATGACCCAGAAAGAA
The DNA here is from genome assembly GCA_905477785.1 of uncultured Hellea sp. GTDB lineage: Bacteria > Pseudomonadota > Alphaproteobacteria > Caulobacterales > Maricaulaceae > Hellea. The sequence goes on from CAJQGR010000084.1 coordinate 4,380, forward strand.
AGAAAGAAGCCTTCTATTTTAAAGGCTTCCCGCAAACGTAGAATAGCAGCTGGTTCTGGTATGTCTGTGCAAGAAGTTAACAAGCTTTTAAAAATGCATCGGCAGATGTCAGATATGATGAAAAAAATGGGCAAAGGCGGTATGGCTGGATTGATGCAGCAAATGGGAGGAATGCCTGGTGGCATGCCAAATAGTACTGGGATTAACAAAGGTTTGCCTGCAGCCGATAATTTACAATTTGAAGAACTCAAAAAACAATTGACTAATATACCTCGTAATAATTCTGGATTGCCTGGATTAGGAGGTGGAAAGCCGCGTCTACCTGGGATCGGCGGACTGCCATTTGGAAATAAGAAGAAATAAATTTTGACCATCATTTAAAAGGAAAATATTATGGCTCTCAAAATACGATTAGCACGACATGGTGCTAAAAAAAGACCCTACTACCGTATTGTAGTTGCGGACTCCCGCGCTCCTCGTGATGGTAGGTTCATAGAAATTGTAGGTAAGTATAACCCTATGCTGCCAAAGACTTCAGATGATAGAGTGGTTCTTGATATTGAGAAATGTAAGGGATGGCTTAATAAAGGAGCAAGACCAACAGAACGTGTTGCCCGCTTCCTTGGTTCTGCAGGTGTTTGGGAATGGAAAGCTGGGCATAACCCAGTCAAAGGAAAGCCCGGTGCAAAAGCTGAGCAACTTATAAAAGATAAGGCAGAAAAAGAAGAAGCACGTAAGCTGGCTGAAGAAGAAGCAAAAGAGGCTGCAAAAGAGGCTGCAAAAGCAGCCAAGGCAGCAGCAGAAGAGGCTCTAGCAGAAGAGGCTCCAGCAGCAGAAGAGGCCCCAGCAGCAGAAGAGGCCCCAGCAGCAGAAGAGGCTCCAGCAGCAGAAGAGGCCCCAGCAGCAGAAGAGGCTCCAGCAGCAGAAGAGGCCCCAGCAGCAGAAGAGGCCCCAGCAGCAGAAGAGGCTAAGTCTTAAGAGTAGCTCTTAAATTTTAGATGATAATTTAACCGAGGTGTTATGCGCCTCGGTTTTTTATTCTTTTTATGTTTAAATTAGAAAAGAGCGCCTCTTATTCCATCAAGAACAAATTGTGCTGCTAAAGTAGCCAGAAGAACACCCAAAACCCGCGTGAGTATATTTGTAAAAGTTTCTCCCATTAATTTGATGAGCGGTCCTGAAATTAAAAAAGCAATTAAGCTAATTACAAGCACACTAACAAGTGCAATCATAATAGTTAGTTCCTGATACCAATTGTCTGCGCGGCCCATTAAAATCAAGAGAGATGCCATTGTTCCTGGACCTGCTATCATTGGTATTCCCATAGGAAAAACTGAAATATCTTCAGGATCTTCGGTGGTTTCTAGTACCTCTTCTGCTCTATCTTTTCTTTTTTCTGTTCGTCTTTCAAAGACCATATTCAAGCCAATAATGAAAAGCATTATACCGCCTGCGATTCTTAGCGAATCTAAGCTAATTCCTAATTTTGCAAATACAAACTCTCCAGCATATGCAAAACAAGACAATATAACAGCGGCTATAAATACTGACTTAAAAGCCATTTCTACTTGATGTTTTCGTGACGTACCTTTTGTAAGTGTTGCAAAAATAGGAGCGCAGCCGGGCGGGTCTATAATAACAAACAGAACTGCAAAAGCAGATAAAAACAATTCTAATTCTAACATGTTTGCTTCTTATATTTAAAAGAATATCTATTCAAGCAAGGTTTTTTTATACTATCTTGTACTACAATTTATTTTTTAATTAACTTATATGGGAATAATATTAGTTTTAAGATGTAATTAATCACAAATGTATGTTTTTGATGTTTCGGTTTATAGTCTGGAGTTAAATAATTGTAGAAAACTTCACTCACTGCATCCCAACTAAATTTTTTAGCATGAGTAACAGCATCGTTTCGGTCAAGTTGTAAACATGAGATACACGCAGCCCGTAAGTCTTTATTAATACTACCGGCTTTGCTATTTGGAATAATATCTACTGGTCCCGTGACAGGATATGCTGCTACGGGTGTTCCTGTCGCCATTGATTCAATTATGACTAAACCAAAAGTATCAGTTTTTGACGGGAAAACGAAAACATCTGCATCCGCAAAATGTCTTGATAATTCGTTTCCAAATTTAGCCCCAAAAAAATAGACGTTTGGATACTTTTCTTTAAGATAGTTCAGCTGGGGTCCATCACCCACTACGACCTTAGATCCTGGAAGGTCAATTTTCAAAAATGCTTCTATATTTTTTTCTACAGCAATCCTTCCAACATTTACAAATATCGGCCTTTGGAGACCTTCATAGACGTCTTTCGGCATAAATCGCTTTTCCGGGTGAAATTGTGATATATCTACACCACGAGCCCAAGCAGAAAGATTATTAAACTTCTTTTCCTTAAGAAAATTTACCATAGATTCAGTTGTTACTAAGGTGCGTCCTCCGGCATTATGAAAACCACGTATAAATTTATAGCTTAAACTCAGAGGAATAAATGGAAACCTGGCTTTAATATATTCTGGAAACTTTGTGTGATAACTGGTTGTAAACGGTTTACCCAATTTGATGCAAAGTGACCTGGCAGACAAACCTAATGGCCCTTCGGTGGCTATGTGTATAGCATCTGGTTGGAACGCTAAAATTCTTTTTTTTATATCTGATTTAGCAAAGGGTGCTAGTTTAATATCTGGATAGGTCGGTAGTGGTATAGTCCAGTATCCATCAGAGGGTGATATTACTTCGATAATATGACCAGATTTTTTTAATGATTTTATTGTCATTTCGAGTGTTCGAACAACACCATTCATTTGTGGCTTCCAAGCATCTGTGACTATGAGTATTTTCATTATTGATCCAGATTGCCTGAGAAATTAAATTTAAACTATTCTTTAATGGATATACTTACCACCTTTTTTTATTGTTAAAAGGTGCATGAACGCTGTAAGGTTAACTATAAACTAGGTTAAATTGTTGATGCAGAACATAAATATCTTATGTGAATGTCCATGTGGGGCAATAAAATTTTATCTTAAGAAGCCTCCGCTCATAAGGTTTCATTGTCATTGTAAGATATGCCAAAAATTATATAATTCTGCTTACAATGATGTGGTGGTGATACAGTCTAAAAACGTTTTATTAGGGCAAAATGAAGTTGAGTTTAATAAATATAGAAGACCTCCTGCACTAGATCGAGGGATATGTGTTCAGTGCAAAAGCCCTGTTATTGGATTTTTAAGAGGTATCCCGGGCTTGGGACTGGCTTTTATAAATGTAAATAATATACAGGATAAAAGCTCACTGGAAGGACCTCTTGGTCATATTTTCTATCATAGAAAAAAAGAACACATTGTAGATGAATTACCGAAATTTAAAGGGTATTGGAAAAGCCAAATTAAATTGTGCCATTGGATTATAATCAAATTGCTCGCAAGTTAATTTGTTTTAGTTTATTCGTTATTTTGATAAATTTGATTCTGTATTATGGTAAAATAAATAAAATCTTTACCCTAAGAAAATTAATTTTTTACTTCATTTCGGAAGCGTCACAAAAAATTCACAGTTTTTTTATTGAATTCTGTACTCTGTTAACTAAAAATTTTCTTTTTTGTTATACTAGGTATTGACGGGTGGAAGTAAATCGACACTATATGTAGTGAAGAAACACTTTGAGTAAAACTCGAGGATTTCCATTTAGATGATAGTTAGTTTTATGCCGCCATTTGGCATATAAACTTGATGTGGGTGTAAATTTAGTAGCGTTGAGACTCAATTTGGTCGCAACTGGAAACAAAAGGGGAGATAAATGTCGGAGAGTTCAATGAATGCGTTCTTAGCACCAGAAACAGAAGATGAAGTAGAAATACAAGAGGGTCCAGCAGCAACTGTTAAATTAACACCAAAAAAAAATTCTAAGGTCAATGAACGGAAAGTTAACTCTGTAAAGCAGGATCGCTCACGCGATGAGCTACTTACTGATTTTGGTAAGAAAACATTAGTCGATAGATATTTACTTCCAGAGGAAAATTATCAAGGAATGTTTGCGCGTGTTTCCGAGGCTTACGCAGATGACAATGCTCATGCTCAACGTCTCTATGACTATATGTCAAAACTTTGGTTTATGCCAGCGACCCCGGTATTATCTAATGGAGGCGCGGAACGAGGGCTGCCCATTTCATGTTTTTTAAATGCAGTTGATGACAGTCTAGACTCTATTGTCGGGGCATGGACTGAAAATGTGTGGTTGGCTTCAAATGGTGGAGGAATAGGCACATATTGGGGTAATGTGAGGTCGATTGGAGAAAGAATAGGCAGAGCAGGTAAAACGTCTGGGATTATTCCCTTTATACGTGTGATGGACTCTTTGACATTAGCGATTTCTCAAGGCTCTCTCCGACGCGGATCAGCTGCAGTTTATTTGGATATACACCATCCGGAAATAGAAGAGTTTCTGGAGATAAGAAAGCCTTCTGGAGATTTTAACCGTAAGTCCTTAAATCTTCATCATGGTCTCAATATAACTGATGATTTTATGGAAGCTGTTAGGGATGGAAAAGAGTATGAATTAAAAAGCCCTCATACAGG
>CAJQGR010000085.1 GCA_905477785.1 uncultured Hellea sp.
TTGCGACCTCTTGTTCCTAAAACCAAACCACACTTGCTTATATTGTAATGCCTATTAAATACTCTGATATGATTATACAAAAAAATATACGTAATTTTTCAATTGTAGCTCACATTGATCATGGAAAATCTACATTAGCAGACAGACTTATATCATTTACCGGGGGTCTATCAGATCGTGAAATGTCAGACCAAGTTCTTGATAACATGGATATTGAAAAAGAAAGAGGAATAACAATAAAAGCTCAAACTGTGAGGCTTGATTATGTAGCAAAAAATGGTCAAAATTATATCCTAAATTTGATGGATACGCCGGGTCATGTAGACTTTGCTTATGAAGTTTCACGAAGTCTCTCAGCATGTGAAGGTTCAATACTTGTAGTAGATGCTTCACAAGGTGTAGAAGCTCAAACGCTGGCAAATGTGTATCAAGCAATCGATCATGATCATGATATTGTACCAGTACTAAATAAAATCGACCTTCCTGCTGCAGAGCCTGAACGTGTTAAGGAACAGATTGAAGAAGTTATTGGCATTGATGCCTCAAACGCGATTGAATGCTCAGCTAAATCTGGCTTAGGTATTCAAGAAGTTCTTGAGGCAGTATGCCATCAACTTCCTCCACCCAATGAAAAAGACCCCAATGCTTCTCTTAAGGCTATGCTCGTGGATGCTTGGTATGACACTTACATGGGGGTAGTCGTACTATTCCGTGTAATCGAAGGTACTGTTAAAAAGGGAATGAGAATCCGCACTATGAACACTGGGGCAAGCTACACTGTTGATAAAGTTGGGTATTTTTTACCAAAGCCAACCGATGCCATATCCATAGGGCCTGGCGAAGTAGGTTTTTTAACTGCATCAATCAAAGAAGTCGCAGATGCCGCAGTAGGCGATACTATTACAGAAGACAAACGTCCCACAGAAATTCCTCTTGAAGGCTTCAAGCCAGCTCAACCAGTTGTTTTCTGTGGAATTTTTCCTGTTGATGCTGCCGACTTCGAGGACCTCAGAGCAGCAATGGGGCGTTTAAGGCTAAACGATGCAAGTTTTAGTTATGAGATGGAAACCTCAGCAGCCCTTGGGTTTGGTTTTAGATGCGGCTTTCTAGGATTACTTCATCTGGAAATAATTCAAGAAAGACTAGAACGCGAGTTCGACCTTGACCTTATTACAACAGCTCCCTCAGTAGTTTACACTTTAGACATGAGAGATGGGGAACAAATACAGCTTCACAACCCAGCAGATATGCCTGATATAATGCAAATTGAGAAAATTCAAGAGCCATGGATCAAAGCCACGATTATGAGTCCTGATGAATTCTTGGGTGGAATACTCAAACTTTGTCAAGATCGTCGAGGCGTACAAACTGGTCTTAGCTATGTAGGTTCAAGAGCGATGGTAGAGTATGAATTACCGCTTAATGAAGTGGTTTTCGATTTCTATGATAGATTAAAATCTGTTTCAAAGGGTTATGCAAGTTTTGACTACCAAAGCGTTGGCCTAAAAGAGGGGGATTTAGTAAAAATGAGTATATTAGTTAATGGCGATCAAGTAGATGCTTTATCCATGCTCGTTCACCGTAATAATGCAGAAAGTCGTGGTAGACAAATGTGCGAAAGATTAAAAGACCTCATTCCAAGGCACCTCTTTAAGATACCGGTTCAAGCAGCCATAGGAGGAAGAATAATAGCTCGAGAAACTATAGCTGCTATGCGCAAAGACGTAACCGCAAAATGTTACGGAGGGGATGCTTCACGAAAACGAAAATTATTAGACAAGCAGAAAAAGGGTAAAAAGCGGATGAGACAGTTCGGCAAAGTCGAGATTCCTCAAGAAGCATTTATCGCTGCACTAAAAATGAATGATACTTAGAATATTAAACGCAATATAATATTAAAATTTTAAACCGAAAAATATCAAATATTATTTTCAAAAAACTCTACTGCAGCAGCATCTCGAGCTGTTATTTCCCCATCACCATTAAAGTATTTCCAACTTCTCTCACACTTATTAAATTCAGTTCCCTTTAAATCAATAACATTTATTTTGTTTTTATCATCAAATAGCTCACATAAACTAACAATAAGGTAATCAGCCAATGTATCTGTTGGATTACCAGGATCAGAGTATGAGCTATTCAAACTTATTCCAAGGTTTGTAACTGCCTTTATTAAATTAGTATTTTTTGGTCCAGTTATAGATGCCTCAAGACTTGACTTTATTTGTTTATCTTTTCTCATTGGCTCAATGGCTTCAGATACCTGTCCTCTAAAGGTTCTTATAATGTCAATATCATTGGCTATATTTTGATTAAACCATTCTTTTGGGGCCTTTCTAAATAACTGCAGATGCACTGAAGATTCCTGATTAGGAAAGCGGGTTTGCCAAACCTCTTCCATCGTGAAACATAATACAGGAGCTAACCAAGTTGCAAGTCGTTGAAATATGAGATCCATGACTGTTAAGCAAGCTCGGCGTCTTAAACTTAAAATAGGGTCACAGTACAAAGCATCCTTTCTAATATCAAAATAAAATGATGAAAGTTCAAGTGTGCAAAAATTAAATATCATTGTAAAAATACGCTTATGATCGTGGTCACGCACAAGTCGTTCATGTTCAAGGGTAATTTCAGAAAGACGGTGTAATACCCATTTTTCTAGTCCTGGCATCTCAGAATATTGAACGATATTAGTTGCATCATAACCATCCAAAGCTCCAATCATATACCTAAGAGTATTGCGTAATTTACGATAGGCATCTACATTGGTCTGAATAATTTCACGACCTATTTTTAAGTCAGTAGTAGTCTCTGAATTTGCAACCCAAAGTCGTAAGATTTCAGCCCCGTATTGTTTATTAATATCCTCAGGACTCATTGTGTTTCCCAATGATTTAGACATTTTAAACCCTTTATCATCAACCACAAAACCATCAGTCAAAACTCCATCATAAGGCGCCTCGCCATAAACTGCACAACTTTCAAGCAACGAGCTCTGGAACCAGCCACGATGCTGGTCTGAACCTTCTAAATATAAATCTGCTCGATCTGGTAAATCAGATCGCGTTTTTAAACAAAATGCATGAGTGCAACCAGAGTCAAACCAAACATCAAGTATATCATTTACTTTATGCCACCCATCACCAGCATTTGGTATAAATTTTTCTAATGGCGTATCAAACCAACCATCGACACCAAACTTCCTTACAGCGTCAAGAATTCGATTATTTATATTTTCAGCATCAGGCCTATCTGTGTGCAACTCTCCATTCGGGCCGATAATTAAAGTAATAGGAACCCCCCAACTTCTTTGACGTGATATCAGCCAATCAGGACGGTCAGCCACCATACTAGTAATACGATTACGCCCCCGCTCAGGCCAAAATTTAGTTTTATCTATTGCTTCTAATGCTTTTTCTCGTAAGCCTTTTTTTGACATAGATATAAACCACTGCGGCGTAGCACGACGTATTACAGGAGCCTTTGAACGCCAACTATGGGCATCTCGAAGAGTAATTATACCTCTGGATAAAAGGTTTCCACACTCAACTAATGCTTTTAGAACCTCATTATTAGCCTTTCCATCTTGGCCGCGTTTTTTACCACTAGTTCGTATTACATCCAGCCCTTTAAATCGTGATGGCATAACATCAGTATAACAGCCAGCATCATCCAGTGTCATTGGCACCACAGGGTTAATACCTAAACTTTCTATCTTATTTTGATTTGACACCCAGACTACATAATCATCTTCACCATGACTTGGAGCAGTATGAACAAAACCTGATCCAGTCTCTGCCGTAACATGACTCCCTTCCAATAGGGGTACAATAAAATCATACTTTCCTTCGGCGCCATCCATATTTTTTAATGGGTGACTTAAAACAAATCCCTGTATATCTTTTGAGGGAATTTCTATAAGCTTTTTATAAGATTTAATTAGACCTGCTTTAGCAACAGACTGCCAAAGATCATCGGCCACAATCAGTTTATCGCCACACTTTGTCCAAGGTTCAAAATCAGAATCTTCGATTTGTGTTACTTCATAAATACTATATTTAATTTTTGATGAGAAACTTACAGCTCGATTAGCAGGAATTGTCCAGGGAGTGGTAGTCCAAATGACAACGCTTGCACAGGAGAGGCTTTCTTCATAATCGGTGAATGCAGTTGCATTAGAAATAGGAAATTTTACATAAATCTGAGTAGCTCTTTTATCCTTATATTCGACCTCTGCCTCAGCGAGAGCAGTTTGCTCAACAGGACTCCACATTATTGGTTTCGAACCTCGGTAAAGCTGTCCTGTAGAAGCTATTTTAAGTAATTCCTCACAAATAATTGCTTCACTTTCTGGTTTCATAGTTAAATAGGGATTTTCCCAATCACCGACTATTCCTAATCTTTGAAATTCTTTCGACTGAATATTCACCCAATGTTGGGCATATTCCCGACATCGCTTCCTAAATTCACTGGGCTTAACTTCTTCTTTACTTCGACCTTTACTTCGAAACTCCTCTTCAACCTTCCATTCTATAGGTAACCCGTGACAATCCCAACCTGGGACATAGTTAGCATTGTACCCCAACATTTGATGAGAACGATTGATTATATCTTTATGAGTTTTATTCATGGCAGTGCCAATATGAATATGACCATTTGCATATGGCGGTCCATCATGAAGCGTCCACTGAGGGCTTTCACTGGAGGCTTCGCGCAATTTTTTATAGAGCTCAATTTTTTTCCAATAATCTAACCACTCTGGCTCTTTTTTTGGTAATCCCGCACGCATAGGGAAATCAGTTATAGGTAGAAATAAGGTATCGCGGTAATCGCGTTTAGGCTTGTTCATTTTTATCTCAAAAAAAGAGGTTATATTTGATCGTTCAATTATACAGTTTTAAATTAATTCATAGGGGTATTAACATCAGATATAAAACTAATAAGAGAATTAAAATATTTATCTTCGTCATCATACTGAGAAAGATGCGAACCGTTAGGCATATATGCATACCTAGCGTTTGGAATTTGAGTAGACATCCATTCCATATGTCTTGGGTCCATCGTATCATATTTAGCACCAATCACCAATGTTGGAACGGTGATTTTACTGAGGCTTTCAGTGATGTCCCATTTCTCAAGGAGACCGCTAGCCCCTAATTCACTTGGGCCTTGCATGGGTATATATACTTTAGGATTCAAATGCTCCAGTGCTCTAACAACACCTTTAGGCCAGTCTTGAAAAGGTCGTCGCAAAATATGGTTCACATAATGATGTTCAATTAAAAGTTCCATGTAAACTGGGTTATGATAATCCTCTGCATCTTCAAAAGATTTAATTTTTGAAAGAATATCAGTGTCAATTTTTGTCTCCATTACTTCAGAAGCATACTTATTATAGGCAGGTATAGATGACATCATATTGGAAATAATTAAGCCCTTAAGGTTATTTTGGTACTTAAGTGCGTATTCCATACCCAAAATACCTCCCCAGCTTTGACCAAACAAATAAAAATTACTTTCGTTCAAACCTAAAGCAATTCGGACCTGCTCTACCTCATCAACAAATCTGTCAATTTTCCATAAGTCAGGGCTGTCCGGTTGGTCAGAAAAATAACTTCCGAGCTGGTCATAATAATAGAATTCAATACCTGCATCAGGTAAATGTTTACTAAAATTTTCGAAAATTTCATGAGTTACGCCTGGCCCTCCATGAAGAAGCAAGACTTTCATACTAGGATTATTTCCTATTTTCTTTGTCCAAACATTAAAATTTCCCTCAGTTGTGGAAATTTTAATGTATGTTCCCTCTCCAACTTCAGGTGTCGGGTATTCAACTTTAGAACTAACGTTCGATTCTGCGTTAGAATTATAGACTTCCTGACAACCCATTAGGAGTGTTAATAAAAATATTAATAAAAGTTTTAATCGCATGAATTTCTCTCTTTTAATTAAATGAAATATTAATACCAAACTCAATAAGTTATTTCTAATTTGTAATCAAATACTACAGTCTCAGATAACAATTTAAAAGAATTAATTATCAAGAGAACTCGCTATATATTGCCTAAACCATTCTCCATGTAGTGCCCCTAGCATTATCTTCCAAAATAACACCATGGACTCTTGCCTCATCCCTTGCTTCGTCAGCAGATTTCCAGTCCTTTGACTTCCTAGCCATTTCTCTTCTATGGGCCAATGCATCAAATAGTGCTTCGTCATCATCAGAAACCTTCCTTTTAAACCATTTAAAAGGATCACTTACGAGAATTCCCAGCAGAGAACTTACTCCTTCAAGTGCATTTTTAACTTCAAAAACTTTATTAATTAACGAAATTGGAAAATCGTCATTATCATATTTGTCAGCTTCATTTAACAACACATTTAAATTATCAAATAGGCTTTCAAGTTCTGATATAGCACCCACAGTATTGAGGTCAGACTTTAAGCAATTTATAATTTTATTAAAATCGGGGGCTAGGCTTAAAGTTTCTCTAGTTTCTTTTTGGAACTGAAAATCAATTGAACTTAATCGTTTTAAAACTCTATACCAACGATCGAGATTTTGCTTACTCTCCTGCAGAAGCTGTTTGGTCCAAACTAATTCACTTTTATAATGCGCCTTTATCAAAGAAAGGCGGATAACTTCGCCATCCCAGTCCTTAAGCAGATCGTTAATTAATTGAACATTACCAACACTTTTTGACATTTTCTCATTACCCATATTGAGGAATTCATTATGCACCCAATAATTAGCGAGAGGCTCTCCATCATGAGCACAAACGCTCTGAGCTATCTCATTTTCATGATGTGGAAATTTTAAGTCTATTCCCCCACAGTGTATGTCAATTGTATATCCATCATGATTAAGAACCGCTTGAGCCATTGCCGAACACTCAATATGCCAGCCAGGTCTACCTTTGCCAAATGGAGAAACCCACCCAACCCCGTCAAGTTCAGGCTTCCATAAAACGAAATCAGCATTATTCCTTTTTCTGGAAGTTTCCCCCTCTTCTAACCTTGCTCCAGTAATTAGATCTTCAAGATTGTTTCCCGATAAATTACCATAATCCTCAAACCTACTAACATCAAAAAATACATGATTATCTGACATGTAAGCGAATTTTTTGGAAACTAATAAAGATATCATTTTAACCATACTGTCTATATATTCTGTACATTTAGGTTGCTCAGTGGGCCTTAAACACCCGATGGCAGCTAAGTCTTTATTATAAATATCTGCAAATTTCTCGGTAATTTCATGTATTTCAACATTATCTTCTTTGGCTCTTTTAATAATTTTATCATCAACATCGGTAATATTGCGTGCATATACAACACTTGACTCTCCGTAAATTTCTCTCAAAAGGCGAAAAAGAATATCAGCTACTACAGCTGCTCTAGCATTTCCAATGTGTGCATAGCTATAAACAGTAGGGCCACAGTTATACATTGTTACCCTGTTAGGATCTTGAGGTTTAAATACCTCTTTTTTTCGCGTTAAGGAATTGTAGATATACAAGGGTGATTTTTCTGTCATGGGTCTATAATACGAGCTTTCTTTAGGCTAATAAACCATACTTATTAAATAAGTACAGGCCTAGTGTACACTTAACCACATTATAAGCATATAATTTCTAAATTTATTAAAATTCTACTCACAGTCAACAAAAACAAACTTTTTTCTTTTGTCGCTAGTAATTATAGATAGATATGCGCTATAGGAAACCCATGAATATAAATACACCCAAAAAAACACTACTCAAATCTGTACCTGTATCATTAAGACCATCGGAAGAAGAGGCAATTGAGGCAGTCAGAACATTAATTCGTTGGGCGGGAGACAATCCTGAACGTGAAGGCCTTATAGATACCCCTAAGCGAGTCATTAATGCATATCGTGAGTGGTTCAGGGGATATGATATGGATCCTGAAACTGAGCTCTCACGTGTATTTGAAGACGTATCAGGCTATGATGACATGGTTCTACTGAGAGAAATTGATGTTGAAAGTCATTGTGAACATCATATGGCTCCATTTTTAGGAAAAGCTTATGTGGCTTACCTCCCAACAGATAAAGTTGTTGGGATATCAAAGTTAGTTAAAGTAGTGGAAATATTTTCTAAACGACTTCAAACACAAGAAACGATGACTTCTCAGATAGTAGAAGCAATTGATGAAGTATTAAAACCGCGTGGTTCAGCAATTATGATTGACGCAATCCATCAGTGCATGAGTACACGAGGGGTTCATCACCCAAACGTATCAACAATTACAACACAGTTTACTGGAGAGTTTAAAACAAACCCAGCGCTGCAGGACAGATTTCTGAAACTTATAAGTAGAGATTAAATCAACCCTTATAGTTGATGATTATTATCCAAAAAAATATATTTAACGGTTAAGTATTAGCTGCTTCCAGATCAGATTGAGCCTTCATAACAAGCTTTTTGATCTTTTTAGCTTTTTCAGTTAGCTTATGGTTTTTTGTTCCTACCAAGAAACCATCAAGCCCACCTTTGAAATCAACAGTTCGCAATGTAGCTGCAGATATTCGCATTTTAAATTTCTGACCAAGAGTATCTGAAGGCAATGTCACATTACATAGGTTAACATTAAATCTACGGTTAGTCCGATTTTTGGCGTGGGAAACATTGTGACCTGACATTGGGCCTGTATCAAGAAGATCGCAGCGACGTGACATTTTTTCACCTAAACTTTTAACAAATATAAATAAACAACTTATGTTGATTTCGCGGGGAATTATATGTTCAAACGCAGCACGTCAACCCTTTTAAGACAGATTAATTTAGTCCTTAGCAATAATCTTGGGTAATATTAGGGAAGCTAATTATTTTATGTCTGTTAATATAATCATTTTAAAAAAATAAATATTATCTTTTGTTTTTATTATTATATACTTATCCCATGGATAATTACTAATCCAAATATAATAAAATTATAAAGACTTTATGCAAATTGACTTTCATAAACCTATATTAAAAGCAATTTTAGGACCGACTAACACCGGAAAAACTCATTATGCTATAGATAGAATGCTTGCACATCAATCTGGTGTTATAGGTCTTCCTCTACGCCTCTTAGCAAGAGAGGTGTATGATCGTATAGTCAAAATAAAAGGCGCGAAACAATGCGCCCTAATAACAGGCGAAGAAAAAATAATACCTTCGCAAGCGAGATACTATATCTGTACTGTTGAAGCTATGCCAACAGAAAAAAAGTTTTCATTTCTTGCCGTAGATGAAATTCAGCTCATAAATGATCTAGAAAGAGGGCACATATTTACTGATAGAATTCTAAATGCCCGTGGTACACAAGAAACCCTGTTTCTTGGTGCACAAACAGTTCGGTCAATATTAAAATCTCTTATACCCAAAATTTCATTTGATTACCGTGAACGGTTTTCAGATTTAAATTATAGTGGCCCAGCTAAACTAATGCGTCTACCAAAACGTTCTGTAATTGTAGCCTTTTCTTCAGCTGAAGTTTATTCCATAGCTGAACTAATTCGCACTTATCGCGGAGGGGCTGCAGTTGTAATGGGAGGGCTTTCGCCACGCACGAGAAACTCTCAAGCTGAGTTATTCCAGAATGGGGAAGTTGACTTTTTAGTAGCTACCGATGCAGTTGGAATGGGTCTTAATCTTGATACAGATCATGTTGCCTTTGCTGCGTTGAGCAAATATGACGGTAGAAGAAGGAGGTACCTTTATCCTATGGAGGCCGCTCAAATTGCTGGACGAGCAGGGAGGTTCAGAAATAATGGGACTTTTGGTACCACTGGAAATTGCCTACCCATGGATGAGGAGCTTATAAAAAAAATTGAAACTCATAACTTTGATCAAATTAGAAAAGCAGAGTGGCGAAACTCACAACTTAACTTTAGCTCAATAGAAGCCCTTACAGAAAGTCTTCATCTTAAAAAACCACATAACCAATTGCATAGAATAATTGGGGCTTCAGATGAAAACGCTTATGAAAAATTAATTTCTATTCCAGAAATTGCTCAAGGCATAAAGGTACCGGCACAAGTCAAACAACTCTGGGATATTTGCCAAGTACCAGATTTCCGAAATTTAACCATAGATACACATATCAAACTTCTACAAGACCTTTATCGCTTGCTTCATAATAACGGCGGTAAAATACCAGAAGTTTTTATTGAGAAAAAAATTAAACAATTAGATGATACACTTGGTAATGTGGCTTTACTATCATCACGCCTCGCTAATATACGAACTTGGTCTTATTGCGTTAATAAGGTATCCTGGATGCAAAATAAAAATAATTTAGCTAATTACACAAGAGCGGTTGAAGACAGACTATCAGATGCGCTACATGAAGCACTGATAGCTCGTTTTGTGGATAAACGTACCAATAAGCTATTAAAAAGTATTGGATCAAAGGACTATATGAAAGCAACAATTAAAGATAATGGAGACGTTCAGGTCGATGACCAAATTATAGGACAGCTAAATGGTTTGAAATTTACACCCTCTAAAACATCCTCTGCTCTAGAAGCCGAAACCATTCGAGCTACAGCAGAAAAAATTGTTACACCAGAAATTAACAGGCGAATGACAAGCCTGTGTGGTGGAGTACACACAATATTTACTCTCTCAACGACAGGTAGTATTTTATGGGGAGGAAAAATAGTTGGTCAAATAGATCCTAGCGGAACTCCGCTTAACCCTAATGTAGAAATTATTTGTGGTGATTTCGGTGACAAAGAACTCAAAAGGCTCTC
>CAJQGR010000086.1 GCA_905477785.1 uncultured Hellea sp.
CCCCCTTTGGATAGGCCAGAAGCTCTTAAAGACGACACTTCATGCAATCGAGCAAAGGTGCGAGCTGAAGCAAGGTTTTTTTTAAAAGAATTGATATTGGGAGCTATTTTAAAATTCTGTTTGCCAATAGCCTTTTCATCAAAATCTATAGTCACATCAAGTTCAAACTGGTTAGAAGGTTCGATTATAGCAAATGAGTCATTTATAGAAACCTCAATAGGGTTTAAAACTTTTACATAACGCCTAGCTGATGATTGCTTTTTTATTTTAGCTATTTCAATCACTTTTAAAAAAGTCTCCGCACTTCCATCAAGTGCTGGGATCTCACCTCCAAATATTTCAATATTCATATTGTCAATGCCACATGCAGAAAGGGTAGCAAGCAAATGCTCAACAGTTGAAATTTTGACACCCGCTGCATTTGACAAAGAAGTGCAATTTGAAACACTTGATACAGAGTTGGGGGTAAGTTTTATTATATTATCACGGTCAGTAATATCTTTTCGTATGAAATTAATTCCTACATTAACATCAGCTGGAAGCATTTTTAATTTGGTAAAGTTTCCATTATGCAATTCTATACCCGAAAGATCAATTACACTTGCAATAGTCGATTGAGTTGAAAAACTATACATCGTAAATCTCACACATAAAAAATTGATAAGATTCCATAGAATGAATAGCAAGAAAATTTAGATTAAAAAACGTTTATAAATAGTTTAGGGTAATATTTAAATTTTAATTATTTTGTCTTCTAAGAAAGCTCGGTATCTCTAACTCTTCATCTGTACTGTCCCCAAATAAATCTCCACTTTGCATCAAACTTTCTTCATTATTAAAAACATCCTGCTGAACAGGTTTGCTTTTTGAAGATAAATCAATTGGCTGCTTAGTCATTTTTGGCTTTTTCAATCCAAAGAAGCCAAATGGCTTCTTTACTACATTCTGAGGCTGAATTTCAGAAACTATGTCTTTTTCTAAATTCTCATCCAGAGATTCTAAATGATCGCCAGTGTTTTGTGAGATAATAGTTTCTTCGTTTTTAGTATTCAAACTTTCTAATTCTAGATTATTAAATTCACGGTCATCAAATGAAGAAATTTCATTAACTTCATTATCTATATTTTCCGTGCTCGATAAATAATTGACTTCCTGCTTTTCAAAACCCTTAGCTACTTCTTTTAGACGGCGCGTGGGAGCCGGATTAGAATCCATAGCATATTCTGTTTCAACACCTGTAGCCACTACTGACACCCGAACAATGCCATCAAGATCACTTTCTAACGCTGAACCAACAATTATATTAGCATCTTCATCGACCTGACTTCTTATAAGATTTGCTGCCTCGTCTACCTCATAAAGCGTGAGATCACTACCTCCAGTGATATTTATTAAAACTCCTTTTGCCCCCTTTAATGACACATCATCAAGTAAAGGATTGTTTATTGCAGCTTCAGCAGCCTCAATAGCTCGTCTATCGCCGGTTGCCTCACCAGTACCCATCATTGCTTTACCCATCTCGTCCATAACAGTACGAACATCATTAAAGTCTAAATTTATCAAACCAGGAACAACCATTAAATCTGTAACTCCCCTAACTCCACTGTGTAGAACTTCATCAGCCATTGCGAACGCGTCTGTCATAGTTGTCTGGTCTGTTGCAACTCTAAAAAGATTCTGATTAGGTATTGTTATCATTGTATCAACTGAACCATAAAGATTTTCTATTCCTTGATCAGCTAGCTTCATTCGCTTTGTGCCCTCGAACATAAATGGCTTGGTAACTATGCCCACGGTAAGTATTCCTCTTTCACGAGCAGCACGAGCGATTACAGGAGCAGCTCCCGTACCAGTACCGCCTCCCATACCGGCTGCAACAAATAGCATATGAGCTCCCTCAAGGTGCTCTAGTATCTCATCTAAACTTTCCTCAGCAGATTGTTCGCCAATTTCGGGACGCATGCCAGCGCCTAAGCCTTGCGTTATACCTCCACCTAATTGAACTTTTCGATCAGCTTTGGATAGAGCTAAAGCTTGAGCATCTGTATTGGCTACGACGAACTCAACACCGTCAAGTCCAGAGCCAATCATATTATTAACTGCATTTCCCCCTGCTCCGCCAACGCCGATTACGACTATGCGAGGTTTTAGCTCTATGGTTCTTGGTAAAGATAATGAAATTGACATAATGACCCCGTAATTATAAGTGCAATATAAGCATTATTGCGTTAAAATTATTAAACAGAGATTAACCAAATTAAATAATTCGACCATTTTATACAAATTTAACTTATTTTTTTATATTTTTCTAAATTTTAAACCTATTTAGAAGTTTTCTTTAAGCCAATATAAAGTTTTACCTAAAGGATTACCTTTATACCTTTTTTTTCGAAATTTTTGACCGGATAAGTCAGGAGGGCCATCAATAGCCTCCCCTGCTTCATCGAAAGCATGTTTCAACAACCCTATGACAACAGAAAAATCTGGATCTGAAATACTTTCATTTAATCCCATCACGCCATGCGGAATACCAATTCTTACTTTCTTGTTGAAAACATATTCTGCTAATTCTCTAACACCATTTAATTGGGAACCTCCACCAGTGAGAACTATTCGGCGAAAATTTACTTCTTGCCCTGACTTCCAAATTTTTTCTTTCAATATTTCAAATGTTTCTTCTACGCGAGAACGAATAATGGAAGTCAAAAGTTCATGTGGATGATGCGCCAGTTCATCTTGAGCACCCATAGGAGGACAAGGGATCATAACACTGTCATCATGAGAGCCATGCAAAGCAGATCCATAAACGCGTTTAATTCTTTCAGCTGCCTCAAGAGGTGTCGTTAACCCCCTAGCAATATCAAGAGTAACATTTTTTCCGCCTATTGGTAATGCATCCACATTCATTAAATTATTATCGTGAAATATTGATATTGTGGTGATACCCCCGCCCATGTCAATTAACGCAACACCTAAATCTCTTTCATCGGCTGTTAGCACACCAACTCCTGCAGCATATGGAGAAACCATCACAGAACTCATTCTCAAGTGGCTTCGCTCGATACAATGAGCAAGATTTCTCAATGGTCCAATTCCTGCTATCACACAATGCATATCAACGCCCAGTCTATTCCCAAACATACCCCTTGGATCTAATATACCCCTTTCATCATCAACTGACCAGTTCAAAGGAATTGCATGCAAAATAGTATTTTCAGGCTGTGAGATTTCAGTCAAAGAATAATCTAATACTCTCCTACAGTTACGGTCATTTACAATGCCGCTTGCAAATTCAGTTTGAACACTCAAATTTTTAGATTGTATTGACTTAATAGCAACATTTACATGAACTGATTGAACAGTAACTCCTGCTTTTTTTTCAGCGATCGCAACTGCAGATCTAATAGCTTTTTCAGCAGCTTCCATATCTACAACAGCACCACATTTTAAACCTTGGCTTGCCGAAATTCCTGTACCTATAATTTTAATGCCCAAACTAGGTTCTCTTTGAGCAATCAAACACACCACTTTAGTTGAACCAATATCGACAACGGCAATTGTATCTATGTTTTTAGAATTACCTTTATTGAACATAAAATCTAAATACCGCTATCATTACCGTCAGGCTTAAGTGATAATCTGTCCTTTAAGCGTAAATCAATAGTCCCTATTTTTCTGTCTAATATATCTCTTTGGGAATGTAAATTTTTCAGCATTAAAAGGGACTCATTTAAATTATGTTGGGACAGAAGCACTCTAATATTTCCTTTATCCATAATAATATCCCAACGATTCTCACTGACATAAACAAAGCTATCCACCCGTTCAGCTATACTGGGAAAGTTAAGAATTATTTCACTAATATTCGCTGCGTTAATCGCTGCATCTTTTCCGACAAACAAATTTAAATTCTGATTCTCACTTACACTGGCACCCACAATTACCTCGCCTAAAATATCTATTACCTCAACCTTTCCTTTATATTGCCACAATGCAAAAGGTTGTCTCTCAACAATTTGAATAACTACTTGATCAGGCCACAAGCGCCTCACTAAAGCACGATTTACCCATGGCAAATCTTCTATTTTTTTCTGCGTTAAATTAATTTCAACATCAAAAAGATAGTCTCCATTCTGAAAATCTAAGATTTTTTTTACATCGTCTTCAGGCAATCGCCCTTCACCAATTACATTTATTTTTTTTATAACAAACCCTAAAGATATCAGTCTATTACGTTTTATTTCTTCAGAATATTTTCTAATATCTGGTAAAAATCCACCAATCCATAAACTGAAAAAAGTAATAATAAATAATGTGGATATTATAGAGGTGCACAATTTAATAAATCCAAGGCGCGAATAACTAGCTAACCTTACTTGAGCTGAAGCCCAGTTTCTTGCCCCCTTGAGGCGAGGGCTTTTTCCCTTCAATGACTTTGAAATACTTTTGCGACTTTTCATCTTGGCCATGTAGCATCCTCCACGATCCAACGGCAAAGTTTATCAAATGAAATACCAATTTTGTCTGCTTGCTCTGGTACCAATGAAGTAGGTGTCATTCCTGGCTGCGTATTTAATTCCAACATGACTAAACTGTCAGATTTACTCAAATTACTTTGTTTGTCATCATTGAATTTGAAATCGGATCTTGTAATGCCACGACAGCCTAATGCATTATGCGCCAAAACTGCCCAAGTTAGACACAAATCGCTTACTTCCTTATCAATTATTGCAGGTAGAATATGTTTTGAGCCACCTTTAGTATACTTTGAGTCAAAATCGTACCAACTCGATGTTGGAACAATTTCCGTTACACCAATAGCTTTTCCATTCATAACCGTAACCGTTAACTCTTTTCCTGGACAGAATTTTTCTATTAAAACCATTTCACCCATTAGGTCTTTATTTTTAATATTTTTGATAGGCTCATCATCGGTTTGAACAATGAATATATCCTTACTGGAACCCTGCCCATTTGGCTTAATGACATAGGGAGGTTTCATAGGATGCTCAATTGAAACAGTATCTCTTGGCACTAAAAAACCGTAGGGCACATTTATTCCCATATCGCCAAAAATTATCTTTGATCTGTGCTTATCCATCGCTAAAGCAGAAGCCATTAATCCACTATGAGTGTATGGAGCGCCAAAAAGATCAAGAACTCCTTGAACCCGTCCATCCTCACCCCAATCGCCATGCAGAGCGTTAAAAACAATATCAGGATCAGCTTTGGAAAGTTGCTCCCAAAGATTAACAGAAACATCAATTTCAATTACATCAAAACCTTCATTTTTCAAAGCACGTGCACAAGCCTTTCCACTTACAAGAGATACATCTCGTTCTGATGAAAAACCACCTTTAAGAACAGCCACTCTCATTAAAATTTCCCTATTTTTTGAATTTCCCACTCCAATTCTACCCCAAAAAATTTCTTAACCTTGGAAACTATTTTATTTCCCAAATCTTCAAAATCACTAGCCGTAGCATTGCCAGTATTTATCATAAAATTACAGTGCTTATTACTCATTTGAGCACCACCGACTTTTAAACCCCTGCCACCTACGGCATCAATTAATTCCCAAGCGCTAAGTCCTTTCGAAATAGTTTTATCTGGGTTTTTAAATGTAGAGCCACCTGTTTTTTCTTTAAGAGGCTGACTTTCATTTCTATTATTAGAAATTTTAGAAATCTTATCATTAATAGAACTAATATCACCCGGTAATCCTTTAAAAAGAGCTTCGGTATAAATTAAATCATTTGACACACCTGAATGCCTATATGAATATTGGAGTTCTTTCAAATTTAGAACCATTCGGCGCCCCGATCTATCCAAGGCCACTGCACTCTCAAGAACATCTTTTGTTTCAGACCCATAACAACCCGCATTCATTCTTAATGCCCCCCCTATAGTTCCTGGTATGCCTGCATAAAATTCAAGGCCTGATACACCTGATAAGGCTGCTTTTTTTGCAACTTTACTATCAAGAGCAGCTGCACCGGCACGCACAGAAGTTCCCTCAATGCTAACATTACTAAAACCACCTCCTAATTTAATAACAACTCCTTTAACACCAGAGTCATGTACTAATATGTTTGATGCTGCACCCAATACTGTCATAGAAATATCATCCGGGGTAGACGATAAAAAGTGAGCTAAGTCGGCCTCATCTTTTGGCATAAAAAAAACTTCGGCTTCACCCCCAACCCTTAACCATGTATATTTTTCTAACGGTACATTAGCAGCAAGTAGGCCTCTGACTTCTGGAAGACTATCAATAAGTGACATTAAACATTACCTTTATCAACCAAGTCTGACGCCCAGTAAGTTATATCTCCAGCCCCTAAACAAACAATAATATCACCTTCATGCACATTTCTTTTTAGAGTCTTTGGAAGATTATCTTTAGTTATACAAACGGCATGCTTGTGACCATGAGAAATTATACTATTTACGAGAGTCAAGGAGTTTAAATTTTCAATAGGCTTTTCACCTGCAGGATATATATCGGCGATATAAACAAAATCCGCTTCATTAAAACAAGTAGAAAAATCATTAAAAAGCTCTTTAAGTCTTGAAAATCTATGCGGCTGCATAACCGCATGTACTTTCCCTTTTGAAACCTGTCTGGCAGCTTGCAGTACTGCTGATATTTCAACGGGGTGATGCCCATAGTCATCGATTACACTTGCACCTTCAAAATTTCCCAAATATGTAAATCTTCTTTTAACGCCCGCAAAAGTCTGAAGCCCTTCCCTAACCTGGGCTTCGGATAAGTTTAGCTCTCTTGAAACTGCAATTGCTGATAAAGCATTTTGAACATTATGCCTTCCAGCCATCGGTAAAAATAACCGTTCCCATTTTTTTTCTTCTTCTTTAGAGTCTTTGAATACAACATCAAAGAAAGAACCCATTGTACTTAACTCCAAATTTTCAGCTCTTAAATCAGCTTGAGGATTAAAACCATAAGTTATAGCTCTCCTATCAGTCACTCGACTTGCTAATGCTTGAACTTCAGGGTCATCTATACAAAGAACTGCAAAACCATAAAATGGTAGATTTTCTACAAATATTTTGAAAGCATCACGCAATCTATCAAAACTACCATAATGCTCTAAATGTTCAGGATCTATATTCGTTACCACAGCAATTGTCGGAAATAACTTAAGAAATGATCCATCCGACTCATCTGCCTCAACAACCATCCAGTCGCCCAATCCAAGCTTAGCATTTGAACCATAAGCATTAATTATACCACCATTTATTACTGTAGGGTCAAGATTCCCACCTTCAAGCAAGGCAGAAATCATAGTAGTTGTAGTAGTTTTTCCATGAGTACCGCCAACTGCTATAGCCCATTTTAATCTCATCAATTCAGCAAGCATTTCAGCTCGTCTAACTATAGGTATCGACATAAGTCTTGCTTCAACTAGCTCAGGGTTATCTGCGCTGATTGCGGAGCTCATCACAACGGCTTCCACCCCATGAACTTGAGAAGATTTTTGGCCTAAATAAATCGTGGCCCCAAGCTTCGTTAGTCTTTTTGTTATCTCAGTTTCACGACCATCTGACCCCTGAACAACATAACCTAAGTTTAGCATTACCTCTGCAATTCCAGACATTCCTATGCCGCCTATTCCAACAAAATGGATGGGGCCGTTATTAAAGGGAACCTTTGTAGCAATTTGAGTGTTTCCTAAATCTAAGTTAGCCATCAATAACCCTTAATTTTCAATTATTGAAATCACTAAACTAGTTAATTCGGATGCTGAATGTGGTCGCGACACCGATTTAGACTGTTCCGAAGCTTTTTTTAACCAGTTAGAATCATTCAACCTGAGCTCTAGGATAGTCTTTATTTTTTCAGGTGTAAATTCAGATTCCAAGAGAATATCCGCTGCATTTTTACAGGCCAGTGTTTTCGCATTGTATGTTTGGTGATTATCCATAGCAATCGCTAAGGGCACTAAGAGTGAAGGAATTCCCATAGCTGAAATTTCAGAAACAGATGATGCACCAGCACGACTGATTATATAATGTGCGTTAGATAAGTGAACTTCTATATCTGAAAAAAATGTCTCACATATTGCTTCGACACCAGCTTGATTATATGCATCGAAAGCTTTTTCTTTGAAATCTATTTTGGTTTGCTGCACGATCTTCAATTTTTTACGCATATTCTTTGGAAGCTGAGCAATTGCCTCAGGAATCTTAGTACTAAAAATTTTCGCTCCAAGACTACCGCCTACTATTAAAATATTAATGTTTTCTTCTGGAGCTGTATATTTTTTTGGTATTTGCTTTATTATCTTCTCTCTTAATGGATTACCTGTGCAAACATGATTGGCTAGAGGAGAAATTTTTTGAAGATCTTCAAAACCTGATGCAACGTATTTCGCTCTCAGGGCAAAAATACGGTTAACCCTGCCAAGAACAGCATTTTGTTCATGAATTATTATCGGAATATTGAGAAATTGAGCCGCAATTAAAACAGGGAAAGAAGGGTAACCTCCAAATCCAACAACTACGTCTGGTTTCCATTTAACCATATACTTTATCGATTGGAAAATACCTTGAAGTATTTTAAACCCAGAGAAAAGCAGGTTTAAAGGTTTCCGCAACGAAATACTTGAAGAAGTTATCTCCAATATATTATTAGCAGGAATATTCTTAGTATGCTGCAGGCCTCTTTTATCTGTCGCGAAAGTAACTAAATACCCCTTAGAAACCAAACACTCAGTTAAAGATTGCCCTGGAAAAATATGCCCACCTGTACCTCCTGCGGCTACTAATACTTTATTCTCCATAACCATAGGCCCCTGGACGCTTTCGAGTGAATGATAAAATAAGTCCTGAAGTAAAACAAAGAGCAAGCATAGAAGAGCCACCATATGAAATAAATGGCAATGTCATTCCTTTAGAAGGTATCATATTTAAATTAACAAATAAATTTATCAAAAGTTGCACCCCAATCATTGTCGCTAGGCCTGCCACAGCCAACTGACTAAAATAATCATTCAACTTAACTGCATTACGAAAACATCTCAGAACAAAACTACCTAATAATATTATTAAAAAGGTAGATATTAAATAACCAAATTCCTCGACAGTTATAGCAAAAATATAGTCTGTATGACCATCGGGAAGACTATATTTAACAGCTCCCTCACCTGGCCCTCTACCCCAGAAACCCCCGTTTGATATTGCCTCTAACGCTTTGTCTATTTGATA
This sequence comes from uncultured Hellea sp., assembly GCA_905477785.1. Classification (GTDB taxonomy): domain Bacteria; phylum Pseudomonadota; class Alphaproteobacteria; order Caulobacterales; family Maricaulaceae; genus Hellea. The sequence continues at coordinate 9,229 of CAJQGR010000086.1, forward strand.
AGTATCTGAGTTACTGGGGCTTAAGAACTTTTCAATTCGAACTCGGAAATGATGTAACTTTATGTAAGCTAAAGAAACCAAACCCATTATAATAAAAATAAAAGTCAAAGTACCCCTTATTGATATGCCACCGAAGAAGCAGACCGCAGCGAAGCATACCGTCAATAGGAAGGCTTGCCCAACATCGGGCTGATTTAAAAGTAATAAAATTGTAAATAGCCATATCAAAGTTACAATAAAACTTGCCAGTACACTATTGTCATTTTTCACTGCCGAAAATATCCAAGCGACAAATACTATAAAAGCTGGTTTAATAAATTCTGATGGCTGTAAACTAATGGACCCTACTCTTAGCCACCTAATAGCACCCTTAACTTCATAACCAATAAAAGGTAATGAAATTAATATTATTAAAGATCCTAAAAGGGCTAAAACTCCTATTCTGCGAGCATCGTTTGGAGATAAAATAGATATAAAAAAAGCTCCTGCCAGTCCAAGAGTAACAAATATTAATTGACGAAAGAAAAAATAAAATGGATCGTCTAAACCCAGACGAGCACTCGCCGCCGGAGATGCTGCCAGACTAAGAATTAGCCCTGCTATAATACTAAGTAAAAGCAAACTTAATCCCAGTCGGTCAATCGTGCGCCACCACTCAGAAAAGTATGAGCGATCAGTTCTAGCCGAAATAAATTTCATTGATGATAACATTTATTTTAAGCTCACTTTATTTCTTCTTTAGAAAATAATTCTATTATTTTATTAGCATGGCTACGAAAAGCATCACCTCTAATTGCAAAATTTTCAAATTGGTCAAAACTAGAGCAAGAAGGGGAAAGCATCACTACAGGGTTGGGCTGTTCTGACTGGATTGCATCACGTGTGGCACAAATTATTGCCTTTTCTAAAGTTCCTGAAATTTTATGTTCAACATTATACTTTGTCAGAGTTTTATGAAATTTGGGTGCAGACTCTCCAATTAGGTAAGACTTAGTAACATTCTTAAAATAATGGGTTAAAGGCTCAATACCATCAGATTTTGATTTACCACCCACAATCCAAAAAATATTTGAGTACGTGTTCAAAGCTTGCAATGTAGAATCTGAATTAGTAGCTTTACTATCATTCACAAACATCACAGGACCTGCAAAGCCAAGATTTTCCATTCTATGGGGTAATCCTGAAAAAGATAAAATTGCTTGACCAACTTTTATAACATCTAGACCGATTGATTGCACAGCAGCATAAGCTGCAGCAGCATTTTGATGATTATGCCTTCCTGATAAAGCTTTAGCTTTAGATAAATCACATATCTCAACACACTTTCCATTTATATTGCTATAAAGCCTACTGTTAACAACAGAAACACCTCGGCCTAACGATTTTCCAGCCGAGACTGGAATTATACGTCTACCATTTTTAGCTGTTAAGTCAGAAAATATCAATTTAGTTGAAGCGGTATCAACACCAATTACAGCAGTATCTTGAGGCAGTTGGTTATTAAAAACTCTTTTCTTAATATCAGTATAATTATCAAATCGACCATGTCGATCTAAGTGATCAGGCGATAAATTCAATAAAACGGCTACATCAGAGCGTAATGAATATGTACGTTCAAGCTGATAGGATGATAGTTCAATTACGTAATATTTACCAGCATGCATTCTTTGCAGGCCCATAATCCCTTGGCCAATATTACCACCAATTTCGACATCCTTACCGCAATAAGATAAAATATGACCAATCAGTGCCGTTGTCGTTGATTTTCCATTTGTTCCAGTAATAGTTATTACTTTGGGTTTTTGCTCATAAGGCAATAAGTTTAACTCACGAGCAAAGAGTTCAATGTCACATATGATAGGAATGCTATGCTTTCGGGCCTTAATAGCTGTCCAGTGTGGCCTTGGTAATTTATCTGGAATACCTGGCGATA
>CAJQGR010000087.1 GCA_905477785.1 uncultured Hellea sp.
CAAAATTTAAGTTGGATGAAAGGGGTGAGGTGGGAGAAAAAAATACTGTATCTTGCGGTGCTATTGAACATAAAATGGGAATAAACGGAAATGCTACCTGCGTAATGAATTACGATGAAGCGGAGGGTTACCTTGTAGGCGAAGAAGATAAGGGGTTGCGTGTAATGTTTGTGATGATGAATCGGGCTCGCCTTGATGTAGGAATGCAAGGTTTGGCTCAATCGGATGTGGCCTATCAAAATGCAGTTGCTTATGCTCAAGATAGAACACAAGGCCGATCTCTAACGGGCCCAAAAAATACAAACGGCCCTGCAGACCCTATAATTGTTCACCCCGATGTACGTAGAATGTTAATGGAGACTAAAGCCTTTAATGAAGGCGCAAGGGCTCTTATATACTGGTCTGCTTTGATGGAGGACCTGGAGACAGTTCACCCGAATGAAAAATTCAGAGAGAAAGCTGATGATTACTTAGGCTTGTTAACCCCTGTAATCAAAGGCTATCTGACTGATAAGGCTTTAACTGCCACCATTGATTGCCAGCAAATATTTGGAGGGCATGGATTTATTGAAGAGTGGGGTATGAGTCAATTTGTAAGAGATACAAGAATAACTCTTATATATGAAGGAGCAAATGGTATCCAGGCACTAGACCTAGTCGGACGTAAGCTAGCTAAAAATGGTGGCCGAGCATTGATGAGTTTAAATGCAGAAATGGATGATTTTTTGAATGAAAACTCTTCCAATGAAAATTTATTAGAATTTATGGAGGGGCTCAAGAAGGCGAAAGACAGTCTTTCAAAGGCCACTATGTGGTTGATGCAAAATGGAATGCAGAACCCTGATAATGCTGGATCTGGTTCTGTTGATTATATGCATATGATGGGGCTTACTACACTTGCTTATATGTGGGCTAAGATGGCGGTTGTAGCACAATCAAAAATTGATGGTGGTTCAAATGATGAGTTTTATAGTAATAAAATAATTACTGGTCGATATTTTGTTTTGCGGATGTTGCCAATGCTTGATGCGCATTTTGAAAAAATAAAAACAGGTTCTGAGCCTATAATGGCGCTTAAAGCCTCTGCATTTTGAATAAAGGAAAAGTTATGCCCGTATTAGACTTTAAAAACCCTGATTGGTACGCCGAGGAAGATATCAATATGTTTAGGGACGCTGTCCATAAATTTTATGCCAAAGAAATGGCGCCCCACTCAGAAGAGTTTAGAAAAAATAAAAAAGTAGACCGTAAATATTGGAAAATGGCTGGCGACATGGGCCTTTTGAATTGTGCTATTCCTGAAGAATATGGTGGCGGTGGTGGAGATTATCGCCATGAGATGATTATCCAAGAAGAATTGATAAAAGCAAACGTTGATGGGTTTGGCCTTTCTTTGCACAATGCTATTGTGGCTCCTTATATTCTACATTACGGAACAGAAGAGCAAAAGCAAAAATGGTTGCCAAAGATGGCGACGGGTGAACTTGTAGGTGCTATTGCTATGTCCGAACCTGGCACTGGATCAGATCTTCAAAATGTAAAAACTAACGCTAAAAAAGATGGTAACGGTTGGGTGATAAATGGTTCAAAAACCTTTATTACTAATGGGGGTACAGCGAATTTAATTATTGTTGTAGCTGACACCGGAGGAGAGGGTAAGTATTCTAAATCATTATTTGTAATTGAAACTGATGATCTTGAAGGATTTAGAAGGGGTCGTATATTAGATAAAGTAGGTATGGATGCACAAGACACCGCCGAACTTTTTTTTGATGATATGAAAGTGCCTGCCGATAGTTTGTTGGGGTCAGAAACGGGGCACGGTTTTATACAATTAATGCAAGAGTTACCACAGGAACGGTTAAATATTGCTGTCCAGGGTGCCGCCCAAATGGAGGCAGCCTTAGAGATGACGGTTGAATATGTTAAAGAACGAAAGGCTTTTGGGAAGTCTGTCATGTCTTTTCAAAATACACAATTTGAATTAGCTGAATGTAAAACATTAGTTCAGATTGCAAAGACATTTGTTTATGACTGTGCCGCCAAACACCTGAGAGGTGAACTAGATACAGTTACTGCATCAATGGCAAAATATTGGGTAACAGATAAAGAGTGTGAAGTGATAGACCGTTGCCTACAACTTCACGGTGGATATGGGTTTATGAATGAATATCGCATAGGTCGAATGTATCGTGATAGCCGAGTTCAAAGAATTTATGGCGGAACAAATGAAATCATGAAAATGGTTATTGCTCGTAGCCTTTGATAAAATAGTACAAGAATTATTTAGAAATTTAGGAGACTAGTATGGTGGATGCATATATATTTGACGCGGTTCGAAGCCCGCGAGGGAAAGGAAAGAAAAATGGTAGCTTGCATGAAATAACCGCTCTTTCATTGCTAACTCAGCAACTTGAAGCCATAAAAACTCGCAATGATCTCGACACATCGAAAGTTGATGACATTATTATGGGTTGTGTTTCACCGGTAGCTGGGCAAGGGGCAGATATAGCCCGCTCTGCAGCTATAACGGCTAATTATAACCAGTCTGCACCTGGAGTTACCATTAATCGTTTTTGTGCTTCTGGCCTTGAAGCCGTTAACATGGCGGCATCAAAAGTTATGGCAGGAATGGCAGACATTACGATTGGGGGTGGCGTTGAGCACATGTCCAGAGTTCCTATGGGCAGTGACGGCGGAGCAATGGGAGTGGACCCTACTATTGCTTTTGATCATCAAATTGTACCGCAGGGTATTTCAGCTGACTTAATCGCTACTAAATATGGATTTTCACGAGATGACTGTGACGCGTATGCAGTTGAATCCCAGAAGCGGGCAAAAAAAGCTTGGGATGAGGGCCGTTTTAAAAAGTCAATTGTTCCAGTTAAAGATCAGCTAGGAGTCACTTTGTTATCTCACGATGAACATATGCGACCAGAAACCAATATGCAGTCATTAGGCTCTTTAAACCCGTCATTTGAAGCTATGGGAAAAATTATGCCAGGTATGGATTTTGTGGCCCTTCAAAAATATCCCGACCTTGAATCAATAAAGCATGTCCATCATGCAGGAAATAGCTCGGGTATTGTTGATGGTGCTGCAGCTGTATTAATAGGCACAAAAGAGATGGGCGAAGCTCTAGGTATGAAAGCAAGGGCGCGCATAAAAAGCTTTGCTGAAATTGGAAGTGAGCCAACAATTATGTTAACAGGACCTGAGTTTGTTGCCGCAAAAGCCCTTAAACGTGCTGGTATGGAAGTGAATGATATTGATATATATGAATTAAATGAGGCTTTTGCTTCTGTAGTTCTTCGCTTCATGCAAGCCCACAATATTGATCACAGTAAAATAAATGTAAATGGCGGCTCAATTGCAATGGGCCATCCCCTTGGCGCAACCGGAGCTATGATCTTAGGAACAATGGTTGATGAGCTTGAGCGCTCTGACAAAGAGACCTCATTAATTACATTATGTGTAGGCGGCGGTATGGGATCGGCTACAATAATAGAACGTATTTAATTTTCCAAATTTGAGTAGAGATAAAAATGAAAAATTTCAATATAGATAAAGATGAAGATGGTATTCTAGTGGTAACATTTGATATGCCGGGCCGGTCTATGAATGTTTTAAATGTTAGCTCTATGAATGAGATCGCAGAATTCACAGAGATGATAAAATCAGACGATACCATTAAGGGCGCTGTTATAACTTCTGGTAAAAAAGCTTTTTGTGCTGGAGCCGACTTGGAAGAGATGGGTGGCAACCTATCGATTGCGCACGGATCAATGAAAAAGGACCCTGAGGCCGCTAAAGAAAAACTTTTTACGAATGTTTTTAAGTTAAATATGCTTTTTCGAAATTTGGAAACTTGTGGAAAACCTGTAGCCGCTGCTTTAGATGGACTTGCTTTAGGAGGAGGCTTTGAATTTGTGATGGCATGCACAGGCCGTTTTGTTTCATCAGACAATAAAACCGCTAAAGTTGGTTTGCCAGAGGCTTTGATTGGTTTGCTTCCAGGAGCTGGCGGAACTCAACGATTACCGCGCCTAGTGGGTTTAATGGCCGCGTCTGCAGTGCTTTTGCAAGGTAAACAACTGTCAGCTTCTGAGGCACATGCAATGGGTATTTTCCACGGAGCAGTACCAAGCGCCCAATTAATAATTGAGGCAAAAAAATGGATTAAAGCAAACCCTAAGGCAAAACAACCTTGGGATATGGACAGGTTTAAGTTTCCTGGCGGAGCCCCTTATACTGCACAGGGTTATCAAATGTTTGCAGGTGCAAATGCAATGGTTAGCAAAGAAAGTTTCGGAAATTATCCAGCTATGCGTAATATAATTGCATCCGTTTATGAGGGCTCTCTTGTGCCAATGGATGCTGCGCTTCGCATAGAAAGCCGCTATTTTTGCGACTTAATGTTAAAGCCTGAGTCAGGAAATATGGTACGTTCTTTATTTCTTTCTAAGCAAGCTTTAGAAAAAGGAGAGGCCAGGCCCGAGGGTCAGGTTAAAGGTGAAATTAATAAAGTAGGCATCATCGGTGCTGGGTTCATGGGCGCTGGCGTTGCATATGTATCTGCTATGGCGGGTATCGAGGTAGTACTAATAGACCGGGATCAGGAGAGTGCAGATAAGGGTAAGCAATTTGCAATTGACGAGCAGGCTAAACGAGTTAAACGCAAAAAAACAACAGAGGAAAAAGCTTTAGCTGTTACAAACCGAATTTACGCTACAACAGATTACTCTAAGCTTAACGGAGTCGATTTGGTCGTGGAGGCAGTCTTTGAAAACTCAGAATTAAAAGCTGAGATCACAAAAAGGGCTGAAAAATTTATTGATAAAGCAGCAATATTTGGTTCTAATACCTCAACAATTCCTATCACAGACCTTGCAACTGCATCGGTACGCCCTGATAATTTTATAGGTATCCATTTCTTTAGCCCCGTACACAAGATGATGCTTGTGGAAATCATCAAAGGTAAAAAGACCTGTGATTATGCGATTTCCAGGGCGATAGATTTTGTTTCAAAGATTCGAAAGGTCCCTATTGTAGTTGAAGATACAAGAGGATTCTATGCTAATAGATGTGTGATGCGATACATACAGGAAGGATTTAATATGCTTTCTGAGGGAGTAAAACCTGCCTTAATTGAAAATGCTGCTAAAATGGCGGGTATGCCAGTTGGCCCATTGTCTTTACAAGATGAGGTAGCAATAGACTTAGCTCATAAGGTTATGTTGCAAAGCAAGAATGACCTTGGCAGTCAATATGTTGAAGGTAAAGGTGATGCCATAGTAAAAACAATGTTCGAGGCTGAACGTTTTGGTAGAAAAAACGGTAAGGGCTTTTATGTATATGAAGGGCGAGAAAAGCACCTTTGGAGTGAATTGGATCAATTTGCACTCGACGGTATTTTGCAAGAACAGCCAAATGTACAGGATGTAAAGGATAGACTAATGTATGCGCAGGCGATTGAAGCGGCGCGCACTATGGCTGAGGGAATAGTACATGACCCACGTGAAGCTGACTTAGGGTCTATTTTTGGTTGGGGGTTTGCTCCTTTTACAGGGGGTGCAATTAGTTTCATAGACACGATTGGCGCTAAAGCTTTTGTTGCCAGAGCGGATGAATTACTTGAGGCATATGGACCACAATATGAGGTCCCACCGCTTCTTCGAGAAATGTCCAAAGCTAATGAAACCTTTTATAATAAGTTTAGTCGCTGATTTACTTATGACACTTTATCGGAATCACATAAAATAAAGAAAGAGATTTAATGAAATATAAGTGTTTTGAAGTGTCCTTCTCCAATAATATTGCACATGTTGTCATGAACCGCCCCGAGAAACGTAATGCTATGGTTAAGGATTTTTGGACAGAGTTACCTGCAATAATTCGTGATATTGACGATAACTCAAAAGCTAGAGTTATAGTTATATCATCAACAGGGCCAGTCTTTTCTGCTGGAATAGATATTGGAATGTTTGCTAGCGATATAGGCGGTAGTAGTGATAAAAACAGTCCGCAATACGGCTTAGAATTTTATAATAATAATGTATTACCCTTGCAAAATAGTTTCACCGCAATTGAACAATGTAGGATACCCGTAATCGCGGCAATTCAAGGGGGTTGTTATGGTGGAGGGGTAGATCTTATAACAGCCTGTGATATGCGTTTTGGTACTAATGATAGTTTTATTACAATATTTGAAATAAATGTAGGAATGACCGCTGATGTAGGTACTTTTCCTCGTATACTTAATCATATGCCCGAAGGTGTAGTACGTGAACTAGCATATACCGGCCGGAAAATGCCTGCAGTGGAATGTAAAGAACGGGGTCTTTTCAATAATGTTTATGAAAATAAAGAAAAAATGATTAGCTCAGTTATGGCTATAGCAAAAGAAATAGCAACCAAACCACCACTAGCAGTTTATGGGTGCAAACGAATAATAACATACTCTCGCGACCATACTACCATGGATACATTAGATAATATAGCCGTTTGGAATATGTCTATGCTTTCCCCTTCCGAGATGACAGAGGCCATGGTTTCTACAAAGCAAAAACGTCAAGGACAATTCACTGAGCTACCGAAGAAAAAAAATCTTGGAATTTAATTAGGAATTCTTCATACTATTAACGAATAGCTCAATTAATTTTGATGTACTTGCATCATGTTTACCTTCTGTTCCGGTTTGCATTTCCTGAAGTATATTAGACGCTAAAACTTTACCTAACTCCACTCCCCATTGATCAAAACTATTAATATTCCAAATTACGCCTTGAACAAAAACTTTGTGCTCATAAAGAGCTATTAAGTGGCCAAGAGAGTATGGGGTAAGATTATCTAAAGTAATTGTTGTAGATGGCCGGTTCCCAGGGAATGTTTTTTGTTGTGCAATGATATCAGACTTAAATCCATCGCCTATTTCTTGAAGAACTTGTTCTTTGGATTTACCCAACATTAATGCTTCTGATTGAGCAAAACAATTTGCTAGTAAGGCGGCATGATGCTCAGGTCTTCCACTAGAGTCTTTTAAAACCGCTATAAAATCAACAGGTGCGCCTGGCGTACCTTGGTGTAGCCACTGGAAGAAAGCGTGCTGGCCATTTGTTCCCTGATCCCCCCAAATAATTGGACAAGTAATTCCCGTATAAACACCTTCTCTATTTATCTGCTTTCCATTAGATTCCATTTCGAGTTGCTGTAAGAAGGCCGGTAACTTTCGTATGTTTCTTGAGTATGGGATTACAGCAAGAGAGCTATAATTCAAAAAATTTCGATTCCAGATACCTATAATAGCCATCATAACTGGTAAGTTTTCATGCAAGGGTTGGTCACGAAAATGTAAATCCATTTTTGATGCGCCTTTTAAAAATTCTCCAAACAGAGATGGGCCGAATGCTATTTGAAGGGATAAGCCAACCGAGCTCCACACAGAATATCGACCACCAACCCAGTCCCAAAAATCAAAGATTTGTTCCTCGGGAACTTTAAAGTCTATTGCGCCCTGCCTATTTGCTGTAACAGCTACTAAATGTTTCCCTGCGTTTACCCCAAGCTCGGACTCAAGCCATTTAAAAGCAGCTTCGGCATTCATATGTGTTTCTTGTGTAGTGAAGGATTTAGAAACTACAATGATCAATGTTTTCTTGGGATTTAAGCCATCTAATGCATCGTTTATGGATGCCCCATCGATATTTTCTGCAAACCGTAAATCAAATTTTATATCTGCGGTTGCTCGGAAAGCATCAGCGACTAGGCGTGGCCCAAGGTCTGAGCCACCAATGCCAATATGCACTATTGAATTAAACTTTCCTTCTGCCCTTATGTTATTTGCAAATTTTTCCATGCGTTTTCGCATAGACCGAACATTTTCTTTCACGGAATCTGAACCGCCGATATCACGTAAAGCCATATGGAGAACGGCTCTATTTTCAGAATCATTTATCTTTTCACCTGCAAATAGTTTAGCCCGCCACTCCTCGAGGTTACATGCAGCTGCAAATTCTTTAAGGGACTTTAGAGTCTTTTGACTTACTAATTGTTTTGAGAAATCTGCTCTGAGGGGACCTTCCCTCAGCACGAAATTTTCAAGACGATCAGATTCTGCTTTCATTAAATGGCTTATTTTCAAGTCATCTTTAGCTAACTTTTCAAGGTTTTTATACTTCAGCTTAAGGTGAGTAGATTTAATGTTCATCGTTTAATCTCATAGTCATGTATAAAGTCATTCGTAAATAGCAGTTTTAATAACTTTGTAGTTTAATGTTTGAGGAAGTATTTTTGGCTTTATTGAAATGCCATCATATACCAAATACAGCGGTATTCCTGCTCGACCATGTTTATTCAGTTCGTTGGCTATAATAGAATTTTTATTTGTCCAATCTGCAATTAAAAATGCAGTATTAGTATCCTGAAATAACCTCTTAACTCTTGGGTCATTTAAAATTATTTTTTCGTTATATTTGCATGTAACGCACCAAGCTGCAGTAAAATCTACAAATATTTTTCGGCCTTCTTTATTAAGTTCTGCAACTCTTTTTAAAGACCACTCTTCAGCATAAGAATTATAAAAGGCACCCTTGTTTAGGGCATCATTATTTCCAGATAGGGGTAATAAAAATGCTATTAGCAATAATATTGGAACAAATAATTTTTTAAATATGATATCGTTCTTCATGAACCAAATTGCTATAACGAATAGTAAAAAAGATATTAATATTTTGGCCGTACCGTCTGAGCCTACCTGTTGGTTAAGTACCCAAACTAACCATATAGAAGCTGCAAACATGGGGAATGATAATGCTTCTTTAAAATGTATCATCCAAAGGCCTGGCTTGGGTAGTCTAGAAACCATGTGTGGAAAGTAGGCTAACAGTAAAAAAGGAGAAGCAAAGCCTGCCCCTAAGGATATTAATATGGTTACAGTTATAGCGCTTGAAGCAACAAAAGCATATCCTAACGCTCCAGCCATGAAAGGAGCAGTGCAGGGCGTGGCAACAATAACAGCAAAAGCTCCCGTAAAAAATGAATTTGTCATTTTATACCTCTCTACTACTCTGCCACTAAAGTTTTGAAGAAATGAGTTTATCTCAAATAAACCCAATAGACTTAATCCGGCTAAAAAGAATACAATTGCCAAAACTGACACAACTTCAGGGGACTGGAGATGGAACCCCCAACCAATTTTAGCTCCGCTCGATTTTACCAATATAATTGCAATTGCTAAAAATAGAAATGTGATCATTACCCCGAATGAATACATCAGTGCATCACGTCTTACAGCTGTCTTTTCTCCATGGGCTAATTTTGCTATTGCCAGAGCTTTCATAGATATTACTGGGAAAACACAAGGCATAAAGTTTAATATAATCCCTCCAAGAAAAGCACCAAGAAAAGCGCTTAGGAAAGACAAACTCAATAAGTTTTGCCCTAGCTGTATTTTTTGATTAGATATAATAACTTGCGGTACTAACTCTACTTCTTCACTTTTATCTTTCCCATCCAAACTATAAGTTAAAACTCCTATTACTTTTTCTGGAATAATATCTTTGGAACTTGCTGAAGAAATTGTAGTTAAAATTAGTCCTGTATTGCTTTTTGTAGCAGATTGTTCTGCATTATTTATCAATATGTCGTTTTCATAGGGATAAAAATAAGCTGAGGAGATTTTCCCCTGGGAAAAGTTTTTGAATTCCATTTTTACTTTATCGTCGATAATATTAAACACTCCCTCGATATTTCCTTTCTTAGGAACCTTTGAAAGAGACGCTTCAATTTTTGCTGCTTGTAATAAATCGACTAAAGTTGGGCCTATAGAAATTGACAAACTTAAACTTCCATTTTCAGGTATGCATATATCTTTACACACAAGGTAGTAAAAATTTCCAATTATAGTAATAACTGAATCTAATTTTACATCTTCGCTGACTGTAAACTGAACAGGAAACAAAGGTGATCCTTCATACCCATAGTTTACTATTGGACCTGTTTGAATAACTTTAGGAGGGATCCAGTTAATCCCGCTTGCAGTTATGCCCGGCGGTAAAACCCATTCAATATCAACCGGTTCCCCGCTGTCGCCGGGATTTCGCCAATAAGTGTGCCATTTTTTATCCAGCTTTGTTTGAAGAGCTATATAGAATTTATTACCAGGTAAAACTCTGTCATGACTACTTATTAAACTGGCCGTTACTCGCCCAGTATCAACCGAGGGAGACTGAACTGCTAGTGCGGAAAAAGAAGTTAGCATCATAACTAAGGATAAAATTAATACCCGCATAATCTACCCTTTCCTATTATATCTATAATCGTATATTAGTTATAAATCTATGTTCATTAGTAGCACACTGTGTTTTAGTTCACGATAAGGAAATTGTCATAAACCAGAAATACATACTTTGTGTATAAAACTAAAGTATAAAAAAACCCACCACAAGGTGGGTTATATTTAATCACTATTATAGATCTTACTTTTTCTCTGCTGCTGCTGCCTCATTAACACGTCTGAGAGTTTTATTAACCAGCCGTTGCCAGTTTCCTAATGAAATCATGTGTGAGTGAGCAACAGCTAAGTAGCCATTATCCGTAAACTCTTTCAGTTTTTCAGCAGAAAGACCTTTTAATCTATCTTCAGTTATAGCGTAGTAATCGGCGATTCTTTGTTGTTCCGCAGGAGAGCCATCTGCATTCTGTCCTTGAAAGTTCATTTCTTTCTGCTCAAATAAATCAAGCTCTTTAAAAACCCCAATCATTCGTTCAGTTGCTTGTCTATCCCGTTCGAAATTTTGTAAAAACTGAAAAGCTTCTTTTGTGAAAGCAGATGTATCATCGCCATCGAAAAATTTTTGTTGTGGTTTTTTATTTGTAACGCACTTTGCACCTTCATCAACGCAAACTACAAAACGGCCATTTGGCTTGTCGTTAGCCAATACAAAGGGAAAGCGGCGAGCAAATGCTGGTAAGTAAAAGTCTTGCTCAAACTCACCATCATTAACAAATAAATTCTCACCAGTCCTTACGCCCATTACAGCTAAAGGAGAACGCTCTTCGCCTGCGAAAATTACAGGATATGATGCTGCAGCTGCCCCGAATTCAGGTGCAGTAAGCGGCATAAAATGTTGGTCGGCCATAAATTCAAATGGTTTTGTTATTGGACTAACACCAAACTTTTGATGCTTGTCTTTTGTGAGCGGTTGTGGGTTCTGATAAAACATTACATTTCCAGATACAGTCGCATTTTCTTTCTTATCGGCCATGGTAGTCCCTTATTTTAGTATAATAATCAATATGAGGTTAAAAAAACTAATTTCAAGAGCGCCTTTAAACAATTTAACTAAGTCTATCAACTATTGAATTCTAACAAATAATTTTTCAATATTTTTATTAAATAATAGATAGTTTGAATGAGCTAAAATGTATAAGGAAACTATATGGGTAAATTTTTTAAAACATGGTCGGGTGAATGTTCAGCTTGGGAGTGTGACGGTCTAGGGCACCTTAATATGCGCCACTACATGACTAAAGTACAGCAAGCCCGTCAAATGTTTTTTATCAGTACCGGGCTACCCCTTGCTTTTCGAGAAAAATCTTTAACAACCGTTAAGGTCAAAAGTTTTTATATTAGATATATAGACGAAGCCCGACCAGACGACCCATTATATATAGAGTCTGGTTGTTTGGAAATCTCAAAAAAAGCAGCAAAGATTTGTCATATAATGTATCATTTAGATGGAAGAGTGGCCTCAACCATAGTTGAGAATGTCGAACATATCAATTTAAGTACTGAAACAGCCGCCATTTGGCCTAAAGGATTTTTTCAATCCGCAGAACGTTATAATATCATTCAGCCCCTTGAGGCTAAATTAAGAAATATAAAACATGAAACAGAATCTTGGAATCCTCATGAAAGTGAGCTTATTAAAATTTCTGCAAAGCAAATAGGCGCAGGTGTTTTTCAACTTCATGAAGCTGGGACTGATGGAAAGATAACCCCTCAAGCCTTAATGGGGCGAGCCACAGAAACACTTGCACATATGCTTGACGGCTACCCAGAATTTAGAGATCCATTATATAAAAATGGAGAAAACTCAGGCGCATTATTGGAAGCCCAAATTTTTATCCATAAAGCTCAGGTTGCGGGGGATGCTTATCGATTTTATTCAGGATTGATAGAAGGGGATAAATATACACGTAAAATAGTGCATCATATTGTTAATTCTGTTACGGGAGACTGTATATTTTCAATGATTGGTGCCGGGTGTTTATTTAATTTAAAAAGCCGCAAATTAATAAAAGCTAATGAAAGACAAGTCGAAGTTTTACAAAATAATATTTTAGACGGCTTGAGGATTTAAAGCAGATTTACTAAGGGCTTCTTGTAATCGAGATATCGCAAAATCTGGATTATTAAATGGAAACATGTGATCTAGTTCTAAGTTATAAGAAACGCTATTTTTACCTAATTTTCGTTCAAAGGCATTGCGTCCTGACTGGTAACTGACAGACCCTCTTCTCCCTGCAAATATAATATCAGAATTTTTCTGGGGTAAATATTTTATAGAATTAAATACATTATGAGCCTGTGCCGCATATATTGCCTGCTCCCATAGAGGGTTACAAGATAACTTCACGCCTTCATCATCATAAATTAAGCCTCCAATGAGATAGTTTTTTAAGGCATCATTTGTAAAATCCTTAAATACCCCTCTTTTTTTATATCGATCAAATGCTGCCTCAAAGCTTTCAAACTTATATTTGCGCCTTCCCGCATGTTTAGCTACTGGAAGCTTCTGTTTGGCTATTTCGCGGAACCAAGAAAAATGACTAAATAGCCTCGCCGGCCAAGGCAAGAGTACGGGGTCAAAGCCGACAAACCCTGTAACTTTATTTTTTATTTCTGGCATTGCCAATATACCAGAAACAGCTCCATAACTATGCCCAGCAAGTACGACTGGATTTTTAATATAACGGTCAAAAAATTCAATTATATCATCCCTAAAAATATTCCAATTTTTTAAATTATGTATATCTATCGGTAAGTTGCTCATGCCATGCCCTCGCATATCAAGCGCTATAGTATTAAAACCCAAAGGCTGTAGAATTGATTTATAACTATATGCGTTAAAGCCATTGGCATTGAGCATAACAAGTTTTACAGGGTTTGAGATGAAGCCGAAGTGAACTCCAGACATCTCGCCATCCCTCAATAAGTACTTTTTACGCTGTGGTTTTGGATGCAAAGTATCAACCGCTCTACATTGCGTGAATTTTAGTGCGGTCGAGGTCGTCTGAAATTGCCTTATCCAGTATTTTAAATAATTCTTTTCTGCTTCGTAGCTTAGTCTCACGAAAAGCTTTAGGGTTAACTTGTCCAAATAACTTTCCTACCATAAGTATAGAGTCCTCCCACTCACCAGCAGGAACTACCTTATCAAAAAACCCTGCATGCATTGAGGCTTTTGGACCGAAAATTTCACCATTTATAACGCAACGATTGAAATAAGATTTTGGTAAATGATAACGCCCCATTTCAATTCCAAAATTATGCATTGTCATGCCAATGAGTGTTTCATTAAGGCCTATTTTGTAATCACCATCTTTTATCATGGAATAGTCACATGCCAGAGCAAGAAAGGCACCCATAGCTATGGTGTGACCTGGGGCGGCCATAATAACTGGCCTTGGGAAAGACATTATTCTTCGAGCAAACTTAGACCCTTTAGATGTTAGTACCAGTGCATCCTGAGGCCCCTCACCCATTTCTTTTAAATCAAACCCGCCTGACATCACTCCATCACGGCCCGTTATTATTACAATAGCTTTTTCGGATTCAGCTTTATCCATTGCTGCATTTAAATCTGCCCATACAATAGAACCCAATGCATTTGCCTTGCCATCATCAATTGTAATTGTTGCAACACCTTTAATTATATTAATTGTAACATTTGACATTTTATTTCTTTCTTAATTCCAAGTAAACTGATCACTTTATCAAAATACACCGTTATTATCACAGCTAATTAATAATTGGCCTTCTAGTCCGGCTCTGCGATGTTTATGTATTTTACGATACGCTTCTGAACTAACAGTTTCAATCATAATCGCAGCGCTCGGGTATTTAAAAATTCCTATTGCATCCCATTCACCTTCTCCTTGCCCAATAAGCCAAGAGTTCATATTCCCTCCCCATGTACCGCCGCCCTCAATGCCTTGATCTTTAACAAGTTGAGAAAAAGCAGATGCATAACGAGAATAAGCCTCTCGACCAGATATGTCTTCGCCATTTTTGTAAGTTGCCTTTTTCTTAAATTTCAGAAGGTTTAGCATATAAACAGGCTCATCTGCTTTTTTATAAGAGAGAAACTTCTTAATTTGTTCGGGGGTAGGCTCAATAGCATTAAGGGTTGTCATTATAAGTATCCTGGATGTTCCATAACGTTTGAGGCAGATCTATTTACCCATTCGCTAGGTATAAAAAAATCAGCAGCTAAAGGTCCGTCATAGTTAGGTTGATTGTATTTACTAAAATTAGTTTCACCTGCTTCAGCCAAGACAAACTCATCTATAAGAAACTGTCCTGTAACTTCATCTGCGGGCTTAATAATTAATTCGTATAAAGCGTCTGCCATAATAGTAGGGAGTCGACTCATTTTAGCCATGCTATCCCCCCCTAATATATTTCTAACAGCTGCGGTGTCTATCGAAGTCATCGGCCAAAGGGAGTTTACTGCAATTCCATCTTTCCGAAACTCTTCAGCCATTCCTAATGTGCACATGCTCATCCCATATTTTGCCATTGTGTAGGCTGTATGATTTTTAAACCATCGTTTATCCATATCTAAAGGAGGTGCTATATTAACTATATGTGGGTTTACAGCTTTTTTTAAATAGGGGTGACATTTTTGACTTAGCATAAAAGTCCCCCGCGCATTTACCTCATTCATTAAGTCGTAACGCTTCATGGGAGTTAATGTGGTTGGGGTCGGTGAAACAGCACTAGCGTTATTTATACAAATATCGATACCTCCGAATTCTTTTATGCAAGAGTTTATTGCATTATCTACTGCTTCCTCATTTCGTATATCACAAACTATTGGGAGTGCTTTTCCGCCTGCAGCTTCTATTTCTTTACTTGCCGTATAGATTGTTCCGCTCAGCTTAGGGTGCGGGGATGCAGTTTTAGCTGCAATTGCTATATTAGCTCCATTTGCTGCACATTTTTTGGCAATTTCAAGACCGATGCCTCTTGAACCACCTGACATAAATATTGTTTTATCTTGAAGTGTCATATTAAATCCTGTTTTCTTTAGATGTATCATATGTAATAAATATGTAAGTCACAAGGAGAACTCATCATGGCATTAGCAGAAGCAATATTAGTTTGCTTAACTGAGCGGCCCATGAGTGGTTATGACTTAGCAAAAAACTTTGATGCTTCAATTGGATATTTTTGGAGAGCATCGCACCAACAAATATACCGTGAGCTTGGCCGCCTTAGAGAAAAAGGACTGGTTAATAGTGAAGAAGTAAATCAGGAAGGGAAGCCCAATAGAATTATCCATACCCTTACTCAAGAAGGTAAAATTTATTTGCGAACATGGTCTAAGAGACCTGCTAGCCAACCATCAATAAAAGATGATCTTATGGTGAAGTTTTATGCTCTAGAAAATATGGATATAAGTGCCCTTAAAGAGCAATTATTAATTAGGGTGGATAAGCATAAAGACCTATTAAACAGATATTATAGAATCAAAGAAAAGTATTATGATGGCAAAAGCCTTGACCTTACCCAAAAGGGAAAACTGATAGTTTTAGAGATGGGAATCCATACAGAAGTCAATAATATAGAGCGTATTGAAGATAGCGTAAGAAAAATTGAACAACTTTAGTTTTTACGCTTTTGTTGCTCCCACAACTCTTTGTAAAGGCCATTCTTTCTCAGGAGCTGTGCGTGCTTTCCTTGTTCAACTATTTTTCCTTTATCCATAACTATGATTTTATCAGCATTTACTATAGTTGATAGTCTATGCGCTATAACAAGTGTAGTTCTGTTTGTCGAAATAGCTTCAAGAGCAGATTGGATGCCTTCTTCAGTTACACTATCGAGAGCTGAGGTTGCTTCATCTAGAATCAGAATACTAGGATTTTTTAATAAAGTTCGAGCAATTGCTACTCGTTGTTTTTCCCCTCCTGAAAGCTTTAACCCCCTTTCGCCAACTAATGTTTTATAGCCACCGGGAAGGCTTTTGATGAAGTGGTGTATCTGTGCATTTTTTGCCACTGTTACAATTTCTTCCTGGGTTGCCTTAGGGTTAGCATATCCAATATTGTAGCCTATGGTATCATTGAATAGAACAGTATCTTGAGGGACTATCCCTATACATTTGCGAAGGCTTTCAAGAGAGACCTTCCTTATATCACTTCCATTAATACTTACTGTTCCCGCTTCTATGTCATAAAATCTAAAAAGTATTCTTGAAAGTGTAGATTTTCCTGCACCAGTAGGGCCAACAACCGCTACCGTATTACCAGGCTTAATTGTAAATGAAACATCTTTTAAGATAGACCGTTCGCTTTCATAACGAAAAAACACATTAGTAAATTTAATATCCGCTTGTTTGCCATGAATTTTTATTGCGTCAGGGCAGTCTTGTATTTCTGGTTTTAAGTCAAGTAAGGCAAACATCTTTTCCATGTCAGTGAGGGCTTGCTTTATTTCTCTATAAGCAAAACCAAGGATGTTTAGAGGTCTATAGACCTGCATCATAACTAAAGTTATTGTGAGGATATCACCTGTTGTCATCTCACCTATAAGAGCCCTTTGGGTGGCTAAAAGTACTAAACCAACAAGCCCTATATTCATTAGGAAGCTCTGCCCAATGTTTACAGTTGCTAATGATGTTCGAGATAAAATAGCTGCCCTTTGATAACCTTCCATTGCTTTGTCATATCTTTGTGTTTCATACCGCTCGGCATTGAAGTACTTTACAGTTTCATAGTTTAGAAGACTATCTATGGCTTTGGAATTAGCTTCAGTATCTTTAGTGTTCATATCTCTTCTAAATTTGAGTCTCCAGTCAGTAGTAATAACTGTAAACCAGATGTAAGTTGTAACTACGCCAACTGCTATTAGAGCAAATTCCCAGCTATAGGCTATCCAGAATGCTATACCAGCAAGGGTGAGTTGAAGAAGAGTTGGCCCTATATTAAACAGCAAAAACCTAAAAAGAAAATCAATAGAACGTATTCCCCTCTCTATTACACGTGAGATACCGCCTGTACGTTTTTCAAGATGGTAACGCAGTGATAGTTTGTGTAAATGAGCAAAAGTTAAAGTTGCTATTGATCGTTGTGCATGTTGAGCAACTGGAGCGAATATATACTCACGTCCCTCAGATAGCATAATAGATATTAACCTTAAACCTCCATAAGCGAGTATAAAAAATAGAATTGAACTTCCTATTACTGCACCTAAGCCTAATTCCTTTATTTGTACTTCTATTCTGTCACTTGCTTGACCTAGGAAGAATGGAGCGGCAACAATAATAAATTGGCCCGCGACCGTGGCTATTATAGCAAATAAAGTTCTTATTTTATAAGAAGGTTTACTCTCTGGCCACAGGTAAGGCCACAAGCGCCCAAAACTTTTTAATTGGTAGCTGATAGTTTGTTCTTTAATTTTGTCTAAATTTTTTATTGTCATTTGGTTATTTTTAAAATTTCAGGAAGTAGTAAACTGTAAACTTAATATAAACACATTTACTTTAGTATGTCCTACATTATCTATAATTATCATAATTGAGGACCATGCGTGCAATAAAAAAAATATTACCCTCTCAACCGCGTGGTATGAATAGATTATCTCAGCCTATATTGGATCAAGACTACTGGAAGATAAATCAAAAACGCTATTCTTTTATGAAAGTTACCTTTGATTCTCTTACTGCTTTGCAGTTATTAACCAAAATCAAACGAATTTCAAAAGACCATGGTTTTCGATATATTCTTACTTCTGGATTGGACCAAATTATTGAAATTAACAAGCAGCCTGATAGATATATGAAGTTACATTCTACTTCTTGGTTAAATATTTGCAGTTCAAAACCTATAGATTTTTTTGCGAAGTTTTCAGGCGTTCCAATTGGTCAAATAAATAGCGCTGAATTAGTTCAACAAATATTTGACAACTTAATTACTAATGAAGATTCAATTAACATAATTTATAATAATTCTAAATCTATAGAACCCTTAAAATTTTGTGATTTATTAGATAAGGTTAATTATCACCAACTTGCAACTGACATTTACAGTGATGATTTAGCAATAAATATTGCAGCCGAATTCATTTATAAAAATCAAGCTCGATATACATTTATTTGTGCGGGATCTCCTATAAGGGAATCTCTTGCTAAACAGATTTTAGATAGGGGAGACTGTCGTGGCTTAGGTATTTGTATCGACGCTCTACCCAAACTCGTTTTAAATAAAATTAATAAAACAAGCAGCACGAGACACACACAAAAAAATAGTTATACAGCTGCTTCTTTGCAAAAAGCCCTCATGCAATATAAATCTGCCGTTAAATTATTATGTGTGCTATGGTACTGGATTAAGACCTCTTTTATCCGTCTAAACTGACCATTATTGATATTAGTATTCTTTTTGATTAAGGTCATGCTATGCGTAGGAATTTTTTATGATAGATACAAAGTCCATGCCGTTTCTTGCTGATATTCCAAGATATCAGTCAAAGTTACGAGGCAAGCAAACTGCAATTTGGTTTGAAGGAAATGAGATCACTTACTCTGCTCTTGACTATCGCTCTAACCAAGTCGCAAATGGATTAATTACGCTTGGAGTCCTCCCCAATGACCGTATTGCCTATTTGGGTAAGAATACAGACCTCTATTGGGAAATTTTATTTGGAGCGAATAAATGCCGAGCAACTATGGCAGCAGTGAACAATAGACTTGCCGCACCCGAACTAAAATTTATTTTAAGCGATAGTGATGCTGTTACTCTATTTGTCAGTAAAGAATATTTCGAAGCAGTTCAATCTATTGTCGCGGATTGCCCAAAATTGAAAAATATTTTCATTTTAGATGGGCAGCATGATGATTGGCTCTCTTATGAGATATGGCGAGAAAGATGTAGCAAAGACGACCCATGTTTAATGCATAAGGGAAATGATGATGTTTTACAGCTTTATACCTCAGGAACAACAGGTTTACCCAAAGGGGTTCAACTAACAAATGACAATTTCCTTAGTTTCTTTGAGCAAGCAAGAGAGTTAGACTGGGCAGCCTATGAAGTAGGTGATCCAGTTCTTGATGCAATGCCATTTTTTCATATCGCTGGGGTTAATATAGGTTTGCTTAGTTTAATCCAAGGTTCAAAGGCTGTTATATTAAGAGAGATCAATCCCTACCATATATTGGATTTAATTGAGCAGCAGAAAATTCGACATGGGTTTCTTGTACCAGCAGTAATCTTAATGCTCGTGCAGATTCCGAATATAAGGAGCAGAGATTTTTCATCATTCCATATCATGGCATATGGGGCCTCACCTATTGCTGAAAGCTTATTGTTAGAAGCTGTAGAGATATTTGGCTGTAAATTCACTCAGGTTTATGGGCTTACAGAAACCACGGGTGCTGCTACTTATATGCTACCAGAAGCTCATGACCCTAAAAAGGGTAAGCTTCGCTCTTGTGGTATACCTTATCCTGATGCTAAAATTAAATGTATAGATGATAAAGGCGATGAAGTACCACAGGGTGAAGTCGGTGAGATTATTATTAAGTCTAAATTTGTTATGAAAGGCTACTGGAAAAGACCAGAAGCAACTGAAAATGCTATACGTGATGGTTGGTTTCATTCAGGAGATGTTGGTTATTTTGACTCAGATGGATACCTTTATATTCACGACAGACTAAAAGATATGATAGTTTCTGGAGGTGAAAATGTGTACCCTGCTGAAGTTGAGAATGCACTTTTTGATTATTTAGATATTATAGATTTAGCAGTGATAGGTGTTCCCAGTAAGAAATGGGGTGAGGCAGTAAAGGCTATAATAGTATTACGGCCGGGTGCTGATTTTAACGAAAAGGACTTTATTGCATACGCTAAAACTAAGATAGCGGGTTATAAATGCCCAAAATCAGTTGATATTGTAAATGCCCTTCCTCGTAATGCCTCAGGAAAAGTATTACGCCGTCAATTGCGTGAGCCATATTGGAGGGACTCTGAAAGGCAGGTTAGCTAAATCAGTGTTACAAAGTATTTAGTTCTTTTACAGTATTTTTAGCTATTTTAGAAAATATGTTTGATATATCGTTGTCATGAAGGGCGATAGGTATACCTTTGTCCCCACTTTCACGAATACTAATCTCTAATGGGGCAGAGCCAAGATAAGGTATTTTCATTTTTTTTGCTTCATTCTTTGCTCCATTCTTCCCAAAAATATAATGAATGCTATCGCAATCTGGACAAACAAAGGAAGCCATGTTTTCAACTATTCCAAGTATTGGTATATTTACCTTTTGAAACATTTCTTTCCCTTTGCGTGCATCTGCCAATGCTAAATCTTGGGGTGTTGAAACTATCACGGCGCCATTAGGTTTAATATCTTGTGCTAGTCCAATTTGGACATCTCCAGTACCAGGAGGCATGTCTATTACAAGATAATCAAGTTCTCCCCAATTTACATCCCAGAGCATTTTAGATACTGCCCCTTGGACCATAGGCCCTCGCCATATTATGGGTCCTTCATTATCTGTTAAAAAACCAATAGACATAACTTTAATATTATGTTGCTGATTGGGCTTTATCAATCTTCTTCCCTCTACCTCTTCAGTTGAAGCTCTTGTTCCTCGCATTCCCATAACTATGGGAATACTAGGGCCATGTATATCCGCATCTAAAAGACCTACCTGTTTGTTCTGCTTTGCCAGTGCTATCGCTAAATTAACAGCTATTGTCGATTTCCCAACACCACCTTTCGCAGAGCTTATCGCTATAACAGATTTAATTTTACTATCACCTTGATATCCTTCAGGCCTTCTGGGTTTATGGGGGTTACCTTGGGGTGATTTTTTTTCTAACTTTTTAATTTTAGGCGCAGACTTGTGAGAAGTAAGTAATACAAGTGCTTTATCAACGCCATCAATTTGCTTCAACGAAGTTTCAGCTAGCTTTCTTACTGGCTCAAACCCTTCAACCAGTGCAGGCTCAATAGATAGTATAGCTTGTAGTATGCCATCTTTATATATTAAATCACTTAGCTTTCCTGCAGAGACTATATCTCTCCCCGTTCTTGGATCTTTTATACCGGAAAGTACTTTTAAGGCTGTTGATTCTGAGTAGGGCATATATATTGCTTTAATGTTAGATTCACATTGATTAGGGTTTAAACTAAATTCTTAGTTAGTTTTTCAACAGGACACATATGGGGAACTATAAAGCTTACGGCTAGACCTGAAAGCACAAACAAAGAAATTAGATTCCCTGAAAAAAAGTAAAGGCCTATGACGCCTCCAATTAGTGCCGGAATTCCAGCGGGTGTATAGAGCTTAAGTATCTGCATAGGCATTCTATTATGCTGATCTGCAGTTTTCGCCATTTCCCCAAGACTGTGAAATATAAAGAAATATACTGCGACTGCTGATACCGGAGGTAATAATGCGATTAAAGCTATTAATATAAGTGCTCGTATTTTCTCTTTACGTCTGGTGGATATTTGGATGATTAATATAGTAACAACAGTAACTGCTACTAATCTACCTACCATTAGCAAGCTCCTAGCGTTTAGTTCCTCACCGGTTAAATATGAAAATATACCTAGTGTTTCGGTTGGGTAAAATAACATTGAGCCGCTCACAACCCATAGACCTATAAGTGGATAGTGTTTTTCAGACTGCCCAAAATGGAAGGCGGATAAAATAAGGAATAAAGCCAAGGTATAATGGGGTGAAATTAACCAGGAACAAAAAACTAGAATACCAAAAATTAAGTATAGAAAAGTATAATGTAGACCTGGTACGTGCGATATTTTTTCTTGTGTCTCAATGGCTCCATGAGGAATCCCCATCAAAAAAAGAGGTAAAGAAGCCCATACTGATATTGTTATATTATACTGATAAAGAGCTAGGTAGAAAATACCTACTACTAAACCAATAAAGTGCGCGTATTTTTTGTGCTGAAAGGAAGCAATGCAATTATTTGGAATGGTGTTAGCCATGTTTCTTGTACATTTTTGTAAAATAGATTTTTTAATATAAAAAGGTGAATGCATTTTCACGCATTCACCGTTGTTTTTTAAAGCAGCCTATTTGACCACTTACTCAGAACTGAGTTTACTTTTTTGCTTTCTTTGCAGGAACTGATGTGGCTGCTGCCCAGATCACTACACCAAATGCAATTTTGTTAACAAAGTCAGCGAGGTTATAGATAAGGTTAAGTGTATCTACATCTCCACCGCCTGCGTAGCCATATATATATCCGAGAGGATAAATAGACCAGCCTACAGTTACGATTAGGCGTAAGGCACTAAACGCTTTCTGCGAAGCAGCTGTTCCGGAAGCAGCATTAATTTTTGATGCTTCACCTGCAAATATTTCATAGATTATGTACAACCATGCTAGTGTACCAACTATAAACATTGGCCACAGATGCCCGGCATTTCCACCTTCCATTTGACCAACTTCACCTAGGAAGCCTGTAACTAGCATCACAACGGACGCCACAAGTAATTTCCAGAAAAGTTGAGCTCTAACAACAGCAATAGCTGATAAGATTAAGAAGAATTCTGTAATCTGTAGTGGAACAGTAAGTAGCCAGTCAACATAACGGAATACAGTTGGGCTTTCGCCTGTTTCTATCCATACGCCGCGCATGTAGAAATAGTGCAAAGCAGCTATACCTGTAACCATAGCAGCAACTGTTAGTGAAGTTTTCCACTTACCTTCTGCGCGATCTCTTTCTACCCAAAAGAAGAATGTAGCAGCTAGCATAGCAGCTGACATAATCCAGAAGGATACGCCGACAAGATCAGACGGGTCTAACATTAGTGATTTTTCCATTAAAGGATCTCCCATTTCGTTTTGATATTAATCTGATGAGATTATGCGCGACAATCTGACCTGTCAACGGGAATACATGTAGATTGATGCTTTATTGTTATATTAAGAAAAATATTTTTTGGCGAAAAGAGATCAGCAATTAAATTTAAATACAACAAAATTGATTATAAACAACTGAATATAAACATTTTTTTTGAAAAAAAAAGAATCTTTAATTAACTCTCAACTTTGTGATAGCTTTTTTATTTTTAAAATAACTATCACTAATGATAGTGTTTAAAGTATAAAAAGTTTTTGTTTTTAAGTACAAAATTATATTTTTCTTTGTTGTGACTTTATATTTAATCCCCTTTTTTAGAGGTAAGAAAATTAATTTATAAAATAATTTCTTATTAGTTTTTCTATTTACCTAATTAAGTAACTAGTGTTTTTTATTAATGTATATTAATTTTAAATTATAAGGTTAAGCATAATATAACTATTTTTGTTGTAGACTTTGATATTTTAGAGGTTTAATCAGACAAAGAAATAATCAATTTTATGCGTTTGTAGCTCAGTTGGATAGAGCGTTCGGCTTCGAACCGAAAGGTCGGGAGTTCAAGTCTTCCCAAGCGCGCCATTAATGCTTAAAAGTCGTTACCTATTTTAATTGAGTAAGCTTAATAGCTTCTAAAGCTAACTTTGTTATTGCGTCGTAATTTTTAGACTCAACTGCATCTCCAGGAGTTAGCCAAGACCCCCCACAAGCTAGTACCGATGGTATAGAGAGGTATTCAAGAAGGTTATTTGGATTAACTCCTCCTGTAGGCATAAACTGCATGTCTTGAAAAACAGAAGAGAAAGCTTTTAGTATTTTTGGCCCACCTACAAGCGATGCTGGAAATAATTTTACCGTCTTGACTCCTAGGTTCAATGCTTTCTGTAATTCTGTGGCTGTTGCAACACCAGGAAGTATAGTAATTTCTGCGGCATGCGCTACTTCAATTGAAGAAACATCTAGTCCGGGAGAAACTATAAAACTTGCGCCGCGACGGATAACCTCTTGACTTTGGTCTGCATTAAGCACGGTGCCTGCACCGACGTGCGCTTGTGGGAACTCTTTTACTATAGCCTCTAAGCAATTTAATGCTTGATCCGTACGGAGTACAACTTCTAAAACATTCAGGCCTCCTTTAAGCAGGGCTTCTGACACTTTGAGAGCGGTTGTCGGGTTGTTTGATTCTACTAGGGGAACAACTCTATTGTTTTGAAGTGATTTTAGTAATTGACTCATTTGGTTTTTCCTAAAACTGTTTACATTAGTGGTGCGCGATACTGGGATTGAACCAGTGACCCCTACAATGTCAATGTAGTGCTCTCCCGCTGAGCTAATCGCGCTAACCTTAAGGATATAATCTCCGGCGTATAGAGTTGCTTATTATCGTTTTCAAGACTTATTTAAACTCTTCATGCTGCAATAAGCTTATTAACTTCATTTACGAGTTGCCTTAAATGAACAGGTTTAGAAAGAACAATTTGTTCATCTATTTCTTTATCATTTATCGCGACTGAAGCAAAACCTGTAATAAAAATGATTTTTATTCCTGGTGAGATCTTTGCTGCCTTTTTAGCAAGCGCTATTCCATCAATTTCGGGCATCATTATATCAGTTAGCAATAAGTCAAAAGCACCCTCAGCAAATTTCAATGCACGCAAAGCTTTCTGGCCATCAGAGCAAGAAATTACTTGATGTCCATCTTTCTCCAATGCTTTCTCAAAAAAAGCTCTCATTGCGTCATCATCTTCTGCGTACAAGATAGTAGCCATTTTTTACCTCTAATATCTCTTTAACATGAAATTTAATTCTTATTAAAGAAGTATTTATGTAATATAAAAATATAATGAATACGCAAATAAAAGAAAAACAATTTGAGCAAAATTGTATTAATAAATTTTATCCCCCAGCTATTATAAATAGGGCTAAGAAATGGAGGGGTGGTATTATTTTTGCCTCTGCCCACTCCGGAAGTTTATACCCTGATGCACTTCTAGAAAGATCAGATTTAGAAGTTAGGCACTTAAGACGTAATGAGGATGCCTTCATAACAAACCTTTTTGCCTCAGCACCTGATTTGGGGGCGCCGCTTATAGTCGCTAATTTTCCTAGGTGTTTTGTTGATGTTAATAGAGCTTCAGATGAGCTACCAAGCTTTTGGCGAACTGATGGAAAGATAGCTTCTCCAAGGGCAGAAATTGGCATGGGTGTTGTTCCTACTATGCTTTCTGATTCTATAAATATTTATTCTGAACCATTATCCCTTTCTGCAGCAAAAGTTAGAATTAAAGAGTTGTATCACCCTTATCATAAGGCCTTACAGTGTCTAATTGGCGAATCCCTTTCCTTGTTCGGAAGAGCTTTGTTAATAGATTGTCACTCTATGCCAGGTTTCAACTCGATGGGTTCTCGAAGATCTGATGTTATTTTAGGTGATAGATTCGGAAAATCTTGTTCCCCAAAAATAGTTGCGTTGGTTGAAAAGTGTTTCCAAGACTTAGGCTACAGTGTTAGCCGTAATTATCCATATGCAGGTGGTTTTGTTACTGAACATTATGGTAAGCCACATGAGAATATCGATACAATACAAATTGAAATTAATCGTGACCTGTACCTCAACCCTATAACCTTAGAAAAAAAATCTAGCTTTGAAAGGCTTGAGAGTCACATAAATCTAATAATTAATTCAATAGTAAAAGAGGTTATAGCTTTTAATTTATAAATAATTATTTCCTAAGACCCCCTAAATACTTGCAAAGCCTTAATCCATGCTTCATTTGCAATTCATGATAGATAAAATACCAGATAATATTGTAACGGTTTATCAACTTGATGCTCAGCCTGTTCGTGGGCGCATAGTAAAGTTAGGCGCCGCTTTAGATAAAGCCCTTGGATCTCGATATCCCGATTTAGTTGCGAACTTGTTAGGGGAGGCAATGCTTTTGTCATCACTTGTGGCTCAATCTTTAAAATTTAAAGGGCGTCTTGTAATACAGTGTCATGGTACAAACACAGGCGCTGTTAGCCTGTTGATGAGTGATTGTACGACTGACGGCCATATAAGAGGGTATGCAAGGTGGGATGATGAAAAGCTTAAAGAATTAAAGTTAGATAATAATCATTTGGGCGCAAATAAATTATTGGGAGGCGGTACTTTTTCTATGACCATAGATCAAGGGGCTGATATGGATCAATATCAAGGATTAACAGCAGTTGAAGGCGAAAGACTATCTGATTGTGCAGAGCATTATTTTAAACACTCAGAGCAAATACCAACTGAAATAAGACTTGCCTGTGGAATTCTTCAGGTGCCAGGCTTAGACTCTCAGCGGCGCGGTGGCGGGCTTATGATCCAAAAAATCGCAGGAGATAAGACGCGAGGACATACTGATGAGGAATGGGATACAGCTAGAGCTCTATTTAATACTATTACCGACTCAGAATTACTTGATCCAAATTTAAGCCAAGAGGCATTACTTTACAGACTTTTTCATGAAAATGGAGTTCGTGTTGTTGATACCGCAGCGGTGGAAGCTAGATGTAAATGTTCTCGCGAAAGACTAGAAAAAACTTTGAAATCATTTGATAAGAGCGCTTTAAAGGATATGGCGGAAGCTGGAGCCATAAGTGCTAATTGTGAGTTTTGTGATGCTACTTATATCTTTCCCTTAGAGGAAATCTAGCTTCTCCAAAAACTTGGAGTTAAAACAACAAGGGCCGTAACAATTTCCAAACGTCCTACAATCATTGCTGTCATCAAAACCCATTTGGCTTCGTTAGGAAGAACCTGATAAGACCCCGACGGACCGATGATGCTTCCAAGGCCTGGGCCAACATTTGCCAGTGAACTTCCCGCCCCCGACCAAGCTGTTATGGGGTCGAGTCCAATAATAGAAAGTGATATGGCTGCAAATGCGAAGGTCATAAAAAATAAAAAGAAATAGCCCATAACTGAAAACAATACTGCTTCTGGTAAAATTTTACCTCCATACCTTAATGGTGTTACAGAGTGTTGCCGAGGCATTTTAAAGAGATAAGACCTTAACCCTTCAAATGCGACTTGGTAACGGAAAATTTTAATTGAGCATGCTGTAGAGCCAGCGCAGCCGCCAATAAACATAAAGGCAAAAAAAGCACTAACAGCAAATGGCCCCCAAGTATTATAATCTGCAGTGGCAAAGCCTGTGCCCGTAACAATTGATATAACGTTAAATGCCGACAACCTTAGGGCTCTGCTGCCTGTTAATTCAGAATTTAGCCATAAGTATAAAGTAACAAGAGATATAAGTGTCAATATCAAAGCTATAAAGGCCCTTACTTGGCTGTCACGAAATGGTGCTACCCAGTCGCCCCTGGTAATAATTAGTAAATATACACCAAAGGGAATTGCGGCTGCCATCATAAAAAAGATGCAAATAAGATCCGCTCCATTGTCCATGAAACCCCCCATTGATGTATCTGAGGTAGAGAATCCACCAGTTGCTAATGTTGTCATTGCATGAGAAATGGCGTCAAAACCATTCATTCCTGTTGCGATGTAACCAAACATGCATAGTATTGTAAGTGTAAAATAAATTCCGCTTATGCCAGCAGCAAGAGAGGCTGCCTTTGGTAATATTTTTTCACCCATATCTGAGCTCTCGAGTCGAAATAGTTGCATTCCGCCGATTTTTAGCATGGGTAGAACTGCCATAGCGGTTACAACAATACCTATACCTCCAATCCATTGAAGGATGGATCTCCACATAAGTATGCCCTTTGGCATATCATCAAGTCCCAGCAACACAGTTGAACCTGTTGTTGTTATTCCTGAGGTTGCCTCAAATAAAGCATCTGTAATGCTTAACTTTAATGGTTCCATGATGAAAGGAACTGCTGCGAATATAGATAAAGATACCCAGCTTAGCACCGTTAATAAGAAAGCTTCGCGTGCTCGCATATCAGGATTGGGTGTGTAAGTAGATAGGGCTAATGAACCACCAAAAAGTGCAGTTAAGATCCCAGAGATGCCAAAAGCTCTCCAAGAGTAATCGTTGTATAAAAGATCAACAATCATCGGAATAAACATTGCTATACCCAATGTGGAGATCATTAAGCCAACAATAAAAAATACAGGACGCAGATCGAGCATTGTTATTATCTACATCAGGTAGTAACTATATAAAAGCCTGAAATTCACTTGTTTTAATAAGTGCTTAACAAAAAGATTTTTCGGGATTAGGTAATAACAATGAAAGACTTTTATTTTTATACACTTTCAGCTACTTTTGTAGCTACTAGTATTTTGATCGCAATGATGCACTCAACCGAGATTAAAGTAAGTGACGAATGCATAGTAGAAAACGGGTTTATTGCTCAGGGCAAAGAATTAAAAAACCTAACTTCATCTCCTGGTACAAGCTTTACTTTTGTGGCCGCCTCGCAGTCTTCCCCAGCATATATTACAGCTTCATCACATGTGCCTAGGGTAAATGCGCAAGCCTCAGCCGGTATTTTTGCTGTTTTAGGTCCTGATTATGAAAGAGTTTTGGGGGGGAGAGCATTATCAATGACCGTCAGTGCACGAAAAAACAGGGCATATGCATTGGATGAATTTGATATGGGTTATTTTACTGCAGGAGCAGGAGATAGCGGATGGAAAACCCGTAAATTAACAAATGTCTGGAGAGACTATGTTCTGTATTTCACCCCTACTTCCTCACAAAGTGAACCAGATATTGATTATTTAGGGATATGGCCGGGAGTGCGTGGTGAAAAAAAACTTATGGATCTTAGATATATTAAAGTAAAGGTTTTGGATAAAACTATGAACTCAAACAGTAAATGCAGTGATGGCAATAATTAGAAAACTAGTAACTTGATTATTCTTATAACAGGCGCAGCGGGATTTATTGGTTTTCATGCAGCCAAACGATTTTTATCGCTTGGGTATACGGTAATTGGTCTAGATAGTCTCAATGATTACTACGAAGTGGCTTTGAAGAATGCCCGCTTAGGTCATCTTCAGTCTCATAAAAACTTTGAATTTTATAAAGTTGATATAGCTGATTACGATGCTTTGGTAAGTATTACTCAAGATAAGGAAATAAACTATATATTACATTTAGCAGCTCAAGCCGGTGTAAGGTTTTCGTTAGAGAAGCCTCGCTCGTATATAAGGTCGAACGTATTGGGGCATTTAAATATATTGGAATTAGCTCGTAATAGACCAACATTAAAACATGTTGTCTATGCATCTTCTTCTTCAGTTTACGGAGATAGCTCTAGGCTGCCATTTAAAGAGACGGACAACGTAAATTCACCGGCATCACTATATGCCGCTACAAAAATTAGTGGTGAAATGATAGCGCAAAGTTATAGTAAACTTTACGGCATTAACCAGACAGGTCTTCGTTTTTTTACTGTATATGGCCCATGGGGCCGTCCTGATATGGCATATTATATCTTTACGGATAAAATTTTTAAAAAAGAGACAATAGAGCTTTTCTCACCAAAGGAAATGATACGCGATTTTACCTATATAGATGATATTGTAGAGATACTCCCTCAAATTTTAGAGTCCACTCCAAGCAATGGACATGCATTATATAATTTAGGCAACTCTAGTCCAAATACATTGATGCAACTAGTTGAGGCTGTTGAAATTGCCTGCGGAGCATCAACCCAAAAAGTGATTCTAGGAAAACAAAATGGAGATGTTAGTCATACCTATGCTGATATAAATGCAGCTGTGCGAGACTTTAATTTTGCTCCGAGAGTTACACTTAAAGATGGAGTAAAAAGTTTCGTAGACTGGTATAAGAATTATTAAACTTTACGATGTGTAAGCTTGAATTGAATTTATTCGCTGAAACGGTTTATCATTGATTGCGCTTGTTCGCCTATTTCTGTATGATCCTTAGCATAAGCTAATACAGCTTCAAAATAGCCTAACTTACTGCCACAATCATAATCCTGACCTTCGTATTCATAGGCGTAAAACTCTTGATTTTGCATGAGCGTTACCATGGCGTCTGTGAGTTGTATTTCATCATTAACACCAGCTAATTGATTTTCTAATATATTCATGATTTCTGGTTGTAGAATATAGCGCCCAGTTATTTTTAGATTTGATGGTGCTGATGCAGGGTTAGGCTTTTCAACCATTCCAGATATATGAATAATACTCCCATCTCTTTTCTGCGGGCTTATGACCCCGTATTTTGATACTTGTTCGTTCGGAATTGAATCAACAGCAATGATGTTGCTTCCTACCTTTTCGTACGCTTCTATCATTTGTGCCAAGCATGATTTTCTAGATTTTATAAGTACATCTGGTAGTAAAATAGCAAAGGGGTCCCCGCCTATAATTTCCCTTGCACACCATATAGCGTGACCTAGCCCTTTTGCACTTTGTTGACGAACAAATGACATGGAGCCAGGTGTAGGGGTATCGTTATTGAGTTGATCATATATATCTGTTTTACCTTTTTCGCGAAGACTATATTCTAACTCATAAGCTCGATCAAAGTAGTCCTCTATTGCACCTTTGTTACGGCCTGTAACAAATACAAAGTGCTCAATTCCTGCTTCTTTAGCTTCATCTATGACATATTGTAGGGCCGGCCTGTCAATTATTGGCAGCATTTCTTTTGGAATTGTTTTAGTGGCGGGTAAAACCCTTGTGCCAAAACCAGCTACAGGCAGTACTGCTTTTCGGATTTTTTTCATAATTTACACGTGCCTTTTTGAAATATATTCCTTATTACTTAGGCGGACCATAAACAAAATGTTCGATATTTTTATTTGACCAACCGAGTTCTTTGAGAACAGTTTTTAATTTCTTTTTTTTACTCATTGAGCTGCCCTCTAACGCCACGACTCTCTGACTAATTTTTAAAGCTAAAATTTTAGCTTTTTCCGTATCAATATTTAATAAGCGTTCAATTCGAGAGATCATTTTTTCATCCTAAAGTCAGTACTATAAAGTGTAACGCTTTTTTGTTGGCATAAAAGACAAATTTATTTTTCCTTTATGTGCTCTATTAATAATGTGGGTACATTATGTGTGTTTGATTTCACTGTTGCAACAAGTGTTCCTTCTTTCATACCTTTTTTTACAGAGGAAACTTTTATACCTTTGCTGATAAGTCTATTGCGTGTTTCTTTAATAGAGTCCACTCCCCAAGCTAAGCCCCAAAGGCTGTCTGGCATCACTTTAGACTTTTCAGTCACGACTACTTCTAAAGTTGTTTTATTAAGCCTAAAAAAAAGTACTCGTGATTTAAGAGACTCAACATATTTGTCCAAGGCGAGCCTAATTTTATATATGCCCTTGTATGTATTTATAAAACCATCTGGATCAGAAGTGGTCATTACGACATGATCTAGGTTATTTATCATTGCGGGCTCATATCTATCTACCTTTGGTAGACTACCGTTTTTATGTTGGATTAAAAAAGAGAATACCCCCCGGGTAATTTTATCAGTTAAAAAAAGATTTTTCCACGCTCTCACTTTACCGTCTGTATTGTTTTTACCGCTTCCTTCGAATGGCGGACCAACTATACAGTCATGTTTTTTTAGTTTTTGAGCTGCTAGATCAATATTTTCCGTTTGTAAGACAAGCCCAAATAAGCCTTCACCCTTTTCTTTTAGAGTATTTTTTATTAACTCTGCTCCCATGCCGCTACCTTTTTGCGCCAGTAATTCTAAATATGTGTTTTTGAATATGAATAATGAATTTTCTGTTCCTAGGTGCTTGTGAGTTCCCTTCCAAACAGGAGGATGGCCTAATAATAATTCATAGTTGGCTTCAGCCTCTTTGAGGTTTTCTACCGCAATGATAATGTGGTCTATTGCTGTAATCATTACGAACTTCCTAATAAAACTCAGAGATGTGTTGAGGTGTGCTACTTTTTAAAAGTTTTATAAAAATGAATAAGGCCATAAAGGAACCATATAACTACTGTCCCCCACCACAAAGCAAAAAACCAATCATTTTTATTTGTTCCGTTCCACTCCAGCCATTCAAATACAAAAGCTTCAACAAAGAGATCAAAAGACAGGAGTATAAAAAAACCAAAAACCCAGAAGAGGAAGAATTTTATTTTATTCATGATAATATTTTTTTAAAGAGTAACCTTTACTTCTCTTTTTTTATGATAAGTATACGTTACATTTTAATTTTGGCATATGTCAATAATATTGTAGGAGAATAAAATGGAAGGAGCTTTAGGGGCGTTAGCTATTGGAACAGGCTATTTGGCTATATTAAGTCCAGCGCTGATTATTTGGGTGGTTTTTCACTATGTAAATAAACTTCAGAAAAATAAAAATGAAACCTTGTTGAATATTGCCAAAACAATTAATGATCCAGAACAAGTCAGAGAAATAGTTGATCAATTAAATCAAAAGAAAAAACCCACAGATTTACGAAAATCGGGCGTTATATTAATCTTTATTGGAATCGGTTTAGCTGGTTTTGGCGCTTTAAGTATACCTATTTTAAAGTCAGTCGGATTTTTGGTCTCCTCTCTCGGTATTGGTCTTCTGGTGGCTGGCTATATCTATCCAAATGAGAGCGAAGAGATAACTAAAGCTGTTGAAAGTTTTGAGAAATAAGAGAATTAGAACAATGACACATATGAAACGTTCGCTTTTAGTTTTTACCTCTGGCGCAACTCAAATCTTTTTTGCACTCTATGTTTTACTAAAAATAGCAAATATAAACATTATTCAATTATCTTCTGAAGCAATGTTTATACCAGGTATAATTATATTTTTAGCCTCGGGTTACCTTACAGCATCATATTATTTTGGTGATAAAAAAAATAATAGTGCACTCTATGACGAATATACTGCAATAAGGTATTATAAGCTTGGAGCCATAGGTTATGCAATAAACGGGATCGGTATATTCTTAATTTTCTCTACGCAAGATTATGCCAATTGGAGCCTTCAAACGGCTAATACAATGATCTATCAAATTGCATCTTTTGCCTGGCTGATATTTGGCGTCCTATTGGTATGTTTTTCTATTGGAGATTTCAAAGAGGCCCGCAATGGGTAAAAACCATAAAAACCTTTTAAACAACCTGGAAGAGTTGAGAAGGTCTGCAGGACTAACACAAAAAGATTTATCTGAACG
>CAJQGR010000088.1 GCA_905477785.1 uncultured Hellea sp.
AAAAGAGGTATAGATTTTGAGAAAAAAAGATTAAAAAATTCAGGAAAAAATTTCTGGTCTTTAGAAAATGATCTTTTACAAGTTTACGCAGTTACCACTGTATCCTTATTTGTTTTTGCATACATATTTGGCCCTTCA
Source organism: uncultured Hellea sp. (assembly GCA_905477785.1). Taxonomy (GTDB): domain Bacteria; phylum Pseudomonadota; class Alphaproteobacteria; order Caulobacterales; family Maricaulaceae; genus Hellea. Next base: position 139 of record CAJQGR010000088.1, read on the forward strand.
ATCTTATTATTTCTTATTCCACATCATTTTTTAGCTTGGTTAACACTAACGCAGGCAAATTATATAGAACATTACGGATTAATGCGTAAAAAATTACCGAATGGTAAATATGAGCGCTGTCAACCTAAACATAGCTGGAACACAAATCATACATATTCGAATCTTCTATCATTTCACCTCCAAAGACACTCAGACCATCACGCTTACCCGATGCGCGCATATCAAGTGCTTAGGGACTATGAAAATGTTCCCTCTCTTCCAACCGGCTATGGTGGGTGCTTCGCGTTAGCTTTCATTCCACCTCTTTGGTTCGCGATAATGGATAAAAGAGTAATGGAATGGGCGAATAATGATATTAATAATGTTAATATAGATCCCAAAAAAGAAAAGTTTTTGAGAGAAAAATGGAGTTAAGTTAATACTTTAAGTGATTGTATTAACTTCGTTATTCTCTTCTGATTCATCATTATCTTCAATACGCTCTACGCTTACTACTTTTTCATCATCCTTAACCCTGATAACAGTAACCCCCCTTGATGTACGGCTAACTATACGAATATTTTTAACTGGACATCTGATAAGTTGACCGCCATCAGTAACTATCATGAGCTGATTTTCATCTTCAATGGTAAAGCTTCTAACTAACTTAGCGTCATCTCCAACTTTTCTAGCTAATTCTTGAGCTGTTACCCCCTGTCCACCACGGTTCATACAACGATAATCATAACTAGAACTTCTTTTACCAAACCCATCGCTTGCTAATGTAAGTAAAAACTGCTCATTTGCACCGAGTACACCAATACGCTCATCTGATAAACTGCTTTCTACTTCAGATTCGTCAGAATCATCATCACCCTCACCTAATGCTCGACGCATAGCATTAGCATGCTTCATATATGCACGAGACTCTTCTGTCATTACATCAACGTGTCTCAATACAGCCATAGATATTACTTCATCACCCGCTGCTAACTTTATTCCCCTAACACCACTTGATGTTCGTCCTACAAATCTCCTAACATCAGTTACTCTACACCTAAGAGCTTTACCCATAGCAGTGGTTAAAAGTATATCATCATCTTCAGTGCACAATCTTACATCAACAATACCATCGCCTTCATCTGGTTTCATGGCAATTTTACCATTTCTGTTAACTCGTGTGAAATCAGCTAGAGAATTTCTTCTGACGCCTCCAGAGCGCGCAGCAAACATAATATCAAGATTTTTCCAATTTTCTTCATCTTCAGGAAGTGACATTATTGAGTTGATTGTTTCATTTTGGTCAAGCGGTAATAAATTTATTAGCGCCTTACCTCTTGTTGCAGCTCCTCCTAATGGTAATTTCCATACTTTTAACTTATATGACATTCCAGTCGAACTAAAAAATAAAACTGGTGTATGAGTAGTTGCAACAAATACAGTAGTAACATAATCCTCATCTTTCATAGACATTCCTGATCGCCCCTTACCCCCGCGTCTTTGTGCTCGGTAGGTATCTAAGGGCGTTCTTTTTACATATCCACCCGCTGTTACAGTAACGACCATTTCCTCAATTGGAATCAGGTCTTCGTCATCAAAGTCCAAACCCCCTGCTGTAAATATTGAGCGGCGTGGAGTTGCGAATTTTTCTTTTACTTCTGTAAGCTCTTCACGAATAATAGACTGAACTCTTTCACGAGATCTTAAAATATCCAGTAAGTCTATTATCTTTATAGAAAGCTTCTTGGCCTCATCGGTTATTTCATCCATGCCCAAAGCTGTTAATTTTAAAAGTCTTAACTCCAATATGGCTTTAGCTTGCTCTTCTGTTAATTGTATAGTTCCATCACTTAAAAGCAAAGACCTCGGATCAGCAATTAATTCAATAAGAGAACCCATTGATTGAGCATCCCAAGTTTTTGAAAGTAAATTATAGCGTGCATCTTTAGGGTTTTTTGACCCTCTAATTATTTTAATTATTTCATCAATATTAGCTACAGCCGTTGCGAGACCAACAAGAATATGAGCTCGATCTCTTGCTTTGCTTAAATCAAACTTAGAACGCCTAGCAATTATTTCCTCTCGGAAACCTAAAAAAGCCTTAAGCATAGTCCGAACATTCATTTGTTCGGGCTTGCCTCCATTTAAGGCTAACATATTAGAACTAAAATTTTGTTGCATAGCCGAATATTTAAACAATTGATTTAATACAACATCAGCAACAGCATCACGTTTAAGCTCAATTACCACCCTCATGCCTACCCGGTCTGATTCATCACGTACAGCGGAAATACCTTCTATTCTTTTCTCATTAACAAGAGTTGCTATCTTTTTGATCATGTTTGCCTTATTCACTTGATAAGGCAATTCCGTGACTATTATAGCATACCTATCTTTACGAATTTCCTCTACATCAGCAACAGCTCTCATAGTAACCGATCCCTTACCTGTAAGTACACCAGAGCGAGCACCGCTATGACCCATAATTAGTGCACCGGTTGGAAAATCAGGGCCCGGTATGATATTCAAAAGGTCCTCATCAGATAAATTTTCATCCAACATGATTGCAAGCGTAGCATCAATTACTTCACCCAAATTATGAGGAGGAATATTAGTAGCCATACCAACAGCAATCCCACCGGCTCCATTCACTAAAATATTAGGAAATCGCGACGGAAGAACTACTGGTTCATTTTCAGAAGAATCGTAATTTTCTTGAAAGTTAACAGTGTTTTTTTCAATATCAGCTAACAGTGAAGCAGCTGGTTTATCCATTCTAACCTCAGTATAACGCATAGCAGCTGGAGGGTCACCGTCTATGGAGCCAAAATTTCCTTGTCCATCAAGCAAAGGGAGTCGCATAGAGAAGTCCTGCGCAAGACGTACTAGAGCATCATAAACTGCACTATCACCGTGTGGATGATATTTACCGATTACGTCACCAACAACACGAGCAGATTTCTTGTATGCTTTTTCTCGAGTAAAGCCGTTTTCATGCATTGAGTATAATATTCTTCTGTGAACTGGCTTTAAACCATCTCTAACATCCGGTATTGCTCGAGAAACAATTACTGACATTGCATAATCTAGATAGGAACGCTTCATTTCCTCTTCGATTGTTATTGGAGATATGCCATGCTCTGGATTAATTGGACTATTATCAAAAGGAATTTTAGTTTCATCATTCACAATATAAAATTCCAATCATATAAACTAGTTTTGATTCGGTAAATATACTATAAATGGTAACATTATTACTTAGATTCATCAAACGAATGACGATTAAATTAAGTATTAATAACGCTAAAAAAACACATTTCTAATTAATTTAATGCAAGCAATTTTAAGTAGAAAAAATAACTACTCTAGAATAAAAATAAGCAATTAAAATGGAATTTCATCATCCAAGTCAAAGTTTTCTTCGGAAGGTTTCATTTCACCAGAGGATTGATTATTGCTAATATTATTTGTTTGCGCAGAACTAAAGTTATTTTGATTAGGACCGCCTTGGTCTCTGCCATCAAGCATTGTGAGTGTTCCACCATATCCTTGAAGAACTATTTCAGTTGTATACTTATCTTGGCCATTATTGTCTGTCCATTTCCTTGTTTGCAATTTACCTTCAATGTATAGCTTACTACCCTTCTTAACATAGCGTTCAATGACCCCTACTAAACCATCATTGAAAACAGCAATACGATGCCATTCTGTTTTTTCCTTTTTTTCCCCACTCTGCTTATCCCTCCAGTTTTCTGATGTCGCTAACGAAAGATTCGCTACTTTTCCACCATTACCAAAAGTACGTATTTCTGGATCATTTCCAACATTTCCAACTAGAATAACTTTATTTACTGAACCAGCCATGATTTGCCTCTTTAGATTTGTATTTGTTCTCTTAATGTTCTATTCAAATTGATATAAGTTTGCAAGAACTGAAAAAACTTTAACATCTTTTGAAGATTTTACACCCGAGAGTCTATCTTTAGACGTATATTGTCCACAGACTTTTCAAGTGGCTATTGGAGATAAAGCTTAAATGCAAAAATTCATACAAGTAAGGGGAGCAAGAGAACACAACCTAAAAGACGTTAATATCGATCTGCCAAGAGACAAGCTAATAGTGATAACAGGTTTATCAGGATCAGGAAAATCTTCTTTAGCATTTGACACCATTTATGCTGAAGGTCAAAGACGATATGTTGAAAGTCTATCAGCATATGCCAGACAGTTTTTAGAGCTACAAGGAAAGCCAGATGTGGACTCAATTGAGGGACTGTCACCAGCAATTAGTATAGAACAAAAAACTACCTCGCGTAACCCAAGGTCAACAGTAGGAACTGTAACAGAAATTTATGATTATATAAGACTTCTTTGGGCGCGAATAGGCGTACCCTATTCCCCCGCAACAGGCCTACCTATAGCAAGTCAAACTATAAGCCAAATGGTTGATAAAGCTTTAGAAATTCCTGTAAATACAAAATCACTAATACTTGCTCCAATTGTCAGAGGTCGTAAGGGTGAATTCAAAAAAGAATTTGAAAAACTTTTAAAAAACGGATTTCAGCGTGCAAAAATTAACGGTGATTTTTATTCATTAGAAGACCCACCCGAGCTTGATAAAAAAATAAAACACGACATTGATATCGTAGTTGATAGATTAATTATTAAAAAAGGAATTGAATCAAGGCTATCTGAGAGCTTAGAAACCGCACTAAAGCTCGCTGATGGACTTGCCTCAATAGAAACATCTGAAAAACCTTATCAAAAAATTGTTTTCTCAGAGAGATTTTCTTGTCCAGTTTCCGGCTTTAGTATTCCTGAAATTGAACCAAGGTTATTTTCCTTTAACAGTCCGCATGGGGCATGCCCTATTTGCGATGGACTTGGTAAAGAACTAAAGTTTGATATAGATTTAGTCGTTCCAGATAAAAACGCTTCCCTGGCTTCAGGGGCAATTTCAGCTTGGCCAAACAAAATTAGCGGACTTTACATGCAGACCATAAAGTCATTAGCAAATTATTATAAATTTTCTGTAGATAAACCATTCAGTAAATTAACAAAAGATATCCAAAAAACAATATTATTTGGAACTGGTACAGACAAAATAAATTTTATTTATGAAGATGGTGGTCGCAGATATGAAACATCAAAAACATTTGAAGGAGTAATTCCCAATCTTCAAAGACGGTACAGAGAAACTGAATCAAATTGGATGAGAGATGAACTCGGAAAATATATGTCAGATGCACAGTGCTCATCTTGTTCAGGAAAAAGATTAAAGCCAGAGGCTTTATCAGTTCGTGTTGCCAATATAGAGATTTCAGAAATCAGTGATATTTCGATTAAATGTGCTTTGATAAAATTCAAAGAGATTCCTAATTTACTCAATGATAAAGATAAAAAAATTAGCGAAAGAATATTTAAGGAAATAATAGATCGTTTAGAGTTTTTGATAGCTGTAGGTTTGGATTACTTAACGATTGGACGAGGTTCTGGAAGCCTTTCTGGAGGCGAATCACAGCGTATTCGTCTTGCATCACAAATTGGCTCGGGGTTAACAGGTGTCCTTTACGTTTTGGATGAACCATCAATAGGATTGCATCAAAGAGACAACGAAAGATTGCTTAGAACATTAAAAGATTTACGTGACATGGGCAACACCGTTCTTGTCGTTGAACATGATGAGGATGCTATCCTAGAGGCTGATTATGTCATAGATATGGGTCCTATGGCTGGGGTGCACGGAGGCTCTGTTGTTGCGAAAGGAAGTCCCGCTGATATAATGGCATCACGAAAATCATTAACCGGTCAGTATCTCAGCAGAGAAAAAAATATTCCAACTCCCATTAAACGTAGAAAACCCACTAGTAAAAAAATTACTATTCGGGGAGCAACAGGTAATAACCTTAAGAATATCTCAGTTGATTTCCCGATTGGTTTGATGACATGTGTTTCAGGAGTATCAGGTGGAGGTAAATCAACTTTAGCCATAGAAACACTTTATAAGGCTACAGCTAGACGATTGAATAGATCAACTATATTACCAATGCCGCACAAAGAAATATTAGGCTTAGAGCACCTAGACAAAGTGATTGACATAAATCAAAATCCAATTGGGAGAACCCCACGCTCCAACCCAGCAACCTATACAGGCGCTTTTACGCCAATACGAGAGTGGTTCGCAGGTTTACCTGAATCAAAAATAAGAGGGTATAAAGCTGGAAGGTTTTCTTTCAATGTAAAAGGTGGGCGTTGCGAAGCTTGCCAAGGTGGTGGCGTTGTTAAGATTGAGATGCACTTTTTACCAGATGTTTATGTTACCTGCGATATATGCAAGGGGGCCCGTTATAACAGAGAAACTTTAGAAGTTAAATTTAAAGGCAAATCAATATCCGACGTACTGGATATGACAATAGATGAAGCAGCTTCTTTTTTCAAAGCAATTCCAAGTATTCGCGATAAAATGATAACATTACAGAGAGTTGGACTTACTTATTTAAAAGTAGGACAGCAAGCAACGACTCTTTCGGGTGGGGAAGCTCAAAGAATTAAACTTGCCAAAGAATTAGCAAAGCGCGCCACAGGTAGAACACTATATATATTGGACGAACCAACAACGGGTTTGCATTTCGAGGATGTGAATAAACTACTTAGAGTTTTAAATGAATTAGTCGATAATGGGAACACAATGGTTATAATAGAGCACAATTTGGATGTTTTGAAAACTGCTGATCATATTATAGATATAGGTCCAGAAGGAGGTGATGGTGGAGGAGAAGTAGTTGCTCATGGGACACCGGAAATGATCGCGAAAATTTCAAAAAGCTGGACTGGGAAATATCTTAAGCCTTTATTAAAAAACACTAAGCGCAATTAATTAATCTAGCATATTGTACTTAAACACCATTATCATTTTTGCACTACTTGTTTTCAATCTTACCTTAGACTAGTCACATCCAAATGAAAAAACAAAAAACTATTGAACCGGTACATATAATCGGAGCAGGAATGGCAGGTTCTGAGGCTGCCTGGCAATGCGTAAGAAAAGGTGTTCCAGTTGTTTTACATGAAATGCGCCCTAAAAGAATGACTGAAGCGCACAAATCTGATGGGTTCGCTGAACTAGTATGTTCAAATTCATTTAGATCAGATGATAAAGATGGAAATGCTGTAGGAGTATTACATGAAGAAATGCGAAAAGCAGACAGTATTATTATTGGAATGGCGGATATAAATAAACTCCCTGCTGGTGGGGCTTTAGCAGTTGACAGAGAGAATTTTTCAAAATCAGTTTCATTAGCTTTAAAAAACCATCCACTAGTAGAAATAAATTATTCTGAACTTCGAAGTCTCCCTGATAAAAAATGGAAGAATTCAATTATAGCTACAGGTCCTTTAACAGCTCCAAATTTAGCAAATGAAATACTGAATGAAACAGGTGAAGATAGCTTAGCTTTTTTTGATGCCATTGCTCCTATTATATATAAAGATAGTATAGACTTCTCTAAAGCCTGGATGCAATCACGATATGATAAAAAGGGCCCTGGCGGAGACGGTGCAGATTACATAAATTGTCCGCTTGATAAAAATCAATATAAGCAGTTTATTCATGATCTAATAAAATCAGATAAAACAGAATTCAAAGACTTCGAAATAAACACTCCTTATTTCGAAAGTTGCCTTCCTATAGAGGTAATGGCAACAAGAGGAGAAGAAACACTTCGTTGGGGCCCAATGAAACCAGTTGGACTAACGAATAAGCATAACCCAACAGTTAAAGCTCATGCTATAATCCAATTAAGACAAGATAATGCACTCGGTACCCTTTATAATATGGTAGGATTTCAAACAAAGATTAAATATGCTGAACAAGCAGGTATATTTCGAAAAATACCTGGACTGGAAAATGCAGTTTTTGCAAGACTTGGTGGTATACACAGAAATACATTTATAAATTCGCCTAAATTACTTAATTCTCAACTTCAGTTAAAATCGAGACCTGATCTTCGATTTGCTGGTCAGATTATGGGAGTAGAAGGTTATGTTGAATCAGCAGCTTTAGGTTTAATTGCAGGGCGTATGGCTGCAGCAAATGCTTTTGGAAATATATGTACACCACCGCCAAAAACGACTGCTATGGGTTCTTTAGTTGAACATATCACTGGGGGGTTTCTGAGCAATAACAAAAATAAATTTCAGCCAATGAACGTAAATTTTGGTCTATTTCCTCCTATAAATGGTATAGTCTATAAAGATGAAAGTGGTAAGAGTTTAAGGGGAAAGGATAAAACAAAATTTAGAAAGAAGAAGCTTTCCGAAAGAGCGCTCAACGATATCGATAAATGGTTATCTCTATATTAAGTTTTAAAATTAATAAATACCTAGAATAGCTGCTTTTAATAAGCATAGTTTTTTGACTAGAGGATTAAGTATAATAGAATCTTCCTTAGGTTTGAGCTTTTTATTTTGTAATTTTTGTAAAAATTTTGGGATCAAAACTATATAAGCTATTGCAGGAAATATTTTCACTGGTGTTTCCTTTAGATCGTTTAATGCCGAATAGTATACTTCAGATGCTTCATCACAGATTTCATCAAAATTTATATTAGAAAGCATAGTTTTGTGATAATATTTATAAGATCGAGCTAGACCAATTAAACCCCAAGACTCACCAACCTTAATTACACCCTCATTGGGATTAATACCAATAGACTTCACGGCAATTTTCATTAATGTACCTGATGTATCAGAGCAATAACTCTTAACTTCATTCAAATCAGAAAAACTGGTTGAATTAAAATCACGTTGTCTTGCATCGATTAATTTATCAATCCAATACCGTGGTATTTCATTTTGTATAATTACATTAGAAAGACGTTTTAGTAGGTAATGATCTTGAATTGAACCATTGTTATAAATATTATCTATAGCATCTCGCCACCATTGATAGCGAAGCATGCCAATTGTAATATCACTTACTATTTCTGGAACTTTAGCTAGCTCGTAATGAAATCCATATATAATATTTAAATTTTCGCGAGAAACTTTATCTGCAAAAACAGCCGCCCTGTATCGATCTGGATCGTAAAATTTTAATTGTGATATTAAATTATTAAGTTCCATATTTTAAACTTTTTTTGCATTTCCCCGTATTAATTGATAGGACTTCTTGCACAAGTTGATCATACAGTTAAGATAAATAATTATCATAAGGAACAGAATATGAAATTTAACAAGTATATTACAGCAACTCTAGCGTCATTTGGTGTTACTGCACCGGCTATGGCACACCATGAAGAAACTCTATCTGCAGTAGTAGTTAATTTATCCCAATTCGAGATAGGTTTAGTTATAATAGGCTTAGCTACAGTTTGCTTTACAATTTACAAATCATACAAAAAGAAGGCTTAATTAAAAATGTTTAATAATTTAATTTCAGGATTTAATAATTCTTTAGACGCTGTTTCTGCTCATTGTGACATACCCTGTGGAATATATGATGCAAGAACAGTTATGTATCACGCTGTTTCAACTTTAAGACAGATCGATATTTTATTAAGTCTTAAAGACAGAGACTTAAGTCAGACATCGTTCGCCATGCAAGTTAGTAGAAATACTGCAGAAAAAGAAAAACAAGCTGAACTTGTTAAACACGAAGTGCGCGTTATATGGGGCGACTTCATGAAAGGCGCTCACTTAGAAAAACATCCAGAAGTTCATGAGCTAGCACATAAAATAATGATAGCTGGATCTGCTTGCAAGCAAGACTTACATAGAGAAGATGGTGAAAAACTTGTTGAGTTATGCAACCAATTCTCAGAAATTTTCTGGGATATGAAAGGTGTAAAAGTTAAAAGTGCCTCAACACCATATGCGCCTAATATTGAAGTAATAATACCTGATTTATAATTAATATGAGGCTAATGAAAATTTCAGGGGGTTCAATGAGCCCCACACTTAGTGATGGGGAATATCTATTATCTAAAAAACCTCATCTTTTAAAGCTGGGATTTATTTATGTGATTGATCATATTGACCTTGGGGTAATAGTTAAACGACTTTGCGGCCAAAAAAACAATAAGTATTTGTTTGAAGGTGACAATTTAAGCTTGTCCATACCATCTTATCTAATTGGTATGGTGGAGAAAGAAAGAATTATAGGACAGGCTATTTGTTCCTTTGGGCCAAAAGGATTTCGTCGCCTTTAATTATTGTTACCTTCTGCATTTCCTGTATTAACGCCTCGTTTCAATTTCAAAAGAAGTAATAAGGGTGAAGCCACAAATATAGATGAATATGTACCTACAAAAACTCCCCAAATCATTGCAAACGAAAATCCTCTAAGTCCAGCTCCACCAAGTGTATACAAAGCGAATAAGGCCAAAAGAGTAGTGAATGAAGTCAGTATTGTTCGTGATAAAGTGTCATTGATTGAGAGATTTAAGACCTCAGGCAATGGCATTTTTTTATACTTACGTAAATTCTCTCTAATTCTATCATAAACTATTACCGTATCATTCAGCGAATACCCAACAATTGTTAGTATAGCGGCTATTATTGATAAATTGAACTCAATCTGAGTTAATGAAAAAACACCAATAGTTAGGATAACATCATGAAAAAGAGCAAAAACAGCACCTAGCCCAAACTGCCACTCAAAGCGAAACCAGATATAACCCAAAACCATTAAAAGAGCTAATGCTACTGCTAAAATTCCTTTTTGTCGAAGCTCACCTGACACAGCAGATCCAACTGCTTCTTGACTTCTTATGCTTTCCGAACCTTTAAACCCTTCGATATTATCAATTAATGCATCTTGAGCTGTCTTCATAGCTATCTGTTGTGCTGCAGCTCCTGTTTCTTCTGTCTCTTGTTGCAGAGGTATTCCAATTCTTACATAATTGTGATTTAGAGTGCTTGAAGCATCAGGAGCTATACCTTGAACAGTCGCGCCAGGAAAACCAGCTTCGTTAATAACTGTTCTTATTTTTGCAAGGTCTGGTTCGCCACCTGTATCTATTTCAATTACGGTACCGCCAGTAAAATCAATGCCATAATTTAATCCTTTAGAACTAAATAAATATACTGATATTATTAAAGCAACGAAGGAAAGTATGGCAGCAAAAAAACGTAAGTTAATGAATGGAACCTTAGGCTCCATAGGTAATATTTTTACTAAAGAAATATCTTTCATAGAGACTACACTTCCTAAATGGGTAAACTTTTTGGACGATTACGTCTTAACCATGTAGCTGTTATCAAACGAGCAACAATAACGGCGGTAAAAACTGACATAACTATACCTATAGCTAAAGTAACTGCAAAACCTCTTACAGGGCCGGATCCGACGAAATACAGAGTTACAGCTGCTATTAAAGTAGTTATATTCGCATCTAAAATCGGAGCCAAAGACCTACGGTAACCAGTTTCAATAGCATTAACTGGAGGCCGTCCCAAATGAGCTTCTTCTCTTATTCTTTCAAAAATTAGCACATTAGCATCAACAGCCATACCAATAGTTAATATAATCCCAGCAATTCCAGGTAAAGTTAATGTTGATCCGAATAAAGACAGTGCGCCTGCAATTAAAATTATATTAGTTGATAAAGCTATGTTGGCAATTGTTCCAAATCTAAAACCATATGATATCCACATGAATAAGCCTACACCAATGAGGCCTATAATTGATGCTATTTTACCAGCATTTATCGAATCTTGACCCAAACCGGGCCCAACAGTTCTTTCCTCAACAATTACAAGTTTAGCGGGTAGTGCGCCAGCATTTAAAAGTAATGAAAGCTCACGCGCGCTTTCCAGAGTAAAGCTTCCCTCAATGAAACCTGAACCACCAGTTATAGCCCCATTAATGCGTGGTGCAGTTATGATTATATCATCAAGAACAACTGAAAATCGTTGTCCAATATTTTTGGAAGTTAACTCACCAAAAAGTCGTGCGCATCTTATATTAAATGTAAAATTAACTATTGGGTAGTTTCCTTCGGGATGAAGACCCTCACTAGAAGTCTTCAAACATTCTCCAGTAATTTTTGTGCGCCTTTCAACAATAAGACCACCACCCAACTCTTGTGAAAAGTAGGCAGCGCCTGGAGGAACTGTTCCTTTTTCTTGCGCCAAACGAAGAGCCGCTTCATTATTGCTTTCCTTCCTAACCATATGAAAAGATAAGTTAGCAGTTTTGTTTATAACACTTTTTATGTCATCAACATTTTTAGCACCGGGTATTTGAAGTAAAATTCGATCATCACCCTCAGGAGCTATAGTCATTTCAGTAGTGCCTTGTGGATCTATTCGTCGCCTGAGGACGTTCATTGATTGTGCAATAGTTCTTTTTTGAATATCAGCAACATTTGCCTCTGTAATCATTATTCTGAAGTCTTTATCGCCATCCCTCTTAATTGAGGTTGTTTTTTCTTGCGATAGACTTGATGGGTCGATAGGCTTAGAAAGAGATTGCAATAAATCATATGCCCGTTCAGTGTCTTCTTTATTTCTTAATCTTACAAAAATGGAATCTGTTTCAGAATCAACGCGAATTGTTTCGGTTCTAAGCCTATTAGCCTCACGAAACTCTTGTCTTATTGTTTCCTTTTCGTTTTCTAGAGCTTGAGACATTACACTTGAGAGATCAACTTCTAGTAGCATGTGAGCACCACCTTGCAAATCAAGACCTAAATTAATTGTCCTGTTGAACATACTAGGCATATTTGCTCGTGTATTACTCGAGAGAACATTGGGCAAAGCAAAAAAGAAGCCTAAAAGTAAACAGCTCAGTATTAAGGATATTTTCCATTTTGAAAAAAACAGCATGATTGTATAGACAGCCTACTTATCGATGTTTAGTTATTTTTTCTTTTTTCCTGTATCATTTGCAGGGGCAGGCTTATTTCTTACATCAGCAATCATAGTACGTACTACTTTGATTTCATTTCCGTTAAAATCAACATTTAATTCCTCATCTGAAACTTTCTTGACCTTACCAACTAACCCGCCATTGGTAACAATAACATCTCCCCTTGAGATTTCAGATAACATATTTTTATGAGCTTTCATTCGCTGATTTTGAGGACGAATTAATAAAAAATAAAAGATAATACCTATCAACAGTATAGGCAAAAAGTTCTGTATAATACCTGCGCCACCTGGCGACGTTTGCATAATTAAGTTCAACATAGTACCCCCAAAAAAAATAGCTCATATACGAGATCTAAAGTTTATATAAACTCCTAATACGCATATGCAATGCCCAAATTGAGTATACTAAGAATTTTAAGTTAACCAATGATAATTTTTTAATTTTTAGATTCAACTATATGACTTGAAAAAATTGATAACTCATAAAGCAAGTAAATTGCACTGCCCAATACGATTTGAGTAATCGGATCTGGCGGTGTAACAAATGCAGCAAATACAGCTATAAAAAAAATAGCATACTTTCGTGAACGTTTAAGAGATTCAGAAGTGACTACGCCAGCTCGTGCTAAAAGACTTAATATTACGGGAAGTTGAAAAGAAAAACCAAAAGCAAGAAAAAGTGTAGTTGATAGCCTTAAATAATCACTAATTTTAGTTAATAAATCAATTTGATTTTTATCACTTAAAGTCTGTTGATTTAAAGCAAACTCCATAACAAATGGAAAGATATAAAAGAAAACAAGAGAAGCACCTAGAAAAAAAAGGAATGGTGAAATAACCAGATAGGGCAATACAGCTTTCCTCTCATTTCTATACAAGCCAGGTGCAATAAAACGATAAAGTTGATAAGCCAATATTGGAAATGAGAGGACAATGCCGCCAAATAAAGCAATTTTTAATTTAACGAAAAAGGTTTCCATTGGATGAGTTGCAATAAGGTCAAGCTTAATTTCTTCGGCACCATTAGCGATCAAAGAATAATTATACCTATCTATAGCAACATCAAATGGCCATATTAAAATCTCCATAATTTCCTTCAGAAATGGAGCACACAATACACATCCAAATATTATTGCTAGTATACACTTAATGAGTCTTTGTCTTAATTCCACTAAATGATCAATCAGTGGAGCTTTTGTGTCATCAATTTTATTGATTAACTTATTTTTATTCATGAAACAGAGCCATCAGTTTTTTTATCACTAGGTAAAATCTCTTCTCTTAATTCTGCATCAAGACTAAACAACTCTTCCTTTATATCACTATCCAAAAAATTTTCATACTTACCAAAGTCCTTTAAACTACTTATTTCTTTTTGGATTTCAGAAATTTCATTAGTCGCATCCATATCCGCAAAAGCAGTCTTAAATTCATTACCTAAAGACTGCAAAGTTGAAAAAAATTTACCAATATTTCTCATTAAGACTGGTAAGTCTTTGGGACCCACAACTATAATTGCTAATAAAGCCAATATTAATATTTCAGAAAAGCCAAATTGAGGTGTCACGGATATCCTCTAATTGTTTACTTGTCTTTTTTAGGTGTTACATCTAGAGCTTCTTCTGGTGAGTTAACTTTGTCATCAGAATCATCTTTTAAGCCCTTCTTAAAAGATGTTATACCCTTTCCAAAGTCACCCATAATTGATGAAATCTTTCCTCTGCCACCAAAAACCAATAATGCGATGACAAGTATTATTATTATCTGTAAAGGTCCTATAGCCATATTCTTTTCTTTCTTGATATATTTTCTTTTAGCTTCCCTGAGCATTCTATACAAGACTACATTATTTAAAAAAATTATATAATAGTCTGAAAAAACTCAAGATTCAGATAAAAAGTCTTCAAAAAATTGATTTTTACCTTCAAAATCTTCTACTTCTTCATCTAAATTTATATCATCGGCCATCATTGGCTCTGGAATTTCAAAGTCTTTGGGTAGTCTTGGGTCAAGCAACCCAGCAGCGCGTAAATCTTCACGACCCGGTAAATCAGATATTTCTTCTAAATTAAAATGAGCTAAAAATGCATCAGTAGTTCCGTATGTAACAGGACGGCCTGGAGTGCGTCTTCTACCTCTTAACCTAACCCACTTTAATTCCATCAAAACATCAACAGTGCCCTTAGATACAGCAACTCCTCTTACCTCTTCAATCTCCGCGCGAGTTACTGGTTGATGATAAGCAATAATCGCTAGCGTTTCTAATGCTGCTTTTGAAAGCTTTTTTGGTATCTCCTTAAGGTCAACTAAATCAGCTTGTAAATCAATTGAAGTCTGAAACCTCCATGCATCAGCAACTCGAATCAAATTAATACCTCTACCTGCATAATCTTTCTGCAAATGTGCTAATAAAACACTTACATCTACGTCAGCGCCTAACCTTTCGCGTAATGTTTGTGTATCAATGGGCTCAACCGCAGCAAACAATAATGCCTCAAGCAATCTTAAATCATTATCCATAATTACTTCAGAATCTGAGAACAATCTAGCTTTCAAGTTAGATACAGAATTGCTTACGCCATTAGATGCACTTTGAACGCGTTTTTTCATGATTTACTTTCTAAATTATTGTTTATTATTACGTATGTATATAGGACTAAAAGAACTATCTTGCCGTACTTGAATGTCACCCTCTTTGGTAAGTTCAAGACTAGCTAACAATGTACTGGCCTCAATAGATTCAATTGGAACACCTTCGTCAAAATCATTTTTTTGAGGTAACAAGTTCGCAAATTCAGTCCATATTTTAGAATTAGAAGAAATAGATAGTATAGCTTTCATTAACCGTTTTCTTGCGCCTGAAAGAGAAAGTATCATAGGCTTTTCTATTTTGTGGTGTTGCATTACTGACCTTGACCTTGAGATACCATATGCACTTAATATATCAAATATTTCAGCTTCCCATAAATGTGTTTTACGCGACCGTAGTCCTTCAGGCATTCCACGTTTAAAAACTTGTTGACCCAATTGAGGCAAGCTTAACAAACCTTGGGCTGCTATACGCATTGCATCAAGTCTTTCGAGTCTAAAAGCTAAATGAAGTGCCATGCTATCGGTCTCATCAAGAACATCATCTTCAGTCTCATTTGGAATAATCAAACGAGATTTCAAATAAGCGAGCCAAGAGGCCATTACTAAATAATCAGCTGCTAGTTCAATTCGTAAATCATTAGCACTCTTTATAAAATTAATATATTGGTCAGCCAATTCTAATATTGAAATATTAGTTATATCAACTTTTTGTTTGCGTGCTAGGTCAAGTAAAAGATGCAAAGGACCTTCATATCCATCTATATCGACTAATAAAGCCAGCCCATCATCGGCCGCATCATTAGCAACTTTAAAATCAAAATCTTCTTGAAATGCTTCGCTCATAATCAAACCTCAATTCATTAAAAATATTTCTGGTGAAATACAATTGAAGAATTTAGTTCATTCTTTAGTACTTCTCTATCAATGCAATCGAAAATATCACTACAGTAATCTGCTACTGTAGCTCTGTACAGGCTTATGCCCTCTAAAGTCTTAGCTCCTTTAGCTACTTTATTCATAGCTTCTAGATTACCTGAACATTGTAAAGCAATATCACAGCCTGCATTTAAACTCGCTATCGTTCTTTTTGTCAGATCTCCGCTAAGCGCCCTCATATCAAGGTCGTCACTCATAACAAGACCATTATATCCTATTTCTTTTCTAACTAGGCCTTCAAAAGACTTCTTTGATACAGTTAGAGGTAATTTCGAACTGCATTCGTAAACAGCATGAGCAGTCATTGCAATGGGCGCCTCTTTAAGGGATTTGAAAGGCAAAAAATCTGAATTCCTTAATGTTTTTAATTTTGATGGTATTTTTGGCAATTCTTTATGACTATCAACATTAGCTCTACCATGGCCTGGTATATGCTTAATTACAGGAACCACGCCACCTGACATTAAACCAGCCATAACGGCATTAGCGATATCAATTACCTGAGAGGCATTCTGGCCATAAGCCCTATCAGATATAATAGGATCTGCACCCTCAACTGGAATATCCAAAACTGGAGCACAATTTGCTGTTATACCACATTCACGCAAATCATCTGCGATCATCCTAAAAGCTGAGTAAGCTGATCTTAAAGCTAGTGCTTTATTTATCGAATATAAATCATTATAAAAAGAACCTGAAGGATACTTTGGCCAATTTGGACTATTTAAACGTTGAACACGTCCTCCCTCTTGATCAATAAATATTAAACAATTCCTACCTAAAGCCTGACGTAAATCAGATGTTAGCCTATAAAGTTGCTCTTTATTAAAAACATTACGCTTAAAAAGAATAAAAGCCCAAGGATTAACTTCTTGAAAAAAATCTTTTTCTTTTTGTGAAAGCGTAAAGCCCGACAAACCAAAAATTACAGAAAGTTTACGCACATTATTTCCGTGTTACAAAGCAGGCCTGATTTAAATCCTTAAGTTTCTCACAAAATATACCAGCTGCTACTTTATCTGTAAAACCAGCAACCCTTAACCGGTAATATATTCCTTTATTCCCTAAATCTACAATCTTAATGTTATGATAAAGATCTGGATAAAATAGATCTTTATGTTTTATTTTGATATCGCTCCAAAGGTACTCTGCTGCTTCTTTGCTCCGAACAGACGCCATTTGTATTACAAAATCACTCGTAAGATTTGGTGCAGTTTTAATATAACCAGGACCAGATGTCTTTATGTTATCTGAGGAGCTTAAGACTGGACTTACTCGATTAATTGCCTCTACTTTTGATGAGCTGAGTTTTTGAGGTAAACCAACCGAACTTTCAGTAACAATTTCAGAAAAGTCTATAGGACTTTCTACTACTTCTTTCGGAGTTACATTAATATTGGGTATATCTGCCTCCATTACCGAATAAATAGTTTTATCTTGGTCAGGCGTTTCAACTCCTCCAGGTTCCTCGAGTATAACTTTAAATGGAGCTCTATCACCAGCTATTGTTGGGGGTTCTGCTCTCTCTCTTACGCCACCTTGGTAAACTTTTAGACAAATAATTAAAATGGCGACCAAGAAACTTATTAAAATCAACAGTTTTAACAAACTTATAGGTCCCACACTCTCCCTAACATCAAAGGAAGAAATAGAATTATGTTGTTTTTTATTTGTAGAAAACATATTGTTTACATTCATACAGTTATAGATCTAAAAAATTCCAGATCTAAAATAATCATTGATTCGCAAATTCTAATATATTGAATTTAAAAAATTATGCATTCCCAATTTAAATTATATATAACCAGAAGTAGAATAAAGTTGCTTATGTTCATTTATTGCATAATTATCTGTCATTCCTGCAATGTAATCACAAACAGTCCTTGCGGTGATTTCTGAATATGGATCAGAAGCTTTTTTCTGCAATTCGGAAGGTAATAAAGAAGGATCAGATAAAAAAAGCTCAAATAGCTCTTTTACTATACGTCTCGCTTGCCCCATAGTCCTATTTACACGAAAATGCCGGTACATATTTTCATATAAAAATTTTCGTAGAGGTGCTTCTTTCTCACGAAAACTTTCTGAAAAGTCACAAATAGGATATCCGAGATATCTTACTTCATCAGAACTTCCTGGTTTAGAATCATTAAGTCTTTGACGGGTTTCCGTTAACACATCTTTGACCATAAATCCGATCATATCTCTTACAACTTCATGAATAAGGCGATTTTCAGAGATAAGAGGATACTTTTTTTTCACTTTGATAAATGTTTCACCAACAATTGGAACTTCAGATATATCTTTTATTGAAAATAAACCGGCCCTTAAACCATCATCAATATCGTGATTATTATATGCAATATCATCTGCAATAGCTGCCACTTGTGCTTCTGCACTAGCGTATGTATGCAAGTCAAGACGTTCCCAATTTTCAAGAGAGACCAACGCCCATGGTAATTTTTTTGATTCAGATTTATCTTTAATTAAGGGTCCATTGTGTTTGGCTATCCCCTCCAAAGTTTCCCAAGTTAAATTTAAACCATCAAATTCCGCATACCTACCTTCAATATGCTCAACTATCCGTAATGTATTAGCATTGTGATCAAAACCACCATAATTGATCATTCCTGTCGATAGTGCATCCTCACCCGAATGCCCAAAGGGGGGGTGACCTAAATCATGAGCTAGAGCTAAGCACTCGGATAAATCTTCATCAAGACCTAAAACTCTCGAAATAGATCTGGCAATCTGAGATACTTCCAAACTATGAGTCAATCGAGTTCGATAGTGATCACCTTCATGTGCAACAAATACTTGGGTTTTACCCTTCAATCTACGGAAAGCAGAGCTATGTATAATTCTATCTTTATCACGCTGAAATGGGCTTCTTTCTGATGTGATTTTTTGTGGAATACGCCTTCCTTTGCAATTCTCAGGGTCAACAGCATATACAGCGCGCTGACGGTAAGCAGAAAATTTACTCATATCTAAGCCTTTAACTTTGTGATTTATTACCTTATATAGTCAATATGCCAGATAACACCACATTAGTTTCATTAACAGAAAATGCTGCAAAACAAATTTCTAAGATAATGAAAAATCAAGGGTTTGATAAATTCTTGAGAATTTCAGTTCAAGGAGGAGGTTGCTCAGGCTTTCAATATAAATATGATTTTGCCGATATAGCTGAAAAAGAGGATCATCTCGTTGAAAAAAATGGAGCGAAAGTTTTAATTGATAATATAAGCTTAGAATTTTTATCTGGCGCTACTATAGATTTTGTTAATGAGCTAATTGGATCGTCATTTAAAATAAATAATCCAAATGCAACTGCTGGATGTGGATGCGGTACAAGCTTCAGTGTATAATAAAACCTCTTTATCTTTCAAATATTAGAGAAACAATAACTGGTACTACAGGCGTTATACTATCTAAACCAGCCAATTTCTGTAATTTTTGAAGCCCAGGGTATAAATCATAGTCATCACCATAGATGAATATGGGTTCAACACTTTTAACTAAGACCTTATTTACACTAAGCCTATAAACTTCAATTTTAGCTTCATAAGTACTACTTAGACCCTGAAAGCTAAAATTAAAATCAAGATTTTTTACAAGACTGGAACCAATAGACAGTTTCTCATAATCAGACAAGTCAAGTAATGCAGTAATTTTAGCAAATGGGTGTGTTTCAGTTTTAAAAAGTATTTCACGCATACGTTCATCACGAATATCGTTATTTGTATTTACTGAATTAAGATCTATTATTAGCTCAGCTTCACCATCTAATCCAACAAACCCCTCAAAAATTTCAAAACTATTATTTTCCATTAAATCATTATTTTTAACAGACACATAATTAATTTTCGATTCAGAACTCAATAAATTCCATGCTGTTAAGGGCTTTGACTGACATGCAACTAGTAAGAAATAAATGCAACATACAGAAATGAATAAAATATTTTTAAAACTTGAAAACACTTTATTCAAACCAATCTACTTTGCATGAGTGCAGCTTTTATAAAACCAGAAAATAATGGATGTGGATCAAAAGGTCGAGATTTCAATTCAGGGTGATATTGCACACCTACAAACCATGGGTGATTTGGTATTTCTACTATCTCAGGTAATAGTCCATCTGGTGAAATACCAGAAAATAATAAACCGACAGCCTCTAATCTTTCCTTATATTCAATATTAACTTCATACCTATGGCGGTGGCGTTCTGAAATTTTTAATTTCCCATATTCTCTTGCTACAACTGAACCTTTAGTCAATACAGCTGGATATTTCCCTAACCGCATGGTTCCACCCAAATCAGTTTCAGAATTGCGATGAACTGCTTGACCTTCTTTGAACCATTCTGTCATCAAACCCACTATATTCTCACCTTTAGAATCAAATTCTGATGAGCTTGCATCTTCAATTCCTGCTAAATTACGAGCAGCTTCGATGACTGCCATTTGCATACCAAAGCAAATTCCAAAATAAGGTAAGCTTAAAGTGCGAGCTACATTAGCTGCTTTTATTTTACCTTCAGACCCTCTTTTTCCAAATCCACCTGGAACAAGTATACCATGAATAGATTTTAGCATTTCTATATCATCGTTATTTTCAAATTCCTCCGACTCAAACCATTTAATCTTAACATTTACTTTATTGGCTATACCGCCATGAACAAGTGCTTCAGTTATAGACTTGTAAGCATCTGGTAATACTGTATATTTTCCTACAACAGCAATACTTACTTCTCCATCGGGACTTTTAAGTGTATCCGATATTTTTTGCCATTTTGTTAGGTCTGCGGCTGGTGCATCGATTATATTAAAGTGCGAAAGTACCTCTTTATCAAGTCCTTCATAATGATATGATAAAGGGACAGTATAAATTGAATTAGCATCCAGACCTTGAATTACAGAACTTTCTCTAACATTGCAAAACCGACTAATTTTTTTACGGTCACTATCGCTAATTTCTCTTTCAGTTCGACAGAGAAGAATGTCTGGCTGTATACCTATTGAACGTAATTCTTTTACACTATGTTGTGTGGGTTTTGTTTTCATTTCACCTGCAGCGGCAATAAATGGCATTAGAGTTACATGCATATAACAACTTTGGTTAATAGGTAACTCCTGTCTAAGCTGACGTAAAGCTTCAAAAAATGGCAAACCTTCAATATCACCCACTGTACCTCCGACCTCGCATAATACAAAGTCAACATCTCCAGCATCAGATGTAATAAATTCTTTTATCTCATTAGTAACGTGAGGTATTACCTGCACAGTTGCTCCAAGGTACTCACCTTTTCTTTCTTTACTGATTATATTTGAGTAAATACGGCCTGTAGTTATATTGTCTGATTGGGCAGCAGAAACACCAGTAAATCTCTCATAATGGCCTAAGTCAAGATCAGACTCTGCTCCATCGTCAGTTACATATACTTCACCATGTTGATAAGGACTCATAGTTCCCGGATCCACATTTAAATAGGGATCAAGTTTTCTCAATCTAACTTTATAACCTCTAGCTTGTAAAAGAGCACCTAAAGCTGCGGAAGCTAGACCCTTTCCCAATGAAGAAACCACACCACCTGTAATAAAAATATATTTTGGGGTTAAACTAACCATGAAGCCCGTCCAATCAAAACTTAAGCGCCTAGAAAAACGTTAATTCGTTTAATTAAGCATCTTTAGTGCCTTTGATGATTTACCTTCTTAAGCAGTCTAAGGATTAGAAGTTTCATCATCTAACGGGATTGTTGTATCAACTGAATCTACTGTCTCAGTCAAGGGGGCAACAGCATTTGTATCATCAATAAGTGAAGTATTTTGATTTTCCATGTTGAAAACTATTGATAAAGCTAAACAATTGATAATAAATACAGTTCCTAAAATCCATGTTAACCGTGAAATAGAATTTGTTGCTGACCTCCCAGACATTAATCCGCCGCCGCCGCCGCCTATACCCAAAGCCCCGCCTTCAGATCTTTGAATCAGTATTAATCCTGTTAATATCAGGCTGATAATTAATTGTATTATTAGCAATACAGTTGACATATTTATCTCTTATATTTTGCTTTGTTTAAATTACATACTATTATATTAAAAAAACCTTTTAGAGCACAAAGAAATTTTATCAAGAAGTGAATGAAAGATGCTGACCACCATCTATTGGTATCATATGGCCAGTAACTGATGAGCCAGAAAGTAGATACATAATACCCTTTAGCAATTCATCTGGTGGTGATCCATTCTTTAGTAAAGTTGAATTAATTTCACTATCAAAATCTTCATCAGATTGAATATAATTCTTAATTGTCGGGCCTGGTCCAATAGCATTAACACTAATGTTAGGAGCTAGTGATTGTGCCATAGTTTTTGTAGCCCAAAATAAAGCAGATTTTGAAATCGAGTATGTAAAAAAACTTGGATCAGCCTTTAAAACACGCTGGTCAATAATATTTATTATTTGACCTTTAGTATTATTTGGCAATTGTTCTGCAAATTTCTGACTTAGAACCAAGGGAGCACGTAAATTTATATCCATGTGATAATCGAAGGAACTATCAGTGAAATTTTCTAAATTATCTTCCTCAAAGGTTGAAGCATTATTAATAAGTGCTGTTAAATTAAAACCCAAATTTTCAGATGCTTTTTGAATTAATGTATCTAAATCACTAGAGTCAAAAAGATCAGCTTTTACAAGAGCAACATCTCCACCCTTTCCTTTAATTTCTTTGTATAAAATCTCAGCACTTTCTTTACTTTTATTATAATGAATCGCAACAGCCCAACCGTGTTCAGCTAAATTTTTAGCTAAAAAAGCCCCTATTCGTGCTCCAGAACCTGTTATTAATACAGCCTTAGTCATTTCTTTTTAACTCTAGCTTTTTCGCCACATGACTCTCTTCGAACTTCAACCGAAACTAGTCCATCAAGGAGAATATCTAGCTTCAAAAATATCCATTTAGCTAATTGCTCTAAAGCAGGTTTTTCAAGTCCATCAATATCATTAAGTAACGTATGATCTAATGTATCTATAACCCTTGAAATTATTTTTTCAATTTTCCAAAAATCTTTAACCCAGCCTTTACTCTCTTGAGCCCCTCCTGAGAGGGTTACAGTGCCAGAGAAACTATGACCATGAATTTTCTTAAATAAATCATTAGCATCTGAGTGACCAAAGTAATGGGCAGCTTCAAACTGAAAATCCTTTTCTATTTCGAATATAAGCTCAGACATTGTATTATATTACATCCCACGGTTAATTATCACTAGCAAATATACAACATAGCCTAATAAAAATAATATCCCAGTTTTTCTTCCTATGGGTTTTCTTCTTAAAACTAATAATACTAATATTAAGGCAGTTAATAACATTATCCAAATATCAAAACTAATTATTGAGAAATTTACATCTATTGGGCCAGTCAAACCAGATATCCCCAGAACTGCAAGTAAATTAAAAATATTTGAACCAATAATTCCACCAAGTGCAACTTGTGACTGCCCACGATAAGATGCAATTATAACGGTTGCTATTTCAGGAAGAGAAGTTCCTATAGCGACAATAGTTAAACCTATTAATGTTTCAGATATATCTAAAGCTGTAGCTATTAGCACAGCATTTTTAACTATTATATGTCCACCCAATAATAAACCTACTATACCGATTAATAAAGTAATCACCAAATAAGTCTTCGAATTTGAACTAGAATTAGTTTGAGCTTCGTTGATTAGTTCAGATAAAATAGGGTCTTCCCCTCCGGAAGATGACAATTTATACATCCATATAAGATATAATATAATACCCATGCAGAATATGAAGCTTTGCCAAAATAATAAAGGATTATTTACAAACACCATAAATGTTAATAAAAGTGATGCAAACAATGCAATTGATGCATTGCGTGCCACTCCGATTGTATTTGTAGGTATAGCCATTATTATAGATGGAATACCTAATGCCAAAAGAACATTAGCTATATTTGACCCTATAACATTTGCGGATGCAAGCTCCCCTACCCCAGTTGTAACAGACCTTATACCAACAACAAGTTCTGGGGCTGAGGTACCAAAAGCGACTATAGTTAGTCCAATAATTAATCCTGAAACACCAAGATTTCTTGCTAAAGATGCTGCACTCTCTACCATTTTATTACCGAAATAAATAAGTAAAGAAATTCCAAGCAATAGCATTAAAATGGAAATTAGCATGTTCTAGTTCTAATCAAATCGTTTATATTCCAATATGTTTAAACCGCCAAATATTAATGCAATTAACCCGAAACAAAATAAGGCAGGGTCGATAGAAATTCCAAATACAGATATACCAGATTGTATTAGAGCTAACATGAATAATCCTTTATTTAATGATACAATTTTTAAACTTCTATAAACCATGTTCACTAAAAGGCTATCTATAAAATCAATACTAAAAAATATTTTAACTCGCGAGTAAGCACATACCATATTTTGACTTGTTTATATCATTTGCAAATTTATTATTTTGCCAAATGGGCCGTCCTGCCACTATAGTTGCAGTAACAACACCGTCTGAACGGTTTACAAGTTGTTCATGCTCAAAATCATCGCGATAAATTCTTTGAACATTTTTTTCACCATTATATACTTTTAGCGCTTCAGGGTTGATTATAGTTATGTCTGCTCTCGCTCCAACCTTTATTTGGCCACCTGAAATACCAAAAATTTCTGCTGCATCTCGCGTTAATCTTTTTATCATATAACTGACATCTAAAACACCACCCTCCTGAGCAATATTTAATGATCTTAAATTACAATCATAAAAAGCCATATTAGTAAGGTGCGCCCCAGAGTCATTAAAACCTGGAAGTAAAAGAGGGTCCATCAATAGCTTTCTAATT
Source organism: uncultured Hellea sp. (assembly GCA_905477785.1). GTDB lineage: Bacteria > Pseudomonadota > Alphaproteobacteria > Caulobacterales > Maricaulaceae > Hellea. The sequence continues at coordinate 25,403 of CAJQGR010000088.1, forward strand.
TGGTTTGAATCTCTATTAGCACTGGTAGTATTCCACACTAAATCAGTATCAAATACCTTAAGCATAGTGAGTACAAAATCAGATTCATCAGCAATCGATTCAAAACCTTCAGGAGCGTTACCCTTTTTTATGTCTTCATAAACATCTTCAAAACTCAGTCCAACCCAGTGATTAATCGGGCATCTATCTATAAACATATCACCTAGATTACGGTTAAATGCATAATCCTCTCTGTTAATAAGTCGTTTCAACCTCGCAAAATTTAAACCAGTCTTTCCTTTCATCCACATTTTTTTAAACCGTTTACGAAAATCCTCATTCTCTAAAATTAAAATTCTAGCACGCCTATCATTTAAATCTGTTTCAATTAACTCTCTCATTTCATCAATTTCTTCCGATAAGGGGTTAAACAAACCATCGGACCAAATCTTAAAAGGAGCTCCCAAAGCTTGCATATAGAATTTCCCACCAATAAGTTTCGAGTTTAAAACACGCGTTAAAGTTTTTGCTAATTTAATAATTGAACCGTTACTTTCTATATCCAAGGCAGCTACTACAGTTGTTTTTAAAGGTTTTTTATAAAGCCTTCCACTAGTGAGTAAAAATGTTCTTACTACTTTAAAAGGACTGTCTTTAGGGGGAGTAGCTTGCCATACTCGGTCATACGCTCTGACTACAGAAGTTAGTGATTTTAACTCAGAAAATGGTGCAAATTGAGTGGGGATTTGTTTTTTTCTATTTGGATCATTAGCTAAAAAATGAAAAGGTAAAGAGTCAGTTGAAAAACCAACATAACCCTCATCTAAGCCTTTTTTTAAGAGTGACTTCATTTTGTCTAGTTCTTCAGAGCTTGGGTTACGACTAACGCTATCCTTTAGGCCCATTACTTCAATTCTAAGCATTGAATGCGGGATCATAGGAACAACATTAGCTCCTAGTTTTAATTTATTTAAATGTTCGATATACTCTGATGAAGTATTCCAATAAACTTTATCAGCGACTTTTTTTAGAACATGTTTAGGTATATTTTCTACTCTAGCAAAGCATGACACAATTGGGTCATCATTATCTTTTCTTTGTGAGCCAAATGCCAATCCAAGCGAACAATTAGACATAACAACTGTTGTCGTTCCGTGTCTAACTGATTCTTTTAAACCTGGTGAAATTTCAATTTCTAAATCATAATGAGTATGAATATCGAGCAATCCAGGCATTACCCATTCATTACTTGCGTCAATAGTATTAACATTATTTGCAACTTTTAGATCTTTACCTACAGCAACAACTATACCTTTGGATATTGCTATGTCATTAATGACAGGATACTCTCCACTACCATTAAACATAAGTCCATTTTTTATATATAAATCACAATCAATGCTCATATTGCCTCCTAATCTTATGTATAATGATCTTATAATAATGGACGTCAAGGTGATGCAAAAAAATTATTTAGGCCTTTAAAAATGATTTCAATAGAAGAATGGAAAAAAGCAGGAAATCTAATCTCTTGCAAGGGTTACGATATCTTTGTCCAGGATACAAAAGATAAAAATAAAGATACAATAGTTTTAATACATGGATTTCCAACATCCAGTTGGGATTGGAAAGATATATGGGTTTTATTAAAGAAAGATTACCGATTAATAGCAATGGATATGCTTGGCTTTGGTTTTTCAGATAAACCCGACCCCCACAAATATTCAATATTAGAGCAAGCCGATATAGTTGAAGAATTAATTAATGATAAAAAACTAATTAATTATCACATATTGGCTCACGATTATGGCGATACAGTTACACAAGAGCTTCTAGCACGAATAAATTCCATGACAAAAACAACACGTTGCAAATCAGTTTGCTTTTTAAACGGAGGATTATTTCCTGAAACCCATAAAGCATTATTTATTCAGAAACTTTTGCTTAGTCGAATTGGATGGCTAGTAAACAAACTTACCTCGCAAAAACAATTCAACAATTCGATGAATAAAGTATTTGGCCCAAGAACCAAACCCTCCAAATCAGAACTAGATGGTTTTTGGTCTTTAATAAATTATAAAAATGGACGTCATATATTTCATAACTTAATTAGTTATATATCAGATAGAAAAGAAAATAGAGAGAGATGGGTATATGCGCTAAAAAAATCTAAAGTTCCAATCGCTTTAATAAATGGATCGATGGATCCAGTTTCAGGTTCTCATATGATAAAAAAATATAAACAAATTATATGCAATCTAAACTGGCTCAAAGAGCTGGAAAGTATAGGACACTACCCTCAGCTTGAAGCACCTAAAGATGTTGCCGACTATTACAAATTTTTTCTTAATAAAATTAGTTAGCAAATGCTATTTATTTAGAGAGGATTTTAACTTTTTGAGCTCTTTAGTTAATATTTTTATTTTTTCATCAGACTGAAAAAGTTGAGTTTTAAGAACCTCAAACTCTTCCCTTCCAACAAGGTCTAAGTCAGCTACTAAACTTTCAGCCTTCGATCTTCCTAAGGCCTTAACTTCATCCTCTAAACCCTTAACTGCTCCGACAGCATTGGTAACTAAGTTTGAGAAATCATTAATTGGATTAGACTTACTTTGCATTATTATACTCTTTATTAGACTTTAATGTGTGCTGTGTTAACATAAGCATATATTTAATAGTTTTCTAGTTTTTTTTCTATGGGTTCAGTAATTATAAAATGTTTGATTTTTTCATAAATATTTTGGGTGCAATAATTTTTCCAGAATGGCTTAGTAGTGAAATAGCTAAAATAGGCCCATTGTCTATTAAATGGTATGGATTATCCTATATTATAGCGATATATAGTGGATACTACTATTCTATTTCAGTGATAAAAAATCCTAACTTGTGGACTCATAAAACAAAAAAAATCGATGCAAATAAAATTCCAAACAAAATAATTCTGCAAGACCTTATGTTTTATTCGCTTTTAGGGATAATTATCGGAGGCAGAATTGGATATGTTGTTCTTTACAATACATCAATTATTTGGAATTCTCCACTAGATATAATTAAAGTTTGGCAAGGTGGTATGAGTTTTCATGGAGGATTCCTTGGGGTTTGCTTTGCGGTATACTATACAAAATTAAAATATAAATGCAATCTATGGCGCCTTAGTGATCTTGTAGCAATTGGTGCCCCAATAGGATTATTTGCAGTTAGGTTCTTAGGTAATTTTTTAAATCAAGAACTTTATGGCCGAGTAACTGATATGCCTTGGGCTATAATATTTTCTACTGATCCAAACTTACTTCCAAGGCACCCAAGCCAGTTATATGAAGCTTTTTTTGAGGGCATAGTTATTTTTATATTCTTGAGGTTTATCATGTTTAAATTTAAGGCGTTAATGAGACCCGGCTTATGCACTGGATTTTTTATTTTTTTATATGGTTGCTTTAGATTTTTAGTGGAGTTCTTCAGAGAACCGGACAATATCCAACAGTTTGGCATAATAACTAGAGGAATGGGCTACTCGATTCCAATGATTGTAATTGGTGCTTTAATTATATACAAAGTAATCTCTAAGCCTATTTATAATGACTAATAATCTAACAGTGCAAATCCATAAAAAGATTCAAGAAACTGGCCCAATAACGATAGCCGAATTCATGGCAATATGTTTATTGGATCCAAATAATGGATATTATCCAACTCGTGATCCATTTGGTGAAAATGGAGACTTCATAACTTCACCAGAAATAAGTCAAATGTTTGGAGAACTAATTGGATTGTGGTGTATGCAAACATGGTATGACATGGGCCGTCCATATAAAATAAACTTAATTGAGTATGGACCTGGACGTGGAATAATGATGCAAGATATCCTTAGATCAGCAAAACTCGATCAAGAATTTTTATCAGCTATTAACATTACACTTATTGAAGCATCTCCAGTGTTAGAAGCCATACAAGCTGAAACATTATATAAATGCCCCTGCCCCGTTAACTGGGCATCAGATATAAGAGAAATACCCTATATGCCCGCCATAATTCTTGGTAACGAATTTTTGGATTGCTTACCTATAAAACAATTCATACAAAC
>CAJQGR010000089.1 GCA_905477785.1 uncultured Hellea sp.
TCAATCAATATTAAATCAGGCCAACTAAGCTGAGGCTTATTCACTAATTTAGTGAAACGTCGCCTAAAAACTTCTCGCATCATTGCATAATCATCTCCGAGAGACATATTTTCATCTTTTATATTAAAAGTTCTATATTCTTTTTTATCAAAACCATTTTTTCCAGAGACTATGAAGGCTCCAATAGCGTTAGCTCCCTGGATGTGACTATTGTCATAAACCTCTATGCGGTCTGGAATTCGTGATAATTTAAATATTTCTTTTAGTTCCAATAATAATGCTTTCTGAGAAGCACTCTCTGACAACTTACGTGCCAAGGCCTGTTGAGCATTTTTTAAGGCCTTGTCCATCATAAGTTTTTTTTCACCTCTTTGCGGTAAAAAAATAGACACCTTTGAATTTGCTCTTTCACCAAGGCCACTTTCTAAAAGGCCCTTATTTGGAAGATTTTTGTTAACATATATATTTTTAGGAATAGGCTTATTCATATAAAATTGAGCTATGAAAGCATCTAATACTACCTCTGACTTATCATCTATAGTATGGCGAGGAAAATAAGACTTATTTCCCCAATTTTGTCCTGCTCTAAAGAAAAAAACTTGGACACAGCTTTGATTGTTGTCTGTATGAATTGCGAATATATCAGCCTCAGAGAACGTCTTGGGGTTAATATCAAAACTTTTTCCTGTAACCTGAGATATTGCATTGATACGATCTCTATACTCTGCAGCTTTTTCATAATTTTGAATGCTGGATGCTTCAGACATTTGTTTTTGTAAATTTTTTTTCAAAACAACCGACCTACCCGATAAAAAGTCATCAGCATCTTTAATTAATTGAGAGTAATCTTTTAAATTTATCTCACCTGTGCAAGGAGCAGAACATCGTTTAATTTGAAATAACAAACAGGGACGAGTTCGAGACTCATATATTGCATCGGAACAATTTCTTAAACGGAAGGCTCTCTGAATAGTGTCTAATGTTCTGTTTACAGCTGTAACACTGGCGAAGGGACCATAATATTCACCCTTGTTTTTTTTAGCGCCTCTATGTTTTTTTACTTGCGCTGCAGGGTGATCCTTTCGGACTAAAATATAGGGAAACGATTTATCATCACGTAATAAAATATTATACCTAGGTTTGAGTTTTTTAATAAGACTAGCCTCAAGTAACAAAGCTTCAGTCTCTGAGTCACAAATAACAAACTCCATATCATGAGTCGCTCTTATCATCCTTTGAATACGAACTGGATGTCTATTATAACTTGTGTAAGCATTTACACGGTTTTTTAGGTTCTTTGCTTTCCCCACATATAACAAATTTCCATACTGATCAAACATGCGATAAACACCAGGCTTCTTTTGCAGGCGTGACACAAAATTCTTAATTAGCTTAGTACCACTTAGATCAGTATTAACCGCACTGTTAGACATATTTAAATCATTCGATAATTAATTAAAAATAAAGATGTAAAATATACTATATTTAGTATGATTAGACTAATCAAACCTTGCTTTTTAATGAATTGATATTTTTTTCCCAGTTTTTACCATCAAATTTTATAGTATTTTGAATACTCAATGTACCCTTTTTTATACATCTATAGTTTATACTATATTTATCAGGGTGAGACCTGGGTTGATAGAATGACTTAACCCCACACTCTGTGCAAAACATATGTTGCGCTTTACGAGATCCAAATCGGTAACTTTTTAAAAAGCTTTCACCGCTCAATAAAGTAAAATCCTCATGAGGAATAAACACATGTTGAAAGCCTGATGTATTACATATTGAGCAGTTACAAATAGTAATCGATACACTTGCTGGTGCTTTAAACGTAAATTGAATTTTTTTACAGTGACACTCACCTTTATGTGTATTCATTTGCTTCACCACACTATTAATTAGGTATTTTTATTTATTTCAATTAGTGAAATAAAACTTAACATATATCAATTACTGAAGTAACAACAAACATTATGGATGTCAGTAAGTTTTCAATCAAGTATTACAAACAAAATGTCAGTTAACGTTTGTCAATTATACCTAATCACGCCCTCACAAATAATAGATCTTGATTTGTTTTGTTTAGACTTAGAAACAGCACTTGCAGCTGCACCAGTGAATTGTTTACAAATAAGACTAAAAAAGGAAAATAATGAATGCGAAGATGATGAAATAATTGTTAGGTTATTTAATAAAATTAAACCAGTTTGTGATAGATACGGTACGCTTATAATAATAAATGATAATCCAAATGTTGCAAAAGCAGTAAAAGCAGACGGTGTGCATTTAGGACAAAAAGATGCTGATTATTCCTATGCAAGAAACTTATTGGGACAAAAAGCTATAATTGGCGTAACATGTCACGGTTCTAAAGAATTAGCCTTTAAAGCTGCCTCATTGGGAGCGAATTATGTAGCCTTTGGTGCTTTTTATAAATCAGAAACAAAAAATGCAAAATACAAAGCAAATACGGAGATATTAGAATGGTGGCAGGAAGCTGTAGAAATTCCATGTGTAGCCATTGGCGGCATAAATATTTCAAATGCAGAAAATATAATAAAAGCTGGCGCAGACTTTATAGCTTTGTCAAATGCAGTTTGGTCCGATTCAAAAAATATAGCATCGGTAGTCTTGCAGTTATCTCAACTGTGTCATCAGCATATACATTAGATAATAACTCAGAATATAAAATTATTACGCAAAATCAGCTTGACTCAGAAAGATACTACAAACTTTCTTTAAAAGCTTATGAAAATAATAATGACATACAAGCATTAGAATTTGCAAAATTATCTTACGAATATGGATCAGTGGAATCCTCATTATTAATAGGAGAAATACTAAGGAAATCAGATCCACCTTTAAAAAATCTAAAAAAAGCAAAAAAATGGTACTTATTAGCAGCAAATCAAAATATTCCCGATGCATTCATAGCACTTGGTGAGATGGCATTGCTAAAACAAGCAGAGTTAACTTTAAACGATGCATTATTATATTTTACAAAAGCATCTGATATGGGTCGTACTGATGCTATGATAGCACTTTCTGAGATTTACTTTAAAGGTATTGGAGTTAATATTAATAAGCCACTTTCTCTTGATATATTACAAAAAGCATCCAATGGTTTCAATAATGAAGCTACAAAATTATTAGGAGATAGATATATTAATATTGATGCAGACAAAGCCCTTAAATTTTATGAATTAGCAGCTAATGCCGGACATATAGAAGCTGCATATATCTCTGGTATTATGTATGCGGAAAATTTGAATTTTGTGCAAAATATCGCCAAAGCTTCTAAATATTTAAAACAATCTGCTCATGGAAATTACCCACCAGCTCAGGCAGATTATGGACTTTTAATATATCAAAAAAAAGTAAAAGCAGATCTAGACAAAGATTTCGCTTATTGGTTTAAAAAGTCAGCTTATGGTGGAGATAAAGAGGGTCAGTTTCTATATTCGTTCATTTTAGCAAAAGGCGAAGGTGTTCAGCGTAACTTTAAAGACTCTTATTATTGGCTTCTTAAATCGGGAAAAAGTGGAAATAATGCATATGATCTAGATAGAGAAAACCTGAAAAAAAGTCTAGAAAGCATTTTAAATAAAGAAGAAATACAAAAAGTTAAAATACTTATTTCTCAGGAAAGTATTAGCAATGAATAAACTATTTATCGTAACCAGGATTTAATCTAGATAATTTACGCATAAGACCTGGCCATACTAGATTATCACCCATCCCAGGAACAAATGCAGCAGCACCTTGAGCATAAACTTTTTTACTCATTTCAGGAGATTGCTCAGTAAGTTCATTTTCACCTCCAGCTGACTGAGCTAATATTTGAGATTTGCATGCATTTTCTAAGAAATACATCCTTAGAAATGCGACGCCGCATGTCATTCCTAAAGTTAATGTACCGTGGTTACGTAACATTAATAAGCTCTTAGACCCAAGATTTTTTACAATTCTCTTACGCTCATCAAGTTCCAGAGCTATGCCTTCATAATCATGATACGCTAAATCATCTAATACCTGCATCGCCATTTGCGAATATCTCCTTAAACCTTTTTTTTGTGCAGAAACCGCAATACCATAGGGAGTATGAACATGGATTACGCAGCCCGCATCTTCACGCGCTAAGTGTACTGCGGAGTGTATTGTAAAACCGGCAGGGTTAATAAAATAATTCGTGTCTTGACATACAGTACCTTTCATATCGATTTTAATTAAAGAGGACGCTGTTATCTCTTCGAACATAACCCCATAAGGATTTATTAAGAAACGGTGCTCACCACCCTCATCAGGTAATCGAGCAGAAATATGCGTGAAAACTAAATCTGTCCAGCCATATATAGCGCATAATCTGTAAGTTGCTGCCAGTTGAAGTCTTACAGCCCATTCTTCTTTACTAACTTTATCCTTTAAACATGGGACCGTATTTGGGCATGGAATGTCAAATCCACTATCAACATGCAAAGCAGAAGAATTATTTTGTTTCATAATTTAGCTTTCATGATTATTGTTGATAGTCATACAATCACAATAATAGCTAATTCTCAAGAATAAGTCTTAAATATTACAAAATTTTAAGTATGTTATTTCTTTTTTTCTTATTAAATTGATAGACCTAGTGAAGTCATTTAGCTATTGCATCCTAAAGGGACCGACTAAGATAGTTAGTAGAGTAATGTTGAGGAGCAAAATTGCCTGATATAAGAAACATTAAAGTAATAAAATTACTGGTGCTGACTATGACGGTAATGTTTGGTAATATTGCTAACGCCCAAGAAAGTGCTACTGCCAGCAAGAAAGCAATGGTTACTAATGAATTTATAAACAATCCCTTTCGCGATCCTGATATAATTTATCTTGAAGCAGATTCGCTCATTAATAATGAAAATGATGGAGTACTAATAGCATCCGGTCAGGTGATAGGTAAATATCAAGAAAGAACATTAAGAGCGGAAAAAGTAGTTTACACATTGTCTACAGGTGTTGTTATTGCAAGTGGAAATGTAGTTTTAATTGATCCAAACGGATCAACACAATATGCCAGCAAATTAGAACTATCCAATGAGCTTGAAACTGGTACTGCCACTGACTTTACAGCTAGACAAGTAGGAAATGGTATAACCTCAGCAGCTTTTGCTACCCGGACTGAAAACGGAGAAATAGAACTTTATAACGCTTACTACACTGCCTGCAAATTATGCAAGGAAAAGGGTAAGACCAAAAAACCTTCTTGGCGAATAAAAGCGCGAAAAGTTAGACAAGACAAGAAAACTCGGACTTTTCGATACAATAGCGCTTTGTTAGAGATTGCAGGCTTACCGCTATTTTGGACGCCATATCTAGCCCATCCAGACCCAAGTGCTGAAAGGTCAAGTGGGTTTTTAACTCCCTTTGTTGGCGTAACGTCAAGTAAAGGTTTTAACACAAGAACACCATATTATTGGGCAATTAATGAATACACAGAAGCAATAATTACTCCTTATGTATTCCAAAATGTAAATCC
>CAJQGR010000090.1 GCA_905477785.1 uncultured Hellea sp.
GCAAAGGCTGCTGCAAAACCCAAAGCAAAGGCTACAGCAAAACCTAAAGCAAAGGCTCCAGCAAAATCCAAGACAAAAGCTGCCGCTAAACCTAAAAAGTAATATCTGCCTTATATTTATTAGCAGTGTTGAGTATAAAAATTTAGGCTATGTACGGGTCGAGCCGTAAAAAAAATTACTGGTAATATGTTCTTCTATATGCAACAAATTGCATAATAATTTACTCTATAGTTGGTTAACATGTTTAAAGCACAATCAGTAGCAATCACAGGAGCTCAAGGTGGTATTGGTCTAGCCATTGCTGAAATGTTTATATCGAATGGCGCGAAGGTATCCATAAGTGATTTAAATGAACCTAAAGATGTTGGCAGAAAAATTGGAGCATCATCATTCAAATGCGATGTCAGTATTGAAAATGATGTTAAGAATTTTATTATTAGATCTGAACAGGTTAATGGTCCAATAGATATCTTTGTTTCTAATGCTGGGGTCGGTTATGGCGATCCAAAACATGCTGCAGATGCGAGTAATGAAAATTGGGAATTAAGCTGGAAAATTAATGTCATGAGTTCCGTTTATGCTTCCCGTTGCTTGATACCTAGTATGCGAGAGCGTGGATCAGGCCGTTTCGTTATAACAGCTTCTGCAGCTGGATTATTGGCTCAGATAGGAAGTTCTTCATATACAGCGACTAAACATGCTGCAGTTGGTTTTGCAGAAAGCCTTGCAATTCGGCATTGGGATGAGGGCATCAAAACTCACTGTATTTGTCCACAATATGTGAAAACAAATATGACCAAAGGAATGATGATGGCTGAAGGTCATCAAGATGGTTTACTCGAACCAGAAGACGTTGCTAATGCCCTTAAGAGTTCCATATTAGAAGATAAGTTTATGGTACTTTCGCATCCTGTTGTTGGTGAATATTTTAAAAACAAGGCTAATAACTTTGAAGCTTATATTCGAGGAATGAATAAGCTAAAGCAAAAATTAGGTGGCAATCAATTACCGGATTAGGGAACAAAATGACAAGATTTGATTTTACAGATAAAGTGGTGCTTGTTGCTGGTGCAAGCCGAGGAATAGGCGAGGCGATATCTCATGGGTTTGCTGAGCATGGCGCAACAGTTATTTGTTCGAGTCGTAAACAAGCTGATTGTGAAAAAGTTGCTGAAAAAATCCGTGAAAAAGGTGGCAATGCTATATCTGCGGAATTACATATTGGAAATTTAGACCATCACGAAAACGTTCTGTCTTTAATAAAGTCTAGATTTGGACGGCTTGATGTGTTGATTAACAATGGAGCAACAAGTCCTCATTTTGGTCCAGCTCATGAAGCTAGTGAATCTGCCTTTGATAAAACTATTCAGGTTAATACAAGAGGGCCATACTTTTTATCCACTAAAGCCTTTCCTTTTCTCAAAGAAAATGGTGGTGGATCGATTATAAATGTTGCCTCTATTGACGGGATTCAACCTGCTGAATTTCGTGTAATATACGGTATGAGTAAGGCGGCTTTAATTGCTATGACAAAAGGTCTAGCTAAGGAATATTCTCAGCATGGTGTGCGGGTTAACGCATTATTACCTGGTTTTACAGATACTAAGTTAGCATCAGCTTTAAAAGATAATCCTGCAATGGATATTTACGTAAAAATGAATCTAGCAATAAAGCGTATGGCTCAGCCCGAGGAAATGGTTGGGGCAGTTCTTTATATGGCCTCACAAGAAGCAAGTTACTACACAGGACAAAGCATGATTGTTGATGGTGGAGCTGTTAATTAATGACCTCTGAAAACCCTGTAGTTGAAGTTCGTTCGGGTGAAGAATTTAATCTCGAAGCGGTAGATTCTATTTTAAAGAAAGTTATTCCAGAACTTAGGGGTCAAGCTGTTTTAAAGCAGTATAACTCGGGTGCCTCTAATTTGACGTATGCTCTAGATTATCCAGAGCGAAGGATGGTATTAAGACGCCCCCCTTTTGGCGATAAACCAAAGTCTGGCCATGATATGCATAGAGAGTATCGTGTAATGTCTGCATTAAAAGGCACTATACCTGTGCCTAATACATTGTTTTACACCGATGATGCATCGATTATAGGTTCCGAGTTTTACGTGATGGACAGATCGGAAGGTCACTTAATTCATACGAAGATACCGACTGAATGGAATTGGTCTCAAAAAGAAGTAAGACAATTATGTGTTAATTTTTTTCAAAATTTAATAGATTTACATCAAGTTGATTATCAAGCAGTAGGCTTGTCTGACTTTGGAAAACCTATTGGTTACGTAAATAGACAAATTCTCGGTTGGAATAGGCGTTTTGAGAAATCATGGACTAAAGATGTCGAGAAGTTTGAGGATGTACAAATTTGGCTTGTTGATAATATGCCATCAACAGAACGAGGCGCTGCGATCATACATGGTGACTACAGAATTGATAATTGTATACTTAATAAGGATGATCCAAGAAGTATCGAGGCACTATTAGACTGGGAAATTTCTGCTCTTGGTGATCCTTTGATGGACCTAGGAAATACACTTGCTTATTGGATTGAACCCTCAGATCCGGATTATATGAAAATGACCTTAAGGCAGCCTTCAACTGCTTCAGGAATGCTCACACGTAGCCAAATACTTGAATTTTATTCATCAAAAACAGGATATGACGTCAGTGGTTTTCAGTTTTATTATGTTTATGGTATATGGCGATTAGCGGTAATAATTCAGCAAATATACTCAAGATATTACAAAGGTCAAACTGACAATCCACGGTTTAAATCTTATGGGGCTATGGCAACTGCTTTAGGGGAATTAGCAAGACACAAAATACAAACTGGTAAATTATAAATATGAGGATATGGTTATGACTTCTACAATGGACTTAGGTATGAGCGAACGCGTGCGGCCTTTGGTTGAAAAAATAAGAGATTTCACCAGAAACTACGTAGCTCCTTTGGATCATGAGTTTCACGACCTTGTTGGAACGGCACCTGGAGGCAGGTTCGATCTTTCTGAGAGGCAATTAGAGATTATGGATACGGTTAAATCTGAAGCTCGCAAAAGGGGATTGTGGAATTTCTGGTTAACGGACTCTGATGAAGGATTTGGGCTTTCAACAGTTGAATATGCCTATATTGCGGAAGAATTAGGTTGGGTGCATTTAGCTTCAGAGGCAATGAATTGTAGCGCCCCAGATACAGGAAATATGGAAGTTTTAGAAAGATATGGAAATAAAGAACATAAAAAACAATGGCTTATACCTCTTCTTGAAGGTAAAATTAGATCTGCATACTTAATGACTGAGCCTGATGTTGCTTCTTCAGATGCCACTAACCTTGAATTTTCTGCTGTAAGGGATGGAGATGATTGGGTTTTGAATGGAGAAAAATATTGGTCTTCAGGTGCAGGGGACCCAAGGTGCAAAGTTTATATTTTAATGGCAAAAACCCCCGATAAAAATCGTACTAAGCATCAGCAACATTCTATGTTCGTTGTAGACGCATCATTACCGGGAATAGAAATATTACGTCCTATGAAGGTTTTTGGTCATGATGATGCTCCTCACGGTCATATGCACCTAAAATTCACAAATGTTAAAATTCCAGCGGATTCATTATTGATAAGAGAGGGTGCGGGTTTTGAGGTTAGTCAAGGTCGCTTAGGACCTGGAAGAATTCACCATTGTATGAGATCAATAGGCCAATCAGAGAAGGCATTAGAGTTATTGTGTAAGCGTTCTCTTGAAAGAGAAGCTTTTGGCAAACAACTTGCTTATTTAGGTGCTAATTTTGACATTATAGCTGAGGCGCGAATTAAGATAGAACAAGCACGATTACTTTGCCTCAAAGCTGCATGGGCTATGGATACCATGAGTAAGAGAGATGCTGCTCCATGGATCTCAATGATTAAGGTTGAGGCACCTAGGATGTCACTAAAGGTTATAGATGAAGCAATGCAAATGTTCGGCGGCACTGGCATATCTCAAGATACGCCTTTGGCAACTATGTACCAAGGTCAGCGGACTCTACGATTTGCAGATGGCCCTGACGCCGTTCATCGCCGACAAGTAGCGCGAAAAGAATTGCGCTCCTATACTAATCAAAAGATTTGATCATAAAAAAATTTAAGTGAGTAGGTTATACTTTTTCACTTATTTTGCCTCGAATGCAACTTTACCATCAACTATTGTCATTAATGGTTTGGCATTGAGAATATTTGAAGCTTCAGAGGTTAAAATATCAATATCAAATATTGTAAAGTCAGCCTTTTTGCCTACCTGTATAGTCCCAATTTCCTGTTCTCTGAAGGATGCATAGGCTGGCCATTTAGTAAACATTTTAAGTGCCTCTTGGCTATTTACCTTTTGGTTATTATACCATGCGTCTGATGTAAAACCATCAAGGCCTTTACGTACTATTGCGGCATAGAATTCAATTCTTGGGTCTCCTGTTTCTACTGGTGCATCTGTACCTCCGGCTATAATCGAGCCAGTATCAATTAAGCTTCTCCAAGCATACCCACCTGCCAATCTCTTTTTCCCAAGGCGATTTTCTGCAAAATACAAATCGCCAATGGCATGTGATGGCTGCATTGATGGAATAATACCGTACTCAGAAAATAGCGATATATCGTCTATATGAAGTATTTGGCTGTGTTCTATTCGCCATCTCGGATCTTTGATTTTTCGATTCGCAATAGGTATTTGATCAAAAGCATTCTTATACCACCTCAAAACTTCTCTATTTCCAAAGTCACCAATAGCATGAATGTTTATTTGAACTCCCTCTTTTAAAGCTTTTTCAAGTATTAGCTTAGCTTCACCTTCTTTCAGAGTCATTAGACCTGAGTTTGTAGGGTCGTCACTATAAGGCTCAATAAGTGATGCGCCTCGAGAACCCAAAGCCCCATCTGCATATAACTTTATTGCCCGTGTCTGGATTAATTCATTAGAATTTAATTCATTATTATTCAGGACTTTTGGAAATTCACTAGTATTACTAATATCTACTGAATTATATACTCGAATTTTAATTTTGTTTTCGTCAGCAAGTCGGTTTAATATAGAAATATCCGCAGGATCCACTGACATAGAGTGTATACCTGTCCAACCACGAGAAGCATAAAGTTCGGCGCCAATTATATAGGCTTCTTCTTTTCTTTTAACTGTAAGTTTAGGTAACAAGTCATTGATAAGAATAGATGCATTATCTATTAACATTCCGTTAGGCGTACCTTTATTTTTTTTACCATATTGATTATTAAATTTATTTATTGCTCCGCCGAAAGGTGCCGTTGTTAATTCATCTATACCCGATAAGCTGAGAGCTAGTGAGTTAGTTACAACTGCATGTCCATCAGCGCGCTCTAATATTATTGGGTGATCTGTGCTAATTTCATCTAAATCTAACCTATTAGGAAAACGTTTCTCAGGCCAGTGAGTTTCAATCCATCCGCGACCATATACAGTTTCTCCAACAGGAGTTTTTTCCACTACTTTTTTTACTTCTTTTTTTAATTCTTCAACAGATTTTACGCTTTCAAGGTTTAGCGTAATCTCACGAAGACCTATACCTAGCAAATGACCATGTGCGTCGGTAAGGCCAGGATACATTGCCGAGCCCTTGAGGTTTACTATCCGTACATTATTCATTTCATTTTCATTGCACCAATCACCAATTTCGTCACCAGCATAAGATATTTGACCATTTTTTACTGCAACGGCTTCTACAGTAGGCTTATTATCTTGAGCAGTGTAAATTGTACCACCAGATATACACCAGTCATTTTCAGTTGAATTACTTACATCACTTGTATTTAAGCAAGAAGTAATAAAAATTATTGCTGCAGATATTAATAAAGTATTCTTCATCACGATTTATCTTACCTTAAATTGTTTTATATGTTTTATATCATACTTACTGGCTTCTAAAATCCATTTTCTTCCAGTTCTTGATATAAAGTTTCCCTGCGTAACTCTATATATTTTTTAATTGATATATCTCTATCATCACAGAGAGAAGAGCTATCTTCAGCATCTATTGCATCGGGATTATAAATTAGTTCGCAGCCATCTGGATGTTGCGCGTCTGTGGCATTTATAGCGTCTTGAATCATTGTATTTCTTGTTTCAAGTATAGGCGATAATATTTCCCAGTCTAACTTATTATCAAGGATAAATTTTATATCTTCATAAAGTTTATCTTTGTTGCTCTGTTCAGAAAAAACTATATCCCATAAAATTGGATTTATTTTACTGTCATTTATAGTACGTTCAGTCCAATGTATTTTCCCGGGTGAGGGGAATGCATATGTAGTAGCTATGTCTCTCCAGGGTCTTGCCCAATCAGGTGAACCCCAGGTTGTGGGATGATGATCTCGTAAAGCAAAGTCATTATCATGAATAAGATATATCCATTTATTTGTGAGCGGGTTAAAATAGAGATAGTAGTTGTTACCGACTTTTACATAATGATCTACTGCACCTAATACTATTTCTGCTGCATGTGCTTTTATGAAACCACTTATATCAAACTGTTCTGCAAGCTCAGCTGCGCTAGGATTAGATTGAACAAATCGCATAAAGTCTTGTAATAAGCCTCTTCCTTCAACAATGCTTTTTTTCTTGGTTTTTAAATCATATGTTGGCTTATATGGTTTAAATTGAGATACTTCACCGCCTTGATCGTTAATGTCTGAATTAACAAATAAAGGATTCATATAATTATTACTACCTAACCACTCTTCTCTTGATTCGGGGTCAGATTTTTCAACCCCAATTAAGCAGTAATTAGGATCAAAAAATATGGTTGAGCTTTCATAAGGAACGCAATTTAGTTTGGCTTCCTCTGTACCTGCCATATCTGCCTCGGCTCCTATTTTAAAAAGGAA
>CAJQGR010000091.1 GCA_905477785.1 uncultured Hellea sp.
CTCACCAAAAGCTGACGTTCAGGTAAATTTTGTATAATTTTTTCTCGCCATATTTTTAATATATTATTCATGATTCCATACCAATGATATTTCGGTGTTAACCACACTAATTGGTTGTAATACAAGTAGTATTTTTATACTTTTGTAACTTCAAGTTTTGAGCAAATAAATTTTGTTCGAAGAATTTCGATACTAATTATAAAAAGTAATTAAATATATACACTGTTTACAAAATGTGTTTTTTTAATTCTTCAAGGACTTTTTTAACGTGATCTTTAACTCTTACTTTTCGCCAAATTTGTAATATTTCGTTTCCAGGGCCAATTAGAATTGTCAACCTTTCAATACCCATATATTTCTTGCCATACATATTCTTTTCAATCCAAGCTCCGTAATTATTTATAACTCTACCGTCTATGTCAGACCCTAAAGACAACTTTAAAGAATTTTTCTCTATAAATTTATCATGTTTTGTTGGTGTGTCTTTAGAGATACCAACAACACTTGTATTAAGCTTAGTAAACTCTTCTATGTTTTCAGAGAAATCTAACGCCTCCTTTGTACAGCCAGGCGTATTATCTTTTGGGTAAAAATAAAGGACCAAAAACTGACTTTTATAATCACTGAGAGCTATCTCAGAGTTATTATTGGCAGGTAATATAAAATCAGGTGCTTTTTGTCCAATTTTTAACTCCATGGGGCTATCCTTTTCTTGCTTGATGTAGCACATTGCATGCTTATTACGTTATTACATAAACTTGAGTTTTGTTAGATACCTAGAAATAAGACATGACAGAAAACAAAATCATTAACATTGCAAGAAAATATATTGGAATTTCTTATTATAAGTTATTACTTCTGTCTTCTAATAAAAAGAATAAAGAAACTTTAACGAAAACATTTAATGTCATTGGAGAATTAGTAGCATTAATGTTTGGTATAATCGTCTTATGTTTATTTTTTTTAAGCATTATTTTATCTCGCCAATCATTAGATGTATCAATCTTTAAATCAGTTGCTGAGAAAACATTATCAAAAACCTTCAATGGTCGAAATTCTAAAATTGGTAAAATAAGAGTAAAATGGATAGCGCCTACTAATAATTTAAGCATAGAAGTGGATGATATATTTGTTGATGATAAAAATGGACAACCGATTGATTCAGTCTCATATTTAAATGTTGATTTTCCACTTGCCTCTCTAATGAGTGGGTCTTTTATCCCAAAAAAAATTGAAATTAAAGGCGGGTCGGTAACTATCACTAGGTCGGAAAATGGTAATATAGAATTAAGTTTAGGTGCTTCATTTCCAGCTAAAGAATTTGGTCCTTCTTGGCGAATATATTCCCCTGAGAAAAAAAATAAATCAGAATTCATGAATGTTATTTCTAGTGTTCAAATTAATAATGCTGATGTACTTGTTTTGGATAAAAAAGATAAGCTTCAAGCAAGACTCTATGAGTCAAACTTTTATTTTAATTACTCTGAAGATAATGCAGAACTGAAGATTTTCAGTAAAATTGAAAATGAAAATACACTTACTCCCTTAGAATTAAATATTCAATTTGTAGAAAACTTTAAAAAATATACTGTCCATGTAAATGCATATGATATGAATCCTTCATTTTTTGCACCAAAACTTGGTAAATTTGCATTCTTAAACGGTTTAAACACACCAATTGATTTATTAGTTTCCCTACAGGTAGACCGGCAATTGGGTCTCGAAAAAGCAGATATAAATATGACTGCAAAACAAGGTAGAGTGGATTTATTTAAAAAAAAATTAAACTTTGATGCTATTAATTTTAAAGCAAGCCTTGAGGCAGAATCTGAGATAATGAAGGTTTCTGAATTAAGTATTCAGTCTCCTAAAATTAACTTTCGAGGTAATGGAAGCTTTAGTGAACTTAAGTCACTTACAGATGGTAACTCTAATACAGCACCTTTGTTTAGTTTTGATTTAGAGGATGTGCTGATAGATAAATTTTTTGAGTTTAAGAGTGCTCTTAAATTAAGTTCGCTATCAATGTCTGGGCGACTGGATTTAAATTCAAGGCACCTTAAGTTAAACAAATTTGATATTAATTTTGGGTCATACAAATTGTTAACTGATGGTGAGTTTAAACAAGGTGAAACAGGTGATTGGGAAAATATAAGCTTTCGCGGTAAATCAAAGGGTTCGATGGATATAAAAAATCTTTTGGACTTGTGGCCACATAATCTTGCTTCCGGAGCTCGTCGTTGGGTGGATAGATCTATGATCAAGGCTGCAATTAAAAATGTTAAATTTTCTTTGAATTTACCACAAAATTTTTTTCTTGGCGCTCAATCATTAAATGACGATGACTTTAGTTTAAACTTTGGTGTTACTAATGCTGATATAAGATATATTTCAACTATGACACCCTATACAGGTTTATCTGGGGAGGGTCTTATACTGGGTAACAGTGCAAAATTTCAAGCAAAAGGTGGAAAAATCGGCGATATTACTATAAATTCTGCAAATGCAAATATTACTCAGTTTTTCCCGAAGGGTGCTGATGTAATAATTGATGTTGATGCTGATGGTAAAATTACAGACTTAATTGCTTTAGTAGATGAGAAGCCATTAAATATTGCAAAGAAGTATAGGGTAAGTCCAAATCAATTTTCTGGTTTAGGAAAAATTAATTTAAAGGTTAAGAGGCCATTACTTGAGAATTTTGACCGTTCACGAATTGATTATTCAGTTTTAGGCAAGCTAAATAATGTTTCAGCCCCATTTTCTATTGGTAAGCATAGATTAAAAAATGGTTTTGTTGATATTTATATTGATAAAGAAAAAATGAATATTTCAGGCCCAGTTTTTATAGGTCCATGGAAAGCAAATTTAAATTTGAACGAAACCTTCAGGGAAACAAAGTCTCCTACACGCTATGTTGTTGAAGGAGAAATGAATCGTGACACACTCGATGGCTTTGGTTTGGGTTTTAGAAAAAATATCAAAGGAAAATTATATACAAAGATTGAAGCTAATGGAAAAGGCTTTAACCTCTCTAATGCTGAGTTAAATGTTGATTTAAAGGATAGTATTATAACTTTGGGGAATAATTGGTCTAAAGATAGGGGTAAAAATGCTTCAATTACTGGTAACTTCAAAAGATTAAATAATAATGATTTCATTTTTGAAAATATTTTGATGTCAGCACCTGGGCTTTCTATAAAAGGTAGTGTTAAATTGGCAGATGATTTTAGATTAAAAAACTTGAGTTTTGAAAATGCTAAAATTGATGGATTGATTAGTGCTAACTTAAAAGCATCCCCTAATAGAAATAATGATAGAATTAATATGTTAATTGCTGGTGATTATTTGAATGCATCTACGATAACTACTGGAATTTTCAACAATAATAATAACTTGGGAGTAGACATACCCATAAATTTAGTGGCAAACTTAAAGTCTATTTCACTCAGTGAAAATTATATTATTAACAATGCAAGCGCGATTTATAATCATAATGGATTTGGGGTTACAGATGCTGATTTTTTTGGTGAAACCCAGAAAGGTATTTTTTCTGTATCAATAAATTCAGAAGAAAAAATCAAAGCAAGGCAGATAAACTTGAAAGTGCCTGATGCTTCTGAAGCAGCAAGGGCTTTTTTAGGTATTGATAGTATAGATGGCGGTCGCCTGCAAGTTTCTGCCCGCATGCCAATGGTCGGAGTGGAAGGGCCTTTGAGAGGGGTATTAGAAATTGAAGATTTTACCTTGGTAAAAGCTCCAATTTTAGCTCAAATATTGTCTGTAGCATCTCTAAAAGGGATAACTGACACGCTAAGTGGAGATGGATTGAATTTTAATGAATTTTCTATTCCTTTTATTTATAAAGATAGTGAGCTAAATATAAAAGATGCACGTGTTTCAGGGCCTGCTCTAGGAATGACAGGCACAGGGGAAGTTAACTTTGACACTCAAAAAATTGATATGGATGGGGTGTTAGTACCAGCCTATACTGCTAACTCTATGTTGGGAGAGATTCCAGTCATTGGTGATATATTTGTTGGTAAAAAAGGCGAAGGTATTTTTGCACTCAGTTATACGGTAAAGGGCGCATTCAGTAATAGTCAAATATTAGTTAACCCTTTATCTGCTCTAACTCCAGGATTTTTACGTGGAATTTTTCGTACAAATAGAAATAAGTTAAGTAATAAAAGCTGGTCTGAAGCTGAAGAGTTAAGTGATAATTTTGAATGATCTAATTATTCAATTTTAATATAGCATGCTTCTTTTTTCCTATAGAAATTTTAATACACCCATTTTCTAAATCGTTTTTTGATAGTTTATATTCAAAGTCCTCAACCTTTATATCATTAATCTTCAATGCCCCTGCCTTTATATGCCTTCTGCCCTCTCCATTAGATGATGCAAGTCCTGTAAGAACAGAGGCTTGAAGAATTCCTATACCTTCAAACTTATTTCTCTCTATCATAATCGTTGGTAATCCTGTTGAATTTAACCCTTTTTCGAATGTATCACGAGCGGTTGCTTCTGCTTCTTTCGCGGCTTTAATCCCATGCAGCATCGCTGTGACTTCATTTGCCAACTGAATCTTTGCTTTGTTTATGTCAGCACCTGTAAGTTTTTCAATATCGTCTATTTGACTCAAAGGTAAATCTGTAAATAGCTTAAAAAACTTTCCAACATCAGCATCATCAGTATTTCGCCAAAATTGCCAATAATCATATGAACTTTTTGAATAACTCTCTCCTAAAGAAGTATCAGAGTTAAGCCATATGGCCCCATCAGCTGTTTTGCCCATCTTTCCTCCAGATGCTGTTGTGATTAATGGTGTTGTAAAACCATAACATTGGGCGCCAGACATTCTTCTTGTAAGGTCTATCCCATTTGTTATATTTCCCCATTGATCTGAACCACCAAGTTGTAATGTGCAGTTATATCTTTTATTTAGTTCAACAAAATCATAGCTTTGCAGTAGAGGGTAGTTAAACTCTAAAAAGGTCATTGGAAGTTCATTTTCTATTCGCCTTTTGACAGTTTCCATTGCAATCATACGATTTATTGTAAATAGTTTTCCTACATCCCTTAAGAAATTAATGTAACCAAGCCCACCTAGCCAGTCATTATTGTCAACTATTATAGCGCTATTAGGGCCTTCAAAGCTTAAAAACTTAGAAAAAACTCTTCCAATTCCCTCTTTGTTCTTTTTTATTAAATCGTCAGTTAATATAGGTCTTGATTTGTCTTTATCCGAGGGATCGCCAATTTTTGTGGTACCCCCACCAAGCAGTATTATGGGACGTCCTCCTGCTTTTTGTAGTTGGCGTAGCATCATTATTTGAACTAACGAGCCAACATGCAAGCTTGGCGCGGTACAGTCAAACCCAATATACCCTGTTAAATTTTCTTTGTATGCTAAACTATCGAGGCCCTTTGGGTCTGTACATTGATATAAAAAACCTCTTTCAGTGAGGTTTTGCATCAATTTTGATTGATATTTATTCATGTTTCTGGCCTAACTATATCTTTTAGTGTACTAGCAATACTAATTGCTAAGTTAAAGAGGTAAGTTCAGATCAAATGGATTATGTGTCTTTAGGCTTGATGAGTGGAACCTCGTTGGATGGCGTAGATGCTGCTTTCTTGCATACGGACGGTGAAAAAATTTATGAATTTGGACCAAGTTTATGTATTCAGTACTCATCAGAGGAAAGAGAAGTTTTGGAACAAACTATTCAGTCTGCTTTGCAGTGGAAGTTCATTGGTCCGCGACCTTCTATATTTAAAGATGCAGAAAATGTTATTTTAAAAACCCATAAACTTGCTGTTGAACAATTATGTGAAAATAATAAAAGTTGGTCTCGAAGGTTAAACTTTATCGGTTTTCATGGTCAAACAGTCTTGCATTATCCTCCAAAGGCTGGAACGAGAGGACAAACATTGCAGCTTGGTAATGGCGAGAGTCTGGCGAAAGCACTCAATTGCCCCGTATGGTATGATTTTAGAAGTAATGATATTATTAATATGGGGCAGGGCGCTCCTTTAGCTCCAATTTATCATAAATCACTTTCAATGTATTCTAAATTGAAACTTCCTACTGTTGTTTTGAATATAGGGGGAGTCTCTAATATGACTTTGATAGAGAAAAATAATAAAATCATAGCCACTGATACTGGACCAGGAAATGGCCCAATTGATAACTGGATTTATCAAAACGGTTTGGGGTCTTACGATCCTTATGGTCAATATGCATTAGCGGGTAATGCTGATTATGATTTGGTAGAAAATTGGTTGGAGCATGATTTTTTTAAAAGAAAAATACCCCGTTCCGCTGATCGATATGACTTTGACGTATTAAATGATCTAAAAAGTTTTTCCGTTGAAGACGGAGCCGCAACATTAGTTGCCTTTATTGTAGAGGCTGTGGTAAATGTTACGGAGGGATTTAAAGAAAAACCACTTGAAATGATTGTTTGCGGCGGCGGCAGGCACAATAGATCCATAATTTCTTTATTAAACAGAAAGCTGGATATGAGAATTTCCACTACCGAAAAAGTTGGTTGGGTTTCTGATGCGGTAGAGGCTCAAGCTTTCGCTTATTTAGCTGTAAGATCTCACCTATGTCTACCTATTAGCTTCCCAACTACAACTGGAGTAATGGAGCCCTTAATTGGTGGAAAACTAGCATTACCAAATTAATATTTTCTACAAAGTAATTAAATATTTTATATTATAAATTTACATGTAAATTACTTACAGATCGATTAAATATATTATGCTTCAATATGATAACAAATATTTTTAGGCTTATTCAAGTTCACGAGGCGGGCAATATTGTGGATCTAGATTTGCATCCAAATAATCATCAATAACATTCATGGCTATGTCCAGATGATTAGTATAAAAATGGTCAGCACCTTCAATACAATGCGTGTATATTTTGTGTCCTTTTTGTACGCGGATTTTTTCAACGACATTATCTACTTCGTCGGCTGGTACTATAGGGTCTTGTGAGCCATAAGTAATTAAACCTGAAGCTGGACAAGGGGCTAAAAATGCAAAATCATATGTATTAGTGGGTAAACTCATGGAGATAAATCCAGAAACTTCTGGGCGTCTCATTAATAACTGCATTCCGATCCAAGCTCCGAATGAGTAGCCTGAAACCCATGTAAAGGGAGCGTTCTGATTAAAGCTTTGGATATAATCCATTGCGTAAGCAGCATCTTGCAACTCACCCTGTCCATTATCATATTCTCCTACAGATCTTCCTACCCCCCTGAAATTAAATCTTAGCACTGAGAAGCCACGCGCTTTGTATTGCTCATACATTGCTACAGTAATTCTGTGGTCCATGTGACCTCCAGCTTTGGGGTGTGGTGGTAAAATTAAAGCGCATGGAGCTTGGGGGTCATCTGAGGGGTGATAACGTCCTTCAAGTCTTCCTTCTGGCCCATTAAAAATAACTTCTGGCATGGCATTCCTTAATTACGGTTTTGTCGCAGTCAGTCTTTGCATTCTTAAACTTGACTAAACTAGTCGGAATACTTACATGCCTGACGTAAGACGTTTTATTGGGCCTTTAACAACTCAATTATAAAAAAGCGAGAAAAACCTTTAAAGAAAGTTATTAAAAGTGAAACTAACATCAAAAGGAAGATATGCTGTCATGGCTATAGCTGATATGGCCGCTCAAGGCTCAGATGTGCGAATACCTTTGGTAGATATTTCACGACGCCAAGGTATATCATTGAATTACTTAGAACAATTGTTCGCAAAATTGAGGCGTGCTGGACTTGTTGAAAGTTACAGAGGGGCATCAGGAGGATATGTGTTGGCGCATTCTGCCAAGAATTTAACACTTGATAAAATAATTCATGCAGTTGATGAAAATATTCAGGCTCATGGTTGTAGCCCAAGCTTAAAAAGGGCTTGTACAGGAAAAGCTGATCTTTGTTTAACTCATAATCTTTGGGGTGCCTTGGAGAATCACATAGAGGAATTTTTAATATCCGTTACGGTTCACGATGTGATTTCCGAAAATTTTTATAATAAAAGTATAGGTTAGAATAATTTGTTTTTATTTCACGAAATAATAAATAACTTTCAAGGGAAGTTTAAACTGATATTTTTAGTCGAAATGCAATTGTTATTGACTTTAACATATAAAGGTATGTGTTTTGACTAGAGTTTATCTTGATAACAACGCTAGTAGTCCAATAAGGCCAGAAGTAATAACTGCTGTAACTGAAGTTATGAATCTTTGTGGTAACCCCTCGGCTCAGCACAGTGATGGTCGTAAGGCTAATGCCATTATATCCAAAGCTCGAGAAATTATTGGATTAGAAATGGGGGTTTGTTCTCAAGACATTATTTTCACAGGTAGTGGTACTGAATCCCTAAATACAGCGATTTATGCTGCTTACAATGCTGGATGTAAGAAAATGTTATTTTCAAATGCTGATCATACAGCCACTTATAAAGCAGCTGAGAATTGGGGTTATTCCCATGATTTTATTCCTACTGATGTTAATGGTATTACAGATATAGACTATCTTAAAGAAATACTAAAAAATTGGAATACTTCTGACGGTAGGCCATTTGTATCTGTGTCAGCTGCTAATGGGGAAACGGGTGTACTTCAACCTGTAGAAGCAATAACTGATCTCGTTCATCAATATGGTGGTTTAATTCTTGTTGATGCTGTTCAGGCCTTTGGCAAAATACCTATGTTATTTAGAGCCGACTATATAGCTATATCAGCTCATAAAATAGGAGGCCCACAGGGTGTGGGAGCTTTATATGTTTGTCCAGATACCCCTTTATCGCCCCTACTTTGTGGGGGAGGACAAGAGCGTAGAATGCGATCAGGAACTATGAATTTAGCAGGTATTCATGGTTTTGGAGTTGCTGCCAGTGTAATGACGAATTTGGATCATACAAAAAAACTTCGCGACTCATTTGAAAAACGTTTGGAAAATATAGAAAGTGATATCAATATTTTTGGGGCTAATGCTGAGCGCTTGCCCAATACTAGCTTTATTTCCTCTCCAAACTTAAACGCTATGACGATGATGATGGCACTAGACCTTGCTGGTATTTCTGTTTCGACAGGTTCGGCATGTTCCTCTGGTAAGTCTAATGAAAACCGTATCATAAAATCAATGGGTTTATCTAGCATTGCCCCGAAGGGTGCACTGAGAGTTAGTTTTGGTTATAAAAGCACAAATAAAGATGTCGACCAGATTTTATCAGCTTGGTCAAGCATACGAAATAGAATGGAAAATATAAATGACTGAAGAAGTAAAAATTAAATCTAGTATTGATAAGTCAACTGTAGATGGTGTTCGTTCGCTTGAGGCTGAAAAATACAAATATGGTTTTGATAGTGACATAGAACAGGAATTTGCTCCAAAGGGACTAAATGAAGATATCGTTAGATTTATTTCAGCGAAAAAAGATGAACCACAATGGCTTTTAGATTGGCGCTTGGAGGCATATAACAGGTGGTTGCATTTAAAGGAGCCAGTTTGGGCTAATGTAAATTATCCAAAAATAGATTTTCAGGATGCTTATTATTATGCGGCACCCAAGTCGGATGATGATAAACCTAAATCATTAGATGAAGTTGATCCAGAAATATTAGCTATTTATGACAAATTAGGAATTTCCCTTAAAGAACAAGAAGTATTGGCAGGAGTAAAAGGTGCGCCAAAAGTTGCTGTGGATGCCGTTCTGGATTCGGTTTCAGTAGTCACTACATTTAAAAAAGAATTAGCGGAGAAAGGCATTATATTTTGCTCTTTTTCAGAGGCAGTTAAAGAACATCCAGAACTTGTAAGAAAGTACATGGGTTCAGTGGTTCCTTTAACCGATAATTACTATGCAACCTTAAATAATGCAGTATTTTCCGACGGGTCATTTGTGTATATTCCTGAGGGTGTAAGGTGTCCAATGGAGCTTTCTACATATTTTCGAATGAATGCCCAAGGCACTGGCCAGTTTGAACGCACGCTTATTATTGCCGATAAAGGCTCATATGTTTCTTATCTAGAGGGCTGCACAGCCCCCATGCGTGATGAGAACCAGTTGCATGCAGCAATAGTAGAAATAATAGTTCATGATGATGCAGAGGTTAAATACTCTACTGTTCAGAATTGGTGGCCTGGTGATAGTGAAGGTAAAGGTGGAGTATATAATTTTGTTACTAAAAGAGCTGATTGCCGTGGTAAAAACTCCAAGGTAAGCTGGACACAGGTTGAAACAGGGTCTGCCGTTACCTGGAAGTACCCTAGCTGTATTTTAAAAGGTGATAATAGCCAAGGAGAATTTTATTCAATAGCAATTACTAATGGATTTCAGCAGGCGGATACAGGTACAAAAATGGTTCATCTTGGTAAAAATACTAAGTCACGAATTATTTCAAAAGGGATTAGTGCAGGAAAATCTAACAGCACCTACCGAGGCTTGGTTACTGCCCATAAAAAAGCGAAAAATGCCAGAAACTTCACGCAGTGTGATAGTTTACTTATTGGTGATAAATGCGGTGCGCATACTGTCCCATATATCGAAAGTGACAGCTCATCTTCACAATTTGAACATGAAGCTACAACTAGTAAGTTATCTGAAGAGCAGTTATTTTATTGTAGACAACGTGGTCTGTCTGAAGAAGACGCTGTTGCTATGCTTGTCAACGGTTTTTGTCGAGAAGTACTCCAAGAGTTACCGATGGAGTTTGCTGTTGAAGCGCAAAAACTTGTTGCAATAAGTCTGGAAGGCAGCGTTGGTTGATGAGGTATTTTATTCCCTTATTTGTAATTTTAGCTTCCTGCACGGATATTGATCCATTAGTGGTATCAAAGCAACCAGTGAGTCTGGTTAAAAATGATCGCCAATACAGTGAAAATCATATATCTATTTCGATGATAGAAAAAGAGATAACGTATAATAATTATTCAAAAACATTAGCTAACTCAATAGGTCTAAAAACAGGTTTAACACGTGGAGAGGCGGTTGATATTATTAGGTTACATCTCGCTCCCAGAGATGGAGTCGAAGTTGTTTCTACAGCTCAAGCTGAATTTAAACAAAACGATTATAATATTTTACTATATAGTGCAGCGGATAAATCAAAAGCACCTGTGATTGCAGAAGAGATTTTTATCAGCTTTAATGCTATTGATATGTCAGAATTCGTAGCTGATTTTGGTATAAGAATTAAATGCTTAAACGATAATACAACATCTGCATGGCAAGCAAAAGCTTGTTGAAATAAAAATTAATTCACTTTTTAAAGTACAATCAGAAAGAAAATAATGTTAAAAATCAATAATTTATTTGCTAATGTTGATAATGGTAATAAGCAAATTATTCATGACTTGTCTTTACATATACCAGCAGGTGAAGTCCATGCTGTTATGGGTCCTAATGGTGCTGGAAAATCAACATTGTCCTACGTGTTAACAGGCAAACCAGGTTATGAAGTTACGGCTGGAGATGTACTGCTATCTGGTGAATCTCTGTTGGATTTATCTCCTGAAGAGAGAGCTTCAAAAGGTATGTTTTTATCATTTCAATACCCGATTGAAATACCCGGTGTTCCAACAATGACATTTCTTAAAACTGCTCTTAATGCCCAACGTCGTGCAAATGGTTTAGATGAAATGGGAGCACCTGAATTCTTAAAGAAGTCTAGGGCGCTAGCCGCTGATTTAAAAATTAAACCTGAAATGCTTAAAAGGCCATTGAATGTAGGTTTTTCTGGAGGAGAAAAAAAACGCATGGAGATTTTTCAAATGATGATGCTTGAGCCAGATTTTATACTTATGGATGAAACTGACTCTGGTCTTGATGTGGATGCGTTAAGAATAGTTGCTGAAGGTGTAAATAAATTAAGAGAACCAAAGAGGGGTATACTTATTATTACGCATTACCAAAGACTTTTAGACTACATAGTCCCTGATAAGGTTCATGTTTTATCAGATGGAAGAATTGCTGCTAGTGGTGATGCCGAGTTTGCAAAAAAATTAGAGGCTGAGGGTTATGATGCCTACGCATAATATCAATTTGTTCCCTACAAGACGTGATGAAAATTGGAAATATTCAGACCTGAGAAGTTCGCTAAATCAAATATCTAAAGGCATTGAAAGTATTAATGAACCTTTTTTTACTCTACCCGATGGCCTAACTACTGAAGAGGTTGGTTGCGAGTGTGCATCACTTAAAAATATCTCAAGCGTTCTCGCTGAAAATTATTGCCATAAAGCCTGGAAAATTGATGTTCCTGAGAGCTTTGAGTCTGATCAACCTTTAGTAATAAGTAATCTTAATTGTGGTCATTCACAAATTATAATCAATATTAATAAAGGTGGAAGATTATCTTTGGTTGAATATCATGAAAGTCAATCCAATTCTTTTATTAATACAAATATAATTATCAACATTATGGATAAAGGTGAGCTGGATAGGATCATATTTCATGATGACACCCACGAAACTGTGAGAATTTCAAGTGCTATAATTAATTCTGAATCTGATACAAGAATAACACAGAATGCTATTTCATTTGGTGGAGCTTTATCAAGAATTGAAACTATAATTACTGCAAATGGAGAAAACTTAAATGCAACTATTAATGGTGCATATTTATTAAGTGAAAGTCGTCATTGTGATATGACCAGTAATATCGATTTATTAAAACCAAACTGCTACATAAGGCAATTAGTTAAGGGTGTTGTTAAAGATAAATCAAATGGAGTTTTTCAAGGTAAATTCCATGTACACAGACCTGCGCAATTCACAGATGCAGAAATGAGGCATGATGCATTAATGCTTTCTGATACGAGTAAGATAAGGTCAAAGCCCGAACTTGAGATCTATGCGGATGACGTAGCATGTGCACATGGTAATACTATTGGTCAGTTAGATGAAGATGTTCTCTTTTATCTACGCCAAAGATCTATTCCTCTTTCCGAGGCTGAGGCTATGTTGACAGAGGCGTTTGTGAGCGATGTTTTTTATTCTCTTAAGGATAACCACTTAAAGGAAAATATTTTGACTAAAATTCGAGGTAGATTGTAATGACTATCGAAAATAATATTCATAAATTGGAAGGATTTGATATTCATGCTGTAAGAAAACAGTTTCCAATTCTTAACCGCAAAGTTAATAATTATGGCTTAGCATATCTTGATAATGCTGCATCTGCTCAAAAACCTCTTAGTGTGATAAATGCAATTTCTGAACAGATGAGTCAGAGTTACGGTAATGTTCATAGAGGCTTACATACACTCGCTAACGAAACAACAGAAGCATATGAAAACTCAAGAATAAAAGTCGCAAATTTTTTAGGAGCATCTAAAGCATCAAATATCATTTTTACCAAAGGTGCCACTGAAGCCCTCAACCTAGCAGCATATGGATTAATGAATGAAATACAGCCTGGTGATGAAATAATTTTATCGCAAATGGAACATCATTCGAATATTGTTCCTTGGCACTTTCTTAGGGAAAGGTGTGGGGCAGTTCTAAAATACATTCCTGTTACGGAGCAAGGAAACTTGGATTTAGAAATATATAAAGCTATGCTTGGTCCAAAAACAAAAATAGTTTCAATTGTTCATATGTCAAATGTCTTGGGTACAATAAACCCTGTAAAAGAAATTGGTCAACTCGCACATAATTCTGGAGCTATTTTCATAGTTGATGGCACTCAATCAACTGTTCACATGCCAATTGATGTGATGGAAATAGATGCTGACCTTTTTTGTATGACAGGTCATAAACTTTATGGGCCCACAGGCATAGGTGCATTATATGCGAAAACAAGCATCCAGGAGAGAATGCAGCCATTTAATGGTGGAGGTGAAATGATTGAGGATGTCTTTGAAGACCGTGTAACTTACAATGATCCTCCATTTAAATTTGAAGCAGGAACGCCCCCAATACTTGAAGCGATTGGTCTTGGTGCTGCTATAGATTGGTATTCTCAGTATAATTTTTCTGAAATTCATAAGCATGAAAATTCTGTTTATAATCATGCTCTGAAGCAATTAATGAGCATTGAAAATTTTAAAATATTCGGAATTTCCGAAAATAAAGGTCCTGTTTTAGCCTTTAATATCGAAGGAATTCATGCTCATGATGTTGCGCAAATACTTGATAAATATGGTGTCGCTATTAGGGCTGGACAACATTGCACTCAACCACTTATGAATAGTCTTGGAATACACTCAACAGCGCGAGCTAGCTTTGGTATTTATAATACAATTGAAGAAGCTGACCGTTTTGTTGAGGGTTTAAAAAGGGCTATTAAATTCTTATCATAAAAATGATTTAATTA
Source organism: uncultured Hellea sp. (assembly GCA_905477785.1). Classification (GTDB taxonomy): domain Bacteria; phylum Pseudomonadota; class Alphaproteobacteria; order Caulobacterales; family Maricaulaceae; genus Hellea. The sequence goes on from CAJQGR010000091.1 coordinate 14,339, forward strand.
AGAGATGACAATGATTGACCCAGCACATGATAGACAAAGAAGAGCTGAAGCTTTGGCTAATGCCCAAATACCTGGAATAGAAAGTACAGACAAAAATATAATTAAACCAAAGCGAGATGTAATTAATGTGAATCCTAGTTATGAGAAGCCTTCAGATAGTGAAATTGAACAAATAACGAATGATGTGATTTCACAGCTAAAGTCAGTATATGATCCAGAAATTCCTGTCGATATCTATGAACTTGGCTTAATATATGGTGTTGAGCTGGAAGATGATCGTCTTTTAAAAGTTGAAATGACATTAACTGCTCCTGGTTGCCCTGTAGCCGGCGAGATGCCAGAGTGGGTTAGGGAAGCTTGTGAAGTTGTTGCAGGCGTTGCTAAAGTAGAGGTTAGTATGACCTTTGATCCGCCTTGGACACCAGATCGTATGAGTGATGAAGCTCGTCTTGAACTCAATATGTTGTAAATTTATGGCTAATATTAAAAACAATAGAAAACCTCGAGCTAAATTAGTAACACTAACTGATGCAGCCTCAAATAGAGTAAGGGAAATTCTTGATGAAAAAGATGAAGGGTTTCTCAGAGTTGGCGTTCAAAATGGAGGTTGCGCTGGTATGGAATACCTCATGGACTATATATCAGAACCGCAAAAATTTGATGAGGTTGTAGAGGATAATGGAGTTCAGATAGTTGTTGATGCCAAAGCAGTTTTATTTATTTTGGGATCAGTCATTGATTACGAGGTAGATGTTTTATCATCTAGGTTTACCTTCACAAATCCTAATCAAACAGACGCATGTGGTTGTGGCGAGAGTGTTACAATTGTTCCTGCGGCAAATTCTTTATAGCTTTTATTAGTTTTAATAACCTTCAATAAGTCCTGAGGACTGAGCAGAACTAATCATAGCTTCCTGAAGTTTTTCAAATGCTCTAGCTTCTATTTGTCTTATTCGCTCACGTGACACATCATAAATAACAGCAAGCTCTTCAAGGGTCATGGGTTTATCAGCTAAACGCCTTTTGGATATTATATCTTGTTCTCGCTCATTTAGTGCAGACATAGCTTTTTTTAATAATTCCATCTTTGCATTATGCTCTTGATCTTGACCCAGTATTTCCTCTTGAGAATCCGTATCATCTTGAAGCCAGTCTTGCCATTCAGAGCTGCCGTCTTCACCTCCAATGCTCACATTAAGAGATGCATCACCTCCATGCCCCATTCTTCGGTTCATTGAAGTGACTTCTTCTTCTTTAACTCCTAATTTAGTGGCTATTTTTGCTACATGGTCGGGGGTAAGGTCTCCATCATCAATAGCTTTCATTTGGCCCTTGAGACGTCTTAAGTTAAAGAATAGTTTTTTCTGAGCAGCTGTTGTTCCCATTTTTACTAGCGACCAAGAGCGCAATACATATTCTTGGATTGCTGCTCGTATCCACCACATTGCGTATGTTGATAAACGAAATCCTTTATCGGGATCAAATTTCTTTACAGCTTGCATAAGGCCAACATTTCCTTCCGATATTACCTCACCAATCGGAAGGCCATACCCGCGATATCCCATAGCAATTTTTGCAACTAAACGAAGATGCGATGTGACCATTTTTTCAGCAGCATTTGAATCTTGTTGTTCGATCCAACGTTTTGCGAGCATAAATTCCTCATCTCTGTCAAGCATAGGAAACTTACGAACTTCTTGCAAATAACGATTTAGCCCTTGCTCGGGTGACAATGTCATTGAAAGGCTCATGTTTCCTGAATAAGAAGCATCAGTCTTTTTTGCGCTATAATCGCGCTTTTTAGAGGGTAATTCTGTTTTACTATCAACCATTAATGATCTCCGGTTGCTCTATATAATGTATTTTTACTGTTTTAAAAGGTTTTTGGATTAAAATTATTATTAATTTAGCTTTTCCAAAACGGTAATGAGTTCAGACATATCACTTGGCATGGGGCTTTCAAATAACATAAATTCTTTGGTTGTAGGGTGCTTAAAGCCAAGACTAGCGGCATGTAAGGCTTGCCGCTTTAAATTTCCAATTGCATTTTTCACAATAGCTTCATTCGGATCCTTGCTTGTTAAAAAAGCACGCTGTTTTCCGTAGAGTGGGTCGCCAAGTAAAGGGCATCCAATATGTGCTAAATGCACTCGAATTTGATGGGTTCTTCCAGTTTCCAGTCTGCATTCAACCATACTAACTTGGGGTACACCAACTGCCGCATTCGGTTGTTGACCATAACCTTTGCGATATTTGTAGTTAGTTATTGCGTGCCTTCCATGATCAGATGACTCTATATCGTTAAATGTTCCTCGAACTACTGATTGTTTTTTTCTATCATTTGGACTGCGAGCTATACGCGTTGTAATTTTACCCTCACGGGGTTTTGGCGCACTTCTTACAAGGCTAATATAAAGTCGCTTAACAGTATGTTTAGCAAATTGCTTTGATAAATATCTGTGTGCTCGATCGGTTTTTGCAACTACTAAAACACCTGATGTATCTTTATCAAGTCGATGGACAATACCCGGCCTTAAAACCCCTCCAATACCGGATAGGCTATCTGCGCAATGATGGAGAAGTGCATTAACTAGAGTTGCTGAACGAGACCCTGGGGCAGGATGTACCGTCATTCCGGCAGGCTTATTAACAACTATAAGCTGTTCGTCTTCAAAAAGGATATCTAGTAGAATATTCTCTGGTTTTGGAGAATCATCAACGGGTGGCGGAACAAGAATAGCATATTCAACACTTTCTCTTACTTTTATAGTGGGTTTTGTGATTATGTCACCATTTGCTCTTACTTGTTTTGCTTCTATAAGTGCTCCAATACGAGACCTTGATAATTCAGTCCAAGTGGCAAGCCATTTATCGACACGAATACCAGTATCTCCAGGTCCAGCCACTGCTGTCAGCCACTTTTCTTTTAAAGAAGTTTTTGTATTATCTTTTTCTAAGGAAATCATATCTTAGCTTTATCATGTAAATATTCATAAATGAATGAATAAAACTTAATATATTAGTTTATTATTTTTCTTAATTATATCTAAATCGTTGTATTTATTGTGTGTTAAATAAGACACAGTCATGACAAATCACTTAATAAATATTTATCTTACTTGATATAAATATCTCTACATAGTAGCGATTTGTTCATAAATACCACCTAAGAGTGGTGTATAACTTAACTTTGCATACGGGGAAACCATGCTCAAAAAAACCCTTTTACTCGGCACAACTCTTATCGTTGCTGCTTCACCAGCTTTAGCACAGGATAGTGCTGGAGATGAAATTATTGTTACTGCTACTAAGTCTACTAAAACGCTACAAGAAGTAGCACTCTCAGTTTCAGTTACCTCTGCTGATGTTATTGAAAAGGCACAGATACTCGATATTAAAGATCTTCAGTCTGTTGTGCCTACATTTCGTGTTTCACAACTTCAAAACTCAGCTAACACAAGTCTTGCTATTCGAGGCTTCGGTAACGGAGGTAATAACTTAGGTATTGAACCTGCCGTTGGTGTGTTCATTGATGGAGTTTACAGGTCACGTGCAGCAGCTCAGATCGGCGATCTGCCAAATCTAGAGCGTGTAGAGGTGCTTTCTGGTCCACAGTCAACACTTTTCGGCAAAAATGCTTCTGCCGGCGTTGTTAGTGTTGTGACTTCAGCACCTAACTCTGAAACAGGTGGTTATGTAGAGGCTGGATATGGCCGTTTTAATCAAATGTACGCTAAGGGTTATGTTGAGGGCGCAGTGGCAGAAAATATAGCTGTGAGTTTAGGTCTTGGTTTTCAGCAGCGTGATGGTTATTTTACAAACCTAGCTGAAGCCGATGATTTTAATGAAATCGATCGTTGGAATATGCGGGGTCAAATTATGTGGACTCCTAAAGATGATACATCTTTCCGTTTGATTTTTGATAGAAGTTCTATCGATGAGAACTGCTGCGGTACGGGTGTTGCAATTGATGGACCTTTTGCTGCCGGACAGCCAAACGTTAGAAATATCATTTTAGCGTTAGGCGGAAATCAGCCTTCTTCTGATAATCAGTTTTCATATGAAACATATGGCAACTCAAACTCTCAGAATGAGATAAAAGACAGAGGCGTTTCACTTGAAAGTAAATTTAAAATGGGTAACGTTGATGTTACTTCTATTACAGCTTATCGCGCGAACGACTCCGATTACGGATCTGATTCAGATTACAACTCTCTTGAGTTTCTGAAAAATGTTTATCAAAATGTTGATATCAGAACATTTACGCAGGAATTACGTCTTAACTACGAAGTATCTGATAAAGTCGATGTTATGGTTGGTGGCTTTTACTTTGATGAGAGTATAGATCAAGACTCAGGTCTACTTTATGGTGACGATACAAGAACCTATATAGATCTTCTCGCTGGCGGCGCTTCTGTTCTAGGTGGTGTTGAAGCTATACTAGGTTATGCTCCTGGTACATTCTTTGCGGATGACACAACTATAGATGAGTATGCAACACAGGATAACGAAGCTCTCAGTCTCTTTGGACAAGCTGAATTTGACGTTACAGACAGACTTACTGCTACTTTTGGTGTAAACTACACTCAAGATAAGAAAAATGTATCTCTTTACACAGATAACAATGATGTCTTTGGTAACATCGACTTCAGCGGCGCAGAAGGCCGTGCTGTTCTTACAGGCTTAGGTCTTGCAAGTAACTTCCCAGCAGTAGCCGCTTCTTGCGGATTAGGAGCACTTGCATTCTCGCCTGCTAACGTTGGTGCTGTACTGGGCGCGCCTGCATGTTTTATTGATGCGGCTGGTAATACAGCTCCAGGATCAGCAGTGTACCAAGGATTTGCAGCTCAAGTAGCTGCTGGTGTTGCAGCTATTCCTCAAAGTGTCATGAACGATCCGGCTGGTAACCCGCTAGGCGCACTTTTTGGGCTTCAGTTTCAACCGCAGCTGTTAGCATATCCAAACGCTGTGGAGGACGGTATTACTGATAATAATAAACTTACCTATACAGGGATGTTTAATTATGAAGTTAACGACACAATAAATGTATATGCAAGATATGCTACTGGCTTTAAGTCAGCGTCTTGGAATTTAACACGTGACTCTCGTCCGTTCCAAGCAGATGCTCTAGCTCTTGCAGCGGCAGGATTACTTCCAAACAACTATGTGCCTTCAACAGGACGTAACTTTGGAACACGGTATTCTGAGCCAGAGACATCGGAAGTGGCGGAAATTGGTTTTAAAGCTAGAGGTGATTGGGGAACATTCAACTTTGCAGCGTTTGATCAGACAATCGAGAACTTCCAGTCAACAATTTTCCAAGGAACAGGTTTTGTCTTAGCTAACGCTGGTACACAATCAACTCGCGGTATTGAATGGGATTCAACATTTAAGCTAATGGATCCTTTGCATGTTACATTTGCGGGTATCTTACAGGACCCAGTTTATGACAGCTTCCCAACAGCTCCTGGACCAAACGGCACCGTTATTGATCTTTCTGGTCAAAGACCTGCCGGCATAAACGAACTTTCGCTTTCAACCTCAGCTACTTATACTCATGACTTCTCAGATGCGATTTCAGGTTTTGTACGAGCTGACTATCAGTATGAGAGCGATGTTCAGATCGTTGATAATATTGCAGGACTTACACGTTCAACAAATATCATTAATGCATCAGCCGGTGTGGGTTTTGATAGTGGCGTATCGTTCATGATATGGGCTAGAAACTTAAATAATGATCAGTCTTACACATCTGCATTCCCAGGTGTGGTTCAGGGCGCGACCATTAATGCTTACCCAAGTCAACCTAGAACATATGGCGCGTCCGTACGTTACAAGTTCTAAGATTACAGAAACTTATAATATTAAGCCGCCCTAAGGGGCGGTTTTTTTTTGGATAAATTTTATAAATATATTACGTTAAGAGACTGATTTATATCTAGTTTTATATAAAACTAAAGTAATTATTATTAAAGCTATAACCATTATAGGCATATCTAAATTGATATTGGGCTTAGCCATGAATAGGGAAGGAACTGGTAAAACAGATCCTTCATAATTTATAAATATTGCCGCAAACGTATTATTAGCTGCATGAAATCCTATGGCAGATTCGAGTCCATTATCCATCCAAACTAACAAACATGCCACGAAACCAAATAAGAAATATCCGCTCATGGTTAGCAATAACACTCCATCTTCAGCTCCTTTTAAGGCTTCTGGATTGGAAAGATGCATTGAAGCAAAAAGAGCGCTGGAAATTATGAAGGCTATCCACTTGTTTTTTAATAAATGTGTGAACCACTGGTTTAAATAGCCTCGAAATACTATTTCTTCAGTCGCAGATTGAAGAGGAATGAGGGCAAGAGATAATATCATATAAAGTAAAATATTTTCAGCTTGAAAGTTAGCTTTAACAACACTTAATCCACTTATATGCCCGGCTAAAGAAAGGGTCCCAAGTACAAGCCAAGTAACAAGAAAAGCGTTTATACCTCTATTCCATCTTATCGTTGGGCTGGCAGTATGTAGACTAAGTATAGTTCTTTGGTGTATATATTTTTGTCCAAGATACAGTGCGATTAAGGATGCAGGAAAAACTAATAGAAAAAGAATATAGATAGTAGGACTTACCCCTATAGCTTTGATTATTGTAGTATTAGCTTCAGCATCATTCATAAGTGGAAATAAATTTATCAAACCATAAAATGAAGCTATTACACCAATACCAGTTAAAAAACCTGAAGATTTAAGATAAGAATTTTTGAAACTGCGGTTCATTGACCAGCTTATCAAACCAAGTAATGTGCCAAAAAAGAAAATGAGGCCAAAATAACTAACCTTTTTAAAATCAATTTGTTGGATCATGTTTTCAGTTGCTTTATCGATTTGAAATCCAAGGTTCGGATCAGCTGATCTTGCAAGTTCTGGTATTGGGCCTGTAATAACTATTTGTACTAACAGCCACCCTAGAACCGTAAACCAAAATACGAGTATCCAGCTCCACCAAACTGAAACACCTTCATTGGTGATTTCAAAATAACTTATATTACTGTCTGACATAATTACGGACCTTGATTTTATATGATGTTATTTTTTTATATAGTAGTTTAAAAGATTAATTTAGCTCACCACTTATATATCCATTCATTTTTTGATGATTCATTAAAACCACTTCTAGTCATTTATTTATTAATTTGCTATACACATAATTTAACTGAAGCTAAATTCTAACTTAATTGCCTGTCAAATAGGAAAGACTATGACAAAATGGACACCCTCAAGTTGGCGATCTTTACCATCAAAACATATCCCAGACGACTACCCGGATAGCAACAAATTGGCAGAAGTGGAAACTGCCTTAAAGGGCCACCCTCCTTTAGTATTTGCCGGAGAGGCAAGGCGTTTAAAATCAAGGTTGGCAGATGTAGCTAATGGAAAAGCATTTCTTCTTCAGGGGGGGGATTGCGCTGAAAGTTTTAAGGAGTTTCATCCTGATAATTTAAGAGATATGTTTCGCGTTATGATGCAAATGGCTGTTGTGCTAACTTACGGCGCAGGTAAGCCAGTTGTTAAAGTAGGGCGTATAGCGGGTCAGTTTGGAAAACCAAGAAGCTCTCCTGTTGAGGAACGAAATGGAATTATATTGCCGAGTTACCGAGGTGATAATATAAATGGAATGGCATTTGATGAGAAATCTCGAACTCCAAACCCTAAGAGATTATTAAAAGCATATGGCCAATCAGCGGCTACCTTAAATTTGTTAAGAGCTTTTTCAACCGGCGGATATGCAAATTTGAGAAATATTCATAAGTGGACTTTAGGCTTTGCTAGTCAGTCGAAACAAACCAATCGTTACAAAGTTTTATGCGATAAAATATCTGAAGCGATGGACTTTATGGAAGCGTGTGGGGTTACCCCCGAAAGTACGCCCCAAATGGCTGCTACAGATTATTATACTAGCCATGAAGGACTTTTACTTGGGTATGAAGAGGCTATGACTAGAATTGATAGTACTACGGGGAGGTGGTATGATACTTCTGCACATATGTTATGGATAGGCAATAGGACCCGTCAGCTTGACCACGCACATGTAGAATTTATGCGCGGTATTGAAAACCCTGTGGCTATCAAAATTGGTGAAGATTTAGAGGCGGATGATCTAATAAAACTTATCGATAAATTAAATCCAGAAAATGAAGCTGGTAAAATCACTTTGATAGCTCGTTATGGACATACTAAAGTTAAAAAGCACCTTCCAGAATTAGCTCGAGCGGTGAAAACATCAGGTAGACATGTTGTTTGGTCATGTGATCCTATGCATGGGAATACTATAAAAACAGCTACAGGGTATAAAACGAGACCAGTTGATAACATCCTATCAGAAGTAAAGAGTTTTATGCAGGTATTGCATAGTGAGAATTGTTGGCCAGGAGGTGTTCATTTTGAAATGACTGGGCAAAATGTAACCGAATGTCTTGGGGGTTCAGCGCGTGTAGTGAGGGAAGAAGATCTGTCATCTAGGTATCATACACATTGTGATCCCAGATTAAATGCAGATCAAGCATTAGAATTAGCATTTTTAATTGCAGAAGAGCTAGGCAGCTATAAAAAAGATTCTGTAACAAAGTTGGCCGTTTAAATTGCTACTATAAAAAAAACCGCTGAGAAATTCACAGCGGTTTTAAAGTTAATTATAGACTTCTAAATACTAAAGATCTTTTAAATTAGCAGATGCTCTAAATGTCGCAGAAGTTTTAGCTTTGCTCATCATCATTGCGCCTGTAGCAGGATTTCTCATCTCACGCGAAGCACGATGCTTTGCTATAAATTGTCCAAATCCAGGAAGTGCTACAGTAGACTTATCACCCTTTTTAAGCTCATTAGTCACTATTTCTGTAAACGCGTTAACAAATTCCCCAGCCTGAGCTTGAGTTGTATCGCAATGAGCAGCTAAAGCCGCTACGAGTTCTTTCTTGTTCATCATGGTCTCCCTTATAGATGCCGACTCGGTCAACAGCGACTGAATCATTATCTACCATCCTAATTATTTTAGTTAATGCAAGGTTAATAACATCGGTTTTATTGGGTTTTTTGGTATAATTGTTGCTTTTTATGGAATAAAATACTGCTTATTTGAAAAAATGGTTACTTTTTTAATAAAAAATAAAATTAATAATCATTTAATACTTGTAATTTGATAGCTTAAGCGCGTTAAGGATGATATGCAAAAAAAACTAAAAATAGCAATTATTGGTGCTGGAAAATTTGGTAGCTACTATGCTGAGAAGTGTTTTTTAAACCCTAATGCTATATTGGTAGGCCTATTCGATATAAATCTATCTAAGTCTATATCATTAGCACAAAAGTATAATTCAAGAGCTTACGCAAACCTAGATGAAATGCTTTCTGATGTTGATGCCGTTATAATTGCTACACCTGCAATAAGTCATGGTGATTTGGCTATAAAATGCTTAGTATCTGATAAGCACTGTTTAATAGAAAAACCAATTGCATCAAATTTAAATCAAGCGGAAGAAATTTTATTCTTATCTAATAATAAGCCTATCGTTGTTCAAATAGGGCATCAGGAGAGAATTATTTTGAAGACAATAGGTTTAGATAATTTGCCTGAAAAGCCTTCAAGAATTACTTCAAGCCGTTTAACGAGGCCTTCAGATAGGGGAAGGGATGTATCTGTTTCTTTAGATCTTATGATACATGATATAGATCTTATATTGATGCTAATACAAGAAGAGCCAGAGTATGTTACTTGTAAAAAAATAAAAGGAGATGAAAATTTTTTCCATCATTCTAGGGCAGAAATAAAATTTAAAAATACGATTGCTTCATTAACGGCTAGTAGGGCTTCCGATGTCAATGAACGAAGCATGGAATTGATTTATCCGAGTGGTTTTATTAAAATTGATTTTCAAAATAAAAAAATGGAACATAATACCCCCTTTAATTTGAATGAAGCTTTTTTTGATAATGAAGGAGTGAAGGATAGTTTAAAAGCAGCTACAAATTCGTTTATTGATTCAATTTTAAATGGTAATAAAGTTTCTGTTTCACCAAAAGATGGTTATAATGCTGTTAAGTTAGCTTTGGCGATCGATAAGGACCTAGTGTGAATATTAGAAAAATAGTTAAAAATACTTTACTATTAGGTATTATTTTAATTTTAAGTTTTGTGGCTTTTAATTGGCAAAACATACAGCGTTTGAAGACTGTAAGTTCTTTGTTTAATGCTGATAGAATTGTTTATAATTTTTCAAACATGAAAGCAGCATTTTTGCATCACCAACTTGCCTCTTCACCAAAAGCTTACAGTTTTGATGAAGAAATAGAGCCTCTCCCTGAGAATATCAAAATTAATGGAGAAAAATTTAACCTAGGAAATATTTTAGATGAACTAGATACTACGGCTTTAGTTATAATTAAGGACGGAAAACTAATTCACGAGAGTTACTATAGAGGAACAGAAAAAAATGATCTTCGTATTAGTTGGTCAGTTGCTAAATCTTTTATGTCAGGTTTATATGGGAAAGTTCTTCAAGATGGAAAAATAGAATCTATTGATGATAAAGTTGAGAAATACGTACCTAGTTTAAAGGGGTCTGCATACGAGGGAGCAACAATTAGAAATGTTTTAAACATGGCAAGCGGAATTACATTTAACGAAGATTACATGGATCCAAAGTCTGATATAAATGATATGGGTCGCTTATTAGGTTTAGGCATGTCTATGGATAGGTATGCCATTAACCTTAAATCTAAAGACATAGAACCTGGTGAAAGATGGAAATATGTATCAATAGATACACATATTGCTGCTATGGTTCTCAGAGCAGCAACTGGGAAAAGTTTGCATGCTTTATTTAATGAAACTTACTCAAGTTATTTGGGTTTTGATTTTCCACCTTATTATCTCACTGATGGAAAAAATGTAGCTTTTGCCTTAGGTGGTCTAAACCTGACAACTCGTGATTACGCGAAATTTGGTCAATTATTTTTACAAAACGGCAAATTTAATGGTGAACAAATAATTCCACCTTCATGGGTTGATCAATCAACTAAACACAGCGCTCCTACAATAGGTGATCGTGGCGTTGGCTATGGATACCAATGGTGGATACCTATGCCACAAGAAGGTTCAAATAAAGGTGATTTTACTGCTGCAGGCGTTTATGGTCAGTATGTGTATATTAATCCCTCAAAAGGTATTGTAATAGCAAAAAACGCTGCTGATAGGGAGTTCACGCAAAAACAATATGGTTATAATCATTCGATGAATGTTAATGTTGATGTTTTTCGGAGTTTAGCTGACTATTACAGTGCTAGTAAGGAATAAAATTAATACTAAACAGATTTTTCAAATTAAAGAAAAGCTAAAAAATATTTTAATGTTTTTTAGTTCATGCATAAAATAATGACAGTAACTTTAAAAATAGCTTCAGCCCAATTAAATTCTCATGTTGGTTCTCTTAAAACTAATATTGGAAAAGCTTATGATGTCTATGAGCGAGCAAAATCTGATAAAGTAGATATTTTAGTTTTACCAGAGCAATTTATTATTGGTTACCCTGCTGAGGATTTAGTTTTAAAGCCTTCTGCATTAAGGGATTGTAAATTATATGCTGAAGAATTTGCTAAAATCACACAAAATGGTCCAGCTGTAGTTTTTAATTTGCCGTGGGTAGAAAATAATAAAATTTATAATTCAGTGCTATTTATGCGTGATGGCATTATTTCCGATATTCGTCATAAGCATCACTTGCCTAACTATGGTGTGTTTGATGAGTTTCGAATTTTTGAGTCGGGCGGACTTCCTGAACCAATTATATTTAAAGGCGTAAAGATTGGACTACCAATTTGTGAAGATCTATGGCGCCCTGGTGTTGCCAGTTATCTATCTAAAAGGGGTGCTGAGATTTTGATTTCACCTAATGGATCGCCTTGGAGAAGATCGGCTTTGTCGGAGAGGACTGCTACATTAGGAAGAAATATTCATAATGAAGGTTTACCTTTAGTTTATGTCAATCAAATAGGGGGGCAAGATGAACTTGTTTTTGACGGTTCTAGTTTTTCTTTATCGCATGATGGAAAAATAGTTCAGGCCCTTAAAAGCTTTGTAGAAGATTACGATGTTTCCACTTGGATTAAGGAGGCAGGTCTATGGATCTGTGCTAAAGCTAGATTAGAAAAGCAATTGTCTAAAAGTGAGTCCGACTGGAGAGCTATAACGCTTGGTTTGGCTGATTATGTAAACAAAAATAAATTTCAAAGCGTATTAATTGGTCTTTCTGGTGGTTTAGATAGTGCTGCTGTTGCTGCCATCGCGGTTGATGCGCTTGGTCCAAATAAAGTATGGTGTGTGATGATGCCATCTGTCTACACATCTGATGAGAGTTTAGGTGATGCCCAGCTTTGTATTTCTCGCTTAGGTTGTCGTTATGATATTATACCTATTAAACCTGCTATAACAGCATATGAAGCAATGTTTGATCCCCTGTTCAAGGGTCAAGACGTTGATTTAACTGAAGAAAATTTGCAGTCGCGTGCAAGGGCTATAGTACTTATGGGTATTTCTAATAAATTTGGCCCTATGGTCGTAACCACAGGAAATAAGTCCGAGATGGCAGTTGGCTATGCCACACTTTATGGTGATATGTGTGGTGGCTTTAATCCAATAAAAGATATTTATAAAAGTAAATTATTTGAAATATGCGAATGGCGAAACAATAATAATTTGGATGATTTATTAGGAGGCGACAGGCCAATACCATCAAATATTTTAAATAAACCCCCATCGGCTGAATTGCGATTAGATCAAAAAGATAGTGATAGCTTACCCGATTATAAAGTACTCGATGACATACTTTTTGGGTTAATTGAATTAGAATTAACAGTTGAAGAAATAGTCCAACGCGGGCATACGCTCGAAGACGTAAAAAGGATTCAGCACTTACTGTATGTTGCTGAATATAAACGTCGTCAAGCACCTCCTGGAGTTAAAATTGGAATTAAAAATTTTGGTAAAGACCGTCGTTATCCAATCACAAATGGTTATCGAGATGCATCACACTATAAGGATAAATAGATGACAGTTATTTGCCGATTTGCACCTTCTCCAACAGGTCGTTTACATGTAGGAAATGTTCGCACTGCTCTTATGAATTGGCTTTTTGTTCGAGAAAAAAGAGGTAAGTTTATTTTACGAATTGATGATACGGATATTGTAAGGTCGACTGATGCTTATGAACTTGGTATTAAAGAAGACTTAAATTGGTTAGGCATGGGTTGGGATTACACTTTCAATCAATCTAAACGGTTTTCAAGATATAAAGCATTAGCGGAGAATTTAAAAAAAGATGGATTATTATATCCATGTTATGAAACTTCTGAGGAGCTTGACAGGCAGCGAAAACTTCAACGTGTTCAAGGCAAACCTCCTGTATATAACCGCGCGGGACTCGAGCTCACAAATGCGCAAAAGCTAGCTTTTGAGAATGCAGGAAGAAAACCCCACTGGCGTTTTAAACTCTCAGGTGAGACTGTAAATTGGAATGATATGGTTCGTGGAAACCAGAGTGTTGATACTTCGTCTTTATCCGACCCTGTCTTAATTCGAGGAGATGGAACTTTTCTGTATACCCTTCCAAGTGTTGTTGATGATATTGATGAAAATATAACGCACGTTATTCGCGGAGAAGATCATGTTACTAACTCAGGGGCACAAATAGAAGTATTTAAAGCATTATCTGACCGTATACCTATATTTGCGCATACGCCGCTATTGGTTGGTAAGGACGGCAAGGGTTTATCTAAGCGACTTGGCTCCCTTTCTATGGAGCAGCTGAAGTCACAAGGTCTTGAACCCTTGGCTATTTGTTCATTGCTTAGTAAGATCGGGACTTCAGACTCTATAGAACCTCGTTTTTCGATGAGTGTTTTAAGTAGTGAGTTTTCATTCAGTAAAATTGGCCGTGCTCCAGCACGCTTTGACGACACAGAACTTGAGATGTTGAATGGTAAGTTTTTAACTGATTTGCCGTACGAAAATATAAAACCAAAACTTTTGGAATTGGGCATTACTGACTCTAAAGATTTTTGGGAATTAATTCGTAATAATATACTTAAAATCAATGAAGCTGTTCTATGGTATGATATCATCTTCAAAGAGGTGCAAGGTCAAATAAATGCTTCAGACAAAGACTTTTGTTTCGGTGCTGCAGAAATGCTTCCCTCTGATATAACCGATAATACCTGGTTAGAATGGACAAATGAGTTAAAAGTTAAATATAACCGTAAAGGAAGAGATTTATTCATGCCCTTGCGACAAGCACTTACAGGGCTTAATAAAGGGCCTGAAATGGCAAAATTAATTATATTACTTGGTTCTGATAAAGCTAAGGCTCGGCTAAAGAATTTTTCTGCTTAACTTTTGAAAACTTTATTTAGTTAAGGTCATACTGCTTAATCATTTTTTTTTCTGACTTTAAAAAAAGATTATTTTTTTTAAATCCATTTAAGTACTTAATTGCGTAAGTATGTTGTTACTTATTGCGGACTACCCAAGATGTAACAGTCCATCTTCTCCCCTTAAAGATTGGACACTTTTTAAGCGTCTTGGCTTCCCCTAGCCAAGACGCTATTTTATTCTCATAATATATTTCACATGTGACTTTACGTATTAGTAGCATAGGGCTATAGCACTCAAAATCATATTGAGATAAAAATGCATGATATAAAATCTATTAGGGAAAACCCCAAAAAGTATGACGAGCTTTGGTCCAAAAGAGGATTAGAGCCAATTGCTCAGAAAATTTTAAATCAGGATGCGTTAATACGAAAAGCTATGCAAGTGCTTCAGGAGGCGGAGGCTGCACGAAATAAAAGCTCTAAACTGATAGGACATGCAGTTGCGAATGGTGACCAAGATGAGCTTGATAGGCTTAAGTCTGAAGTATCGGGTGCAAAAAATGTTATTTCAGCCATGGGCATACAAGTAGAAAGCGAAAAAAGTCAACTCCACTTACTTCTTTCCGAGCTTCCTAATATTCCTTTTAATAATGTTCCTGTTGGTGAAGATGAAAATGAAAACGTTGAGTTGCATAGATATTTAGAGCCTCCAGTATTTGAGTTTAGTCCAAAAGGACATGATGAATTAGGTATTGAACTAGGAATGATGGATTTTGAAACTGCTGCAAAAATGAGTGGTAGTAGGTTTGTTGTTTTACAGGATTCTTTGAGCCGACTTGATAGAGCTCTTGCATCTTTTATGTTGGATATTCACACGTCTGAATTTGGATATACTGAATATTCACCTCCTGTTATGGTTAGAGAACATGCGCTTTTTGGGACTGGTCAACTTCCAAAATTTGAAGAAGATTTATATAAAACCACTGTTGATCAATATTTAATACCGACTGCAGAGGTGTCACTTACTAATATAATTAGAGAAAGCATAATTAATGCTGATACTTTACCTCTTAGAATGACTGCACATACTCCATGTTTTCGAAGTGAAGCAGGCAGTGCAGGAAAAGATACACGTGGAATGATCAGGCAACATCAATTTAATAAAGTTGAACTTGTTTCAGTTGTTAAGCCTGAAGAAAGCCCTAAAGAACATGAAAGAATGCTTGCGTGTGCTGAAGAAATATTAAAACGCTTAAGCTTGCCTTACAGAGTTGTTGAACTATGTACTGGAGACCTTGGGTTTAGTGCAAGACGAACTTTTGATATTGAGGTTTGGCTGCCAAGTCAAAATACCTACCGAGAGATATCTAGTTGTTCTGATTGTGGTGACTTTCAAGCTAGAAGAATGAATGCGCGTTATAAATACGCTGAAAAAGATAATCGTTTTGTTCATACGCTGAATGGATCTGGACTAGCTGTAGGCAGAACATTAGTAGCTATTTTGGAAAACTATCAAAATGCAGATGGTTCAATAACAATACCCGATGCTTTAATACCATATATGGGTGGTATTGAGGTTATAAGTCGTTGAGAATTTTAATTACGAATGATGATGGATTTCACGCAAAAGGTATATCTGTACTCAAAAAAATTGCATTGGAGTTGACGGATGATGTCTGGGTTTGCGCACCTGAAACAGAGCAATCAGCTTCCTCTAGAAGTGTTTCATTACACAATCCGGTTAGAATAAAACAATATAGCAAAAAAAGTTTCTCAGTTTCAGGAACTCCCACCGACTCTGTGATAATAGCCTTAAGTGAAATATTGAATGAGAATAAACCTGATTTATTGCTATCTGGCGTCAATAGAGGACAAAATCTAGCCGAAGATGTTTCTTTTTCTGGTACTATTGCTGCGGCCTTTCAGGGAATGCAAATGGGAATTCCTTCTATTGCTCTTTCATTGGCTAGAGGTTTCCAAGGAGAAACAAGTCTCCCTTGGGATACAGCTGAAATGCACGGATCAAAATTAATATCAGACTTATATAATCACGGTTGGAATTCTCATTCTATATTATCGATAAACTTTCCTGATGTTGCTGCGAAAAGTGTCAAAGGGATCAAAATTACATCTCAAGGAAGTCGAGACTTTCAAATGAGTGGGGTAAGAAAAAGAAGCCACCCCCGTGGAGGAGATTATTATTGGCTTACATATGGTGCTGGGAGGTCAGACCCACCCGAAGGCACAGACCTTAGGGCAATTTATGATGGATATATTTCTATAACGCCCCTTCATACTAATTTAACAAGCACTTCGGAGCTTAAAATGCTTGTCAAGGAGTTCTCAAGCCCTCAATGATTGACCCAGGCCTAATAGATTTAATTATGCGATTGCGAGGATCTGGCATATCCGACAACAATTTATTAGGCGCAATGGAGTCTATTTCAAGGAAACACTTTCTGCCATCTGATTTGTGGGATCTCGCTTACCATGAGCAAGCACTCCCAATAGCTTGTGGTCAAGAAATCTCGGCTCCACTAACAATAGCACTTTTAACGCAATCATTAGAACTTTTTACCGTTCATAGAGTCTTAGAAATTGGTTCAGGCAGTGGATATCATACAGCTATATTATCTCTCATGGCAAACCATGTTTTTTCAATAGAACGATATAATAGTTTGGCTAATAGCGCTAAAGAAAAATTAAATTTTTTAGGTATTCAAAACTTTACCATTTTGCATGATGATGGAAATCATGGAATGTCTTGCGAAGCTCCATTTGATAGAATTATTGCCACTTGTGGTTTTAGTAGTGCTCCAGAAAGCCTTATTGCCCAGCTTGCACATAAAGGTAAATTAGTTGCTGTGGTAAATAATATTTTAACTATTTTCATACAGCAATATGATACTGTAGAAGAAAAGAAACTTTTTCCATTAAGTCTTCCTTTAATTGAGATGGAAAAATCAAAGTTTTTATGAAGGTATAACACTGTGTTTAATAGTATAGCTAAGGTAAGTTTGTACTTTTTAGTGAGTGCATCGCTTATCGGTTGTAACACGGTTGATTCAAGATCAAAGGTAATTCAGAATACTGGTAAGGCAGCAATCAGTTCAGGAAAGATTGTTTATAAAACTGGTAAGGCGACTGGAAAAGTTGCGCTTAAAGTAGGTAAGAGTTCAGCTACTACTTTGAATAAGGCTACAAATTCTAATATTTTGCAAGATGTAACTGGCGCACCAACTGCAAAAAACATAGATAGGATAGGAGATAAAGATAGCTTTGGTGAGGTAATTCTTAGTCCTTTAGGTGATATAAATTTAAGAAAACAACGTATACCAGAAATTTTATTATCATTGGACTCTCCTTATGATGTTGTTCGTAATAGGAGTTGTCGTGCCTTAAGAAATGATATTTCAAAATGGAATAAAGTTTTAGGTCCAGATTTAGATGCAAAAAAAAATGATGATAGCAAAACACGCGAAACCTCACTCGATGTTGCAGAGGCAGGAGTAGGGACTTTAATACCTTTCCGTGGTTTAGTAAGGGCTGCAACAGGCGCCACTAAACATGAAAACATGATTAGAAGAGAGTATAGAAAAGGTGTTGCAAGAAGGGCTTATCTTAGAGGTATTGCCTCAGTTAGGCGATGTACAATTTACTAATTTATATACGTTCCTTAGATGTCAGAAAACGAATTTTAGGATTCTTTTCTTCTGCGTAATTAACATCCCAATAAGACTTTGCCAAGAAAACTGGGTCGTCATCAACATCTACCCCTGAATTGGATATCGATTTTGCAATGAATTGATCTAAGGCCATTTTATCTTCGCTCACTACCCACCTTGCTATTTGGTAAGGTGGAACTTCAAAAGTAACTTCTAAGCCATACTCAGTTTTAATTCTTTCCCTCATTACATCAATTTGCAAAGCACCTACTGCTCCTACAATCATATCAGCTCCCAGTGATGGTTTGAAAAGTTGTGTAACGCCTTCCTCTGCTAATGATTCCAAAGCTTTTCTCAAGTGTTTCGCTTTCAATGGATCCTTTAAGCGGGCTCGCCTTAAAATTTCTGGTGCAAAATTAGGTATTCCTGCGAACTTTATTTTGCCACTTTCTGATAAACTGTCACCAACACGTAAAGAGCCATGATTTGGAATTCCAATAACATCTCCTGCATAAGCAGTTTCGGCTATTTCTCTATCTTGGGCAAAAAACATAACTGGATTATGAATAGTTAGAGATTTCCCTTCGGCTGTTTTCATTTTCATCCCACGTTTAAACTCGCCCGAACACAACCGTAAAAAAGCTACCCGGTCACGATGATTTAAGTCCATATTTGCTTGTACTTTAAATATAAAGCCTGCTGCTTCTTTAGAGTTTGGATACATTTTAGTCGGTTGCCCGGATTTTTTACAATTTTCAGGTTGAGGTCTGGGGGCTAATTCAGCGAGTGCATTTATAAGCTCTAAAATACCAAATTTTCTCAAGGCAGATCCAAAATAAACAGGTGTCATATGGCCTTCATGAAAACTTTGTAAGTTAAATTTAGGATATTCTTTTGCTAATTCATGTTCTTCAGTAAATTGCTCCAATAACGAGTCATCATCAAAATGTTGATTCATCTCAACATTATTCATTTGGATCCAATTGTGTTTTGTGCTTGATTCAGGTTTTTCAAACTTTAAAAATTTTCCGGTTAATAAATTAGAAATACCTTTAAACCGTTTTCCTGATGCTGCGGGCCATTGCATAGGTACTACATCGAGTGCTAACTTTTCTTCTATTTCTGATATTATATCGAATGTATCCCTGGCTTCACGGTCTAATTTGTTAACAAATGTGATTATGGGTATATCACGTAAACGGCATACTTCAAAAAGCTTCAGAGTTTGAGGTTCTATTCCTTTTGCCGCATCTATGACCATAACAGCACAATCTGCAGCAGTTAATGTTCGATAAGTATCCTCTGAAAAGTCTTCATGACCTGGAGTATCAAGTAAATTAAAGATGAGTTTTTCATGTTCAAATGTCATTACCGAGGATGACACAGAAATACCACGTTCTTGTTCTATCTTCATCCAATCAGATTGCGTCCGTCTTGCTTCACCGCGTGCAGCTACTTGCCCAGCTTGATGAATCGCCCCTGATGCAAGGAGCATGTTTTCTGTGAGTGTTGTTTTACCTGCATCTGGATGAGAGATAATAGCAAATACACGCCGCTTATTAGGTTCAGTTTCAAGGTTTTTTGACATCACAGTACATTATAGATTTTATTGAATAAAGGTCGACACAAAGATATTCATAGAGGCAATACCTAGTTTATAAAATTATGCGCTATTATCCCTTCTGGTTAAAAATGCGAGTCTTTCAAATAAATGCACATCCTGTTCATTTTTTAGTAATGCGCCATGCAATGGAGGAATAAGTTTTTTTGGATCAGACTCTTTGAGAGTTTCAGGGTCTATATCCTCTATTAACAGTAATTTTAACCAGTCTAGTAATTCACTTGTACTTGGTTTTTTCTTGAGCCCAGGCATTGCCCTTACTTCATAAAAACGTTTCATTGCGGCTGTTAATAATTTAGGCTTGATTCCTGGAAAGTGAACTTCAACAATTTCACTCATTGTACTATCATCAGGAAATTGTATGTAATGAAAGAAGCAGCGGCGAAGAAATGCATCTGGTAGGTCTTTTTCATTATTTGATGTAATAATAATAATTGGCCTTTGTTTTGCTTTTATAGTTTCGTTAGTCTCATATACATGAAAAGCCATCTTATCTAATTCATGTAATAAATCATTTGGAAATTCAATATCTGCTTTGTCTATTTCATCAATAAGTAATATAGGCCTCTTGTTAGCTGTAAATGCTTCCCATAACTTTCCTCTTTTGATATAATTAGAGATATCATGAACACGATTTTCTCCCAACTGAGAGTCCCTTAACCGCGCTACCGCATCGTATTCATATAACCCTTGTTGAGCCTTTGTTGTCGATTTTATATTCCATTCTAATAATGGTGTGTCTAAACTCTTAGCAATTTCGTGAGCAAGAACTGTTTTTCCTGTACCGGGCTCTCCTTTTATAAGTAATGGTCTTTCCAAGGTAATGGCAGCATTTACTGCCATTTTAAGGTCTTGAGTAGCTACGTAGTTTTTAGTACCTTCAAATTTCATTTTATTTCCTTATTTTTTTAGCTTTGTATACAGCATGTTCAGAGTTGCAAGCTTCTTTCATTAACAATTTTTATTAGATATTGTGTTGCCCTAGGGATTATCTCGCGATATCAGGCGCATATTCTTAGGATTAATATGAGTCTTCACGATTCAAATTTAACATTAATACGGAGGCTTTAATGGCATCAACAAAAAAAGTAAAAAAAAGTGTTAAGTTACCAAAAGGATACATTCCGTCAGATGACGAAAAATTTATGAACAATAAACAAAAAGAATATTTTCGTAGAAAATTAGTTGCATGGAAGGCTGAAATAGCTCAGCAGACAAAAGAAACGGTTGCTTTCCTTCAGCAAGAAAATGTGTCTTACCCTGACCCTGCTGATACTGCTGCTGCTAATGCAGATAGACAATTGGAGCTTAGAACTCGCGACAGATTGCGTAAACTTGTAAATCAAATAGATAAAGCTTTAGATCGAATAGAGCAAGGTACGTATGGGTACTGTCAGGAAACAGGTGACCCAATTAGGTTAAAAAGGCTTGATGTAAGACCTACAGCAAAGCTAAGTCTGGAAGCTCAAGAAATGCATGAGCGTGGAGAAAAAGTTAGAGCGAATTAACTTTTTAGCTCTTTATTAATCCAATTATCCACACGCTCCTCTAGTATATTTAGAGGTACTGGCCCTGAGTTTATAACTGTATCATGAAACATTCGGATATCAAATTTTTCTTTAAGTCTAACTTTTGCATTTTCCCGAAGCTCTAAAATCTTCATCATACCTATTTTATATGCTGTAGCCTGACCAGGCATGACGATGTATCGCTCTATTGCTTTCTCACAATCGTTTTTAGGGTTAGGTGTGTTAGCAAGAAGATAATCAATTGCTTCTTGTCTTGTCCATTTTTTATCATGAATTCCTGTATCCACAACTAAGCGGGCAGCTCTCCACAGTTCCATCGCCAGACGACCAAAGTCTGAGTATGGATCATCGTAGAAACCCATTTCCTTAGGAAAGTATTCTGAATATAAGCCCCAGCCTTCTGTGTAGGCTGTTACATTATTATGCTTTCTAAATTCTGGAACTCCTGAGAGTTCTTGGGATATTGAGAGTTGCATATGGTGGCCAGGGTTACCTTCATGATAGGCTAAGGCCTCCATTTGGTATTTAGGCATATCATTAATATCATTAAGGTTTGCATAATAATACCCAGGACGTGATCCATCTGGCGTACCTCTGGAGTAAAATGCTTTACCAGCTGTTTTTTCTCTAAAAGCTTCCACTCTTCTAACTTCTAAATCTGCTTTAGGAAGTTTAATGAATACTTCATCTAGTCTTTCTGATATTTTTTCAATTATACGTGTTGCTTCTTTTAAGTAATTTTCTCTGCCTAAGTCGGTATCCGGGTATGTAAAGCGAGGTTCGTCTTTTAGATATTTGAAAAAGTCTTGAAGTTCACCTTCAAAACCAACCTTTAACATTATTGCACGCATCTCCTCATGAATTCTATTAACTTCATCAAGACCTATTTGATGAATTTCTTTTGCACTTAATTCTGTTGTAGTCATTGTTTTGAGGCGGTTAGCATAATATCTATTACCCGCGGGTAATTTCCATACGCCATCATCGTTAGTTGTTTGACTTTTTTGACTTTGCATCTCATCAATCAGCAATAAATATGAGGGTTTGAATGAGCCCTGTAAGGCATTTTGTAATTTTTTCTTAAGTTTTTCCGATATCTCCTCTGGCAAACTCAGTTTGGAAATTTTTTTGTTAAAGTCACTATATACAAGATTTAATTCATCGCTTTTTTCAAATGGAAAGCCGCTAATAATATTTTGGGAAGTGCTAATTACATGCTCATAAACAAACTTAGGAGGAAGAATACCTCTACGAGCACTTTCTCTGGTATTTTCCATTATTTTTTCTAAATAATTACCGCTTAACTCAACGCGTTTTATATAGGCATTTGCATCATTCATATTATCTATTGGATGCTGATTAATCAGGAAAGTGGGTATGCCTGAATGGGCTCCATACATCTGTGTTAAGGCGTAATCATGATACCACCACTCCATCTGATCTAGGCTATTTTGACTATTTTCTAAGAATAACCT
>CAJQGR010000092.1 GCA_905477785.1 uncultured Hellea sp.
TTATTAGATCACCTAAAGGAGGCTTTCTTGGTAGGTCTTGCCCCCATGAAGATAAATCTACCCCTGTTAATACTATTTCTTTGTAGCCTTGTAAAACTAGTGATTGTACATGCGATACAACAGATCCTGCTGGGGTCGATCTTGCTTGCCCGCGCCCATATGGTATTATACAAAAAGTGCATCTATGATCACAACCATTCTGAATTTGTAAAAAAGCGCGAGTTCTATTTTGAGTTTTTGTGAAGTTTCGATTGCCGCCCGATATTAGTTGCGGGGCAAGCTCTTTAACTGACATGATATCATTTACTTTAATAGGATTGCCTAGCATTAGGTTGTTTGGCTCAAAGTTCACTGCGATCATTTTTTCATTATTTCCGATAACTACATCCACCTCAGACATTTTAGAAAATGCCTCTGGGTTTATTTGAGCTGCACAACCTGTAACAATGATATTGCATTTGGGGTTTTCTTTTTTAGCTTTTCTGATTGCGTGATGAGAACTGCGGACAGCTTCTTTTGTTACCGCACATGTATTTATAATAATCGAATTCTCTAACCCTGAGTCTAAAGCATGGCCTGCCATTACTTCACTTTCATATGCATTAAGTCTGCATCCGAGTGTTATGACTGTAGTCTCTTTTGACATTTCTGCTATTTGGTCTTTAATGTTAGAGGGGTCAAGTCCAGTAGAAGATTTAAAAATAATTTTTAATTACTTTTTTATGTTCCAGTTTTACAGGTCCAGTCATTAGTACATGCTGTGTATTTTTATTCCATTCTATGAATAATTCACCACCATCAACCTGAACTTTAACTTTATTGTTAATTTTTTTTTGCCGAACTGCCGCTACAACAGCTGCACATGCTCCCGTTCCACAAGCCAATGTCATTCCCACGCCTCGTTCCCAAACTTTGAGTTGTATCATATTTTTACTGATTATTTTAACAAACCCAATATTTGCTTGTTCTGGAAATATTGGATGGAATTCAATTCTTGCACCTATTTTTTTATAATCAATATCTTTGAAGTCTTTGATAAAAAATACACAATGGGGATTACCTATATTAACTGCTGCTGGGTAGCCAATAGTTTTATAATTATTTAAATCAAATTTAATATTAAGTAATTTTGTATCTATTTTTTTTGCTAGTGGAATTTGTTTCCATTCTAGCTTGGGTTTGCCCATATCAACTGTAACCTTACTGTCACCAACTAATTTGCAGGATAATAGTCCTGCTTTGGTTTCAAGTACCATAGATGTACATTTGGCTTCTTGCATGTAAATCCAAGCTACACATCGAGTAGCATTCCCACACGCATTTACTTCAAATCCCTTTTGATTCCAGATTTCCATGAATACTTTAGATTTTTTTGACCTAGGTTCGCGGATAATTATAAGTTGATCCGCTCCTTTTTCTCCCATTTGAGTGGATTTCTGAGCACAAAAGTTGATTACTATTTCTTTTGAGACTTGAAAGCCTAAAGTGCCTCTTGCATCAAAGATAGCAAATCTATTTCCTGCGCCGTTCATGATATAAAAATCCATTAAGCGAGTATATATGTGCTTACCCAGAGCTGTAAACAATCTTTATCTACTTTTAGTATTATAGATAGATAAGCGTTGCTTAAATTTTTCATTGGCCTAATTTGCTGTTATGTGAAAGATAGTACTGCTATTTTAGATTAGGATAATATTATGGACAAAATTCACAACATTCCGCTTCTTTTATTGGTTTTTCTTTCAGCTACTGCTGCAATGGTGTGCTGGGTTATGGGTTTTTCCGCACTTTCATCACCTATAATGATGGGAGATGTTTTTGTCTCTAAATCAATTGCTGGACTAGCTAAAGATGCATTATTTGTTCCTTTAAAGCCATTAATGTATGCCCTTATTATTCTATCAATTGGTTCTTCCTTAGCTATATCCACAGGAGGTTTAGGTGCAAAATTTATTAGGGTTTTTAGTTTTTTTCTTTGCTTTTCATTAATTGGTATGGCGGTTGGAATTGGTGCTTTTATTTTATTTTCAGGGCTTGATATAGGGCTAGCCTTACCAAGTGAAGGCAATGGATCTGGTTCAATTAAAGAAATGCCTTTTTTGTTAAAAATTTATGGTGTGTTAACTTCAGCTCTAATGATCTCTATTTATGCTGGATTGGTGCTAGGAGGTGCGTTGAAGACTGCGGGACTTGGTGAGCATGCTGATAAAATTTCTGATCTTTTTATAAAGGGGTTTAGAAAATTTCTTCAATATACAATCCCGCTGGCAGTTTTTGGGTCTATTACTTTAGCATTGAATAAGCCCGGTGGTTTTGAAAATTTAGTAAAACTCTTAAATCTGACTATTCCATATATTTTTTCTATGATGATTGTCTGGGTTATTATGGTTATAATCACAGCAATAATTCAAGGTCGCGGTATAAATTTTGTGATGCGTGCAGTATTACCTCAGGCATTAGTCGCGGTATCTACTTCTAGCTCAATGGCTACGTTGCCAGCCACGCGTGAAGCATGTGAGCAACTAGGTGTTAATGCCGATGAAGCGACACCCTTTTATACAATTGGAGCAACGATTAATATGGTTGGGACATTGATCGGCCTTTTGTTACTTTCATTATACACTATGAAAGCTTTTGGAATTAAAATTGGCTTAGGTGATATGACAATCGTCGGTTTTCAATCTATGATTTTTGCTACAGCGGCTGCAGGCACGCCATCCGCATCTGTAGTGTTATTGCAAGATATTTTAGTTTCCCAAGGGGTCTCTGCAGAATATGCAACTTATGTGACTGGAATTATTATCACTATAGATACCTTAATTTTAGATCGTTTGCGAACAATGCTGAATACTCAATCAGACTCAATGTCTACTGCAAATGGATTAAAAATTTACCATAGGAAACCACAAATATTAACTGAATAAAATTTTATTAATTCTATTGGAATTTAATTTATAAGCGTAACTTTTTTTACTTTTCTGCTTTAGCTGAAAACCCTATTTCTTTCTTTGAAAGCCCTGAGTTTTCAGATTTAATGATAGTAGATATGCTTATCGGTTTTTCAGGTTTGATTATAATAGAAAGTGACCCGCCATCATTTATAAGTTTAATTAATTCACTAGATAGTTCTCCAGAAAGTTCACTAAAAAGACCTTTAGTCATTAAAGGTGCCAAGGTAAGCACTGTTGCTAATTCGCTTTTCACTTGATCCTGTGTTGTTTTGCGAACTTCTGTGGCATAAAATTTTATCACTCGCTCTAGTATTGATTTGTCATCAAACCTTAATTGAAACTCATCTAACCTTAACTGATTTATGTTGGCTTTATTGTTTTTGATGTCTATTGGTTTATTAAGGTTTGATATGTCATAATTGTAAGATAAATCAAAACCACTATTTACAGAAATTAATCCGTTACTTATTTTTAAAGTATTGTTATTAATATCTAATTCAGACTCTTGACTATGTTGAAAAGTAATTTTTTTGTAGCCAATTTTCTCCATTATTTCAAATACTCGCGTAACTTCTTTGGAAGGGGGTGAGTTTTTTAATTCTATTGTTATGGGACTACTTGAATAGCGATTTTTTGTTACACCACTTAGCTTGGTTAGCTTGTTAGTGAAGGCCTCAATCTTTAAATTAACGTATTCACTTTTAAGGTTAAGGTCTTTAATTTCTATTGAATTATAAAGTTTGAATGTAGTTTCTAAAAAACTATTATAGATGTTTTCTAAATTGGGTGGAATTAAAAAATTTTGGAGCGGATTTCCTGATATTCCCATTATTGAGAAAGAGCTTAGAGAGGCTTCTATACCATTTCCTATGTTATCTTTACCGAGAAACTCAATATTCACAACTTGAAAGTCTGAGGTTTCTTTTTTTTGATCTCTTCCCCAAATAATACTACCAATTTTATAAGTTCCGTGCTCGTTCGAAATAGAGAAATCTTTAATTGCTAATGCCTGACCGCCTTGTTTTAAAAGATCATTTAACTTAAACTCGTTTTCTTTTGTTTTTTGACTATCCTGAAGGGATAGTAAAATTAAATTTGCTGTTTCTAACTTTGGTGAAATAATGGTTATGTTTTCAACTGATATAGCTTCATTTGATCTGCTTTCAAATTTAATGTCTGATAAGTCTATGCGGTCAAAAGATAAAATTCCTTTTTGCATGTGAGCGCCCTGCAGTTTAATTTGTTTTATAGTAAGGGACTTATTTAAAGTGGGATTATTAAAAACAAAATTACCATTTGAATTTTCTGGGACCGACGAAGAAGTGGATAATAAGTTCGGGTTAATAGCTGATATTGCTTTTATAACATTGTTAATTTCAGTTTCTGATATTTCTCTCTCTTTTAGAACGAAATACTTTTCAAAACTTTCAAAGTTACTAATATCATTATAAATTATGGTAGATTTTTTAGCAGAAGGGTTATTGCTTTTATCTTGCGCGGTGCAGCCACCTAATAAAAATAATAATATAACGACATATATAATTAAAATTTTCTGTGCAATATTCATATTGGCCTTTCTTGAGAAATACATCTAGAATATGCTGAAATAAATACATTTTGTATAGTAACAACAATATTAAAACTTTTTAATTTAAGTGGGATCTGAAATTGGCGTTAGATAGTGGCACTTATATTTACACTGATGCTAAACTAAATGTTGTTTACAGTAATTCTTTGCGTGCCAAACGGGTAACTTTAAAGGTTAACCCAAAAGAAAGAAATATTAAGGTAACTGTTCCAGGTCTCAAAGCATTACCAACTGCTAAAAATTTTGTAGAAAAGAATAAGCTGTGGATTACGCAACAATTAGAATTACTTCCTCCAGCCCAGCCCTTTGAAGTAGGCGGTTTTATAATGTTTCATGGTAAATTATACCTTTTAAACCGTATTTCTTCACCAAAAGGATTTAAAATAGATCACGAACGGCAAATAATAAATGTATATTCACCTGATATTTCGACTTTTTCTGGTCGTATAAGAAGGATATTAATAAGTGAAGCTAGGTCAGATTTAGATAATGCATCTATATATTATGCAAGCAAGCTTCATAGAAAAATTAATAAGATAAGCATTCGAGATACCGCAACAAGGTGGGGGAGCTGTATCACAAGAAATGGTTTGGGTAATATAAATTATAGCTGGCGATTAATTTGTGCTCCTAAATATGTTTTAAATTATGTAGCTGCTCATGAATGTGCCCATTTGATCGAAGCAAACCATAGTAAATCGTTTTGGAATGTCTGCTCTGAAATTTATGGCGAAATTAATAAACCACGTCAGTGGCTTAAACTAAATGGACCTTTGCTATATGCCGTAGGGGCCAAATTTTGATTTTAATAGCTTGGGTGTAGATTGTTAGTCAGGCAGAGCTGCTGCAGGCCCGACTAAACCTAGTTCTTTTGCTCCTGACCCGCGACCATCTTTATCTTTAACAGGACAGAAGCTAAGTACCATAGTGCCTTCAGCTTTAGCTTCTTTTCCGGGTTGAATAAATTCAAGTCCTCCTTCTGGTTTTTTAGCTAAAATCAGATCCAGGTCATCACCCCTGTCCTTATATAAGTCATCAAGTGTGTACTCTGCAGAGAGATTCGTGGATCTAAACCTCCATCCTTCCCACCAGTCTTTTGTTAATGCATCAAAGCTTCTCTTCCGGGACGTTAGAGTTCTTCCTCTTGATGTGAATGCGATGGTATCTGCGTCGTCTTCATTATTATCATCTGATGTAACTTGGAAAACCCTATGCCTGCCAAGTTCTGGTGCGAACTCTACACAGACTAATGCATTGTAAGCATCATTTGGAGTGGCGGATATTAAATAATTAAAAGCAGTGTGATCAAGCCTGAAGTCAGCATTTTCTGATAAAACCTCACCGTGGAATGTAGCGTGCCCCTGTAGCTTTGCACCTCGTAATCTTTGCCAATTAGTATCTGCAACAAGAACCTTTATATCCATCTCTTTTAGGGCTTTTGCTAATCCTAAAGACCATGGATTTGCGCCAACTATCATAACACCGTCTCCTCCGCCTGCCGCAAGGTCCAAGTACTTGGATATAGGCCCTATTGAGAAGCCGGCGAAAAGCACAGTGGCAAAAACTAAAGCAAAGGCTAGTGGTACAAATAATGCGCCTTCCGGCCTTCCTAATGCGATTAACTCAGCAGCAAAAAGCCCTGCTACAGCAACGGCTACTACACCCCTAGGCGCTATTATGGATATTAATAAACTTTCTTTCCAATGTAGTCCGGATAATGATGTTGAGAGCATAACTGCAACGGGTCTAACGACTAACATCATAGTTAGAACAAAAGCTAATACACGCCAATCAGTTAAAAAAGCTTTTAAGATATCTGGAGTTAAGGTGGCTGTGAGTATTACAAAAACTCCCGAAACTAAAATAATAGCTATATTTTCTTTAAATCTTCGCATTTCAACCATTGCAGCAAATTTTGTATTTGCCATTGTCATTCCGAGGGCTGTAACGGCCAAGAGCCCTGTTTCATCTGCCATATTGTTGGCAAGTACGTAAATTGCTAGCACCCATGCTAAAACTACAGGAGCTTTTAAATATTCTGGAATATGACCTCTTCTAAAGGCCGAAGCCAAACCATAGCCAGAAATAATTCCTAGAATGGTACCTAAAATTGCAGCAAATGCTAATTTTCCAAAAGCTAAATAAATAGAAGCTTCCGACTGTGTGAACCTTATAAATTCATATCCGCCTACAGCAAATAGTGCACCTAAAGGATCGTTTACTATGCCTTCCCATTTGAGAACGTTAGCGGGTCTGGATTTTAAGTGAGCTTGCCTTAAAAGCGGCATTATAACAGTTGGACCTGTAACTACAAATAATCCTCCTACCATTGCGGATATATCCCATGGCAACCCAACTATATAATGTGCTGCAAAAGTACCTAAAAGCCAGGCGATTGGGCCTGCAACTATAACCATTCTTATTACGGCATGTGAAGCGTCTCCTAGATCTTTAAAACGCAAGGTCATACCACCTTCAAATAGTATTATAGCAACCGCCAATCCTATCATCGGTCGGTAAAGGTCACCAAAATCTTTTATTGGGTCAAGATGAAATAGTTCTAATCCTGTGGTAATAGAGAGGGGTATATTAAAACTAAGTAGCCAACCTATTAATGGTCCAAATAAAAGCCCAGCTATAGCCATGAGTACAATTGCAGGTCTTTGTAGCCTCCAGGCTAACCATTGAGCTCCGATTCCCAGAACACCAATAAGTGCAATTTTAAAAGGGAGCACATTAACGATGTGATGGGCTACATCTGCAGTTGCCGCCATACTATTCTCACAAAATTTGATCAGTTTAAGATTATTACATTATTTATATAGTGTCTAAACCTATAATTTCATAATCTCTTTTAAGTTTTTTCATAATATTTTTCCATTTGCTATTTTTAATTCGTTTTTGATGATATAAATATGCTCTTTTGGAATTAAACTTTTCAAACACTTGAAAACGCCCCTCAGTTTTTTTGGACTGAGTAACCCTAAAATCTAAACACCCCTTTTCTTCTCTTGATAGCTTAATATGTTCGGGTAGCAATAATAGTGTCTCTTGGATATGTTGCTTTGCAACATCGAAGTGACCTGATAAATATATCGTATCGACTTCGTCATTTTCAATCTTAAGGGAATGCATAAGACCTGAACGATAATTTGAGTATCGGGGATTCCATCTTAGCTCATTGATGATTCTATTATTACTTACTCTTTTTGTTTCTTGGTAATAAATATCCTTTTTAAATGATAATTCTACCTGTCCGTATTCAATCAGAGGCGGTGGGACTATATCTAAGAGTTGGGCAGAAAAGTTCATAATATCTTGTGGGGGGGCAGGATTTCCATCTGAAACATTGTAAATTTTAAATGGATCCGGATTAGCGATAGAAGTTAAAATAGCGCTAGCTATGTCTTCAACATGAATTCTGTTTGTTACATGACCTTCTTTTATTATATTTTGCGCTTTATTTTGCTTTAGTTTACAAAAATTATTCCTATTGGGTCCATATATCCCTGCTAAGCGGAAAATATGAACAGGCGCGCCCATCTCCAACCACTGAAGCTCAGCATTAAGTCTCTCTTTTCCTTTTATTGAAGATGGATTTAGAAGTTCATCTTCAAAAGCCCATTGGCCATTCTTGTTTCCATAAACGCTTGTTGCAGATAGATACCCTACCCACTGTGCATTATTCATTATCTTTTTTTGATTATTAGATAACCTACTTAAGAATGGGTCAACTCCATTTGCAGGGGCTATCGAAGATAGAATTATGCTGGCA